>NZ_JBHVQT010000001.1:0-482088 GCF_042886315.1 Streptomyces sp. NPDC058001
TACTGCAGGGGGGACCCTGTGGGAGAGTAGGACACCGCCGAACTATCTTTATGGGAAAGCCCCCGCACCTCGGTGCGGGGGCTTTTTCGTTTTACGGGTTTTCCCGGTCGTTTAGGGTCGAGTCATGCGATACGACCTGGTCATCTTCGACAACGACGGCGTTCTCGTGGACAGTGAGCCGATCTCCAATCGAATCCTCGCCGGCTACCTGACCGAGATCGGGCACCCCACCACGTACGAAGACTCCCTGCGCGACTACATGGGGGGTGCCATGCATCGCGTACACGATCTGGTGAGGGAGCGGACCGGGGAGCGGTTGCCCGAAGGGTTTGACGACAGCTTTCATCAGCGCGTATTCGGCGCGTTCGAGCGGGAGTTGGAGCCGGTCGACGGGGTTATGGACGTTCTGGAGATACTTCGCGCCGACGGGGTCGTCACCTGTGTCGCTTCGTCAGGGAGCCATGAGCGGATTCGGGTCGGGCACCGGAAGACCGGGCTCGACCGGTGGTTCGACGATGCGCGGATCTTCAGCTCCGAGGATGTGGGCAAGGGAAAGCCGGCGCCGGATCTCTTTCTGCACGCGGCCGAGCGGATGGGCGTGGTCGCCGGGCGGTGCGCGGTCGTCGAGGACAGTCCCCTGGGTGTGGAGGCCGCGGTCGCGGCGGGGATGGACGTGTACGGATTCACCGCGATGGCGCCCCCGGAACGGCTCGCCGGAGCCACCGCGTTCTTCTCGGACATGAAGCAACTCCCCGCCCTGCTCGCGTGATCCGAAAAGTCGCTTCCTGATCTATCTACCCACGGGTAGTTCGGGGCCTTACGCTGTGCCGCCATGACAGATGTGCTGCGGCGCGGCCGAGCCTCCTTGGCGTTCAGCTTCTTCGTGCAGGGTGCCGCCTTCGCTCTTCTGGTGACCCGGATTCCCGCGATCCAGGACCGGTACGGGATATCCGACGGGCTGTTGCCCGCCTTTCTCGCCGCGGTGCCGGTGCTCGCCGGGGTCGGCAGTGTGTGCACCGAACATCTGGTGAAGCGGGTGCGGCCCAGCAGGGTCCTTCGGTGGTCGCAGCCCGTCGTGCTCCTGGCGCTGCTCGGGGTTGCCTCCGGCGACCGGCTGTGGCAGGTGGCCGTGTCGCTCGGGGTGTTCGGGCTCGCGGTCGGCGCGCTCGACGCGTCCATGAACATGCTCGGCGTGAGCCTGCAACGGGCCTACGGGCGCAGCATCATGCTCGGATTCCACGCCGCGTACAGCCTCGGGGGGATCATCGGAGCCTCGCTGGCCTGGGTCGGGGCGCACTGGGATCTAGCGCTGTTCGTGTCGTATCTGCCGGTGGTCGTGGTGTTGTTGCCGGCCGTGTTCGTGGGGAGTTGGTGGTACGTCGACGCGGGTGTCGGCGGGGGTGTCGGCGGTGCGGAGGGGGACGGGGGCGCGCAGAAGGGCGGCGAGGCCGGGCCCGTCGTCTTCCGGATGCTGCTGCCGCTGTGCCTGGTGATGACCTTCGCCTATATCGGGGACTCGACTGTCTCGAACTGGAGCGCGAAGTACCTCCAGGACGTGCTGGGCAGTTCGGAGCAGCTCGCGACCGTTCCGTACAACGTCTATATGGTGACCACGCTCGTCGGGCGGGCACTTGGGGATTTCGGTGTGCGGCGCTTCGGGGCGGTCGGGGTGGTGCGGGCCGGGAGTGTGGTGGCCGCGCTCGGGTTCGGGGTGGTCGCCGTGGCGCCGGGGCCCTGGATCGGGATGCTCGGCTTCACCCTGCTGGGCCTCGGGCTCTGTGTGATCGTGCCGCAGACGTTCGCCGCGGCCGGACGGCTCTTCCCCGGAGCGTCCGACACGGCTATAGCGCGGCTCAATGTCTTCAACTACGTGGGATTCCTGATCGGTTCCCCGCTGGTCGGGGCGCTCGGGGACGCGTGGAACTATCGCGGCGCGATGGTCGTTCCCATGGTGTTGGTGCTTGTGACACTGCTGTACGCCCGGTCGTTCGCCCCGCGACCGGACCGATACGGTGAGGTGCATGAGCGGTCGCGCACAGCTGATGTGGGACGAAGCGGTGACGGGCTATGACTTCGGCCCGGATCACCCGATGGATCCGGTCCGGCTGGCTCTGACCCGGCGGCTCGTGAGCGCGTTCGGGCTGGACAGCAGGCTCGATGTGGTCGCGGCTCAGCCGGCCGGCGAGTCGACGCTTCGGCTCGTGCACCGTGAGGACTACATCGAGGCGGTCAAGGCCGCCTCCGCCGATCCCGAGTCGGCGGACGGTTCCTACGGTCTCGGGACCGCGGACGACCCGGCGTTCGCGGGGATGCACGAGGCGTCGGCGCTGATCGCCGGACAGTCAGTCGGCGCGGCCGAGGCGGTGTGGCGCGGTCATGTCCTGCACGCGGTGAATTTCGCGGGTGGGCTGCACCATGCGATGCCGGGGAGCGCGTCGGGGTTCTGTATCTACAACGACGCGTCGCTGGCCATCGCCCGGTTCCTGGAGTTGGGTGCCGAGCGGGTCGCCTATGTGGATGTGGACGTGCACCACGGGGACGGGGTGCAGGCGGCGTTCTGGGACGACCCCCGGGTGCTCACGATCTCGCTGCACGAACATCCGAGGATGCTGTTCCCCGGGACCGGGTGGCCGGAGGAGACCGGTGGCGACTCGGCCGAGGGGTCGGCGGTGAATGTGGCGCTGCCCGCCGGGATCGCGGATGCCGGGTGGGTACGGGCGTTCCATGCCGTGGTGCCAGAGCTGTTGGCCGACTTCCGGCCGCAGGTGCTGGTGACGCAGCATGGCGCGGATACCCACTTCGAGGATCCGCTCGCGCATCTCGCGGTGTCGTTGGACGCGCAGCGCGCGGTGCAGGTGGCGTGCCATGAGCTGGCGCATGAGTACGCGGAGGGGCGGTGGGTCGCGCTCGGGGGCGGGGGTTATGCCGTGGTGGATGTGGTGCCTCGGTCGTGGACGCATTTGGTGGGGATCGCGGCGGGGGTTCCGGTGGAGCCGGAGGCGGAGGTTCCTGAGGAGTGGTTGCGGGAGGTGTACGCGCGGGCCCGTGTCCGGGGGCCTGGGCGGATGACGGATGGGGGGTGGCCGGTGGGCTGGAAGTCGTGGGAGTCCGGGTACGACCCGGCCGATCGGCTTGACCAGGCCGTGCTGGCCACCCGGCGGGCCGTCTTTCCGCTGCGCGGGCTGATGCCCTAGCGAGCCCCGGCGACGCCTGCGCCTTTCCCCTGTGCGGGTCGGCGTTACGCCAAGTGTGGGGGTTTTGTAGGTTTTGGGGGAGCGAGGGGGCTGGGTGCGTCAGCATCTCAGGATGTTGAGTGCCGGCGCCTTGCGGGCGCATCTGTTGGCGGCCAGGCTGGCCGGACCCGTGGCGACTTCGCGGGAGGAGAGTCTGCGGAGTTACCGGCTCTTCGCCGCGCGGGATCCGCGGGTGCTGCTCGGCCTCGACCCCGAGTGGAACTGGGGTCAGCGGGATGTGATGGCGCTGATGGCCGACAAGTGCGGGGTCTCGGACGATCCGCGGCTGACGACGGGGCACGATGTGATCGACCCGGAGCGGACGTTGGCGGCGCTGGACGCGTTCGCGGAGCGGCTCGGTGTGGCCGGGGCGCGTCGGGAGCCGGTGCTGATCGGTACGGGACATCCGCATCGACTGCTGGGTTTCTACGCCGCTTTGGCCGGTGCCCTGTCGGCGGCGGGATGCCCTGTTCTCACCTTTGCGCAGGGTGGCTGTGTCGACATAACGACTAGGTTCGGTCTACGTACGTACAACCTCGACTACGTACGGGGAGTCGCGCTGGTGCGGGAACCCGGCGCGCGGGGTGACGCGAGTGAGACCGGCGCACACACCCACTCGCCGCTCCCGGTTCGTACCGTTCTGGGGGCTGCGGCGGATGCCGGGGGACCCCTTCCTGGGCTGGTCGTGGGGGACCATGGATGGGTGTGCGGGGCAGGTCAGCTGGGGTTTGACGCCATGGGGCTGGCCGATACGGATGATCCCGCGCTGTTCGTGGGTGAGGCCGAGGGGCAGGTGTCCGTGGTCGTTCCACTTGATGACGCTGTGCGGTCTGATTACTACCGGCCGCTTACTCGCTATGTACTCAATCGAGCGTGTCTGTCACAGTAGGCGGCCGATGGCTGCTCCTCTTCCCCACTCGCATCACCCGCCCCTAGTCTGGGGAGTGAGCGCACAGCGACGAGGAGTCACCGGAGGGGAAGCCGGTGCCCGTCATGTGTGGAAGGTTCAGGTGTGTGATGGCTGCTGACGAACGGCCTCTCAGCGAGGTTCAGTTTCTCACTGTGGCGGAAGTCGCCTCGGTGATGCGAGTGTCCAAGATGACCGTGTACCGGCTGGTGCACAGTGGTCATCTGCCCGCGATCAGGGTCGGTAGGTCGTTCCGGGTCCCTGAGAACGCGGTTCACGAGTACCTTCGCGAGTCGTATGTGGGGGTGGACACCGCCTGATCGTCACCCTCGATTACAGTCTCGGCACTCGGGCGGGGTAGGCTAGGCCGCTCGTAGGTAGGTCGTGTGGGCCCCATTGCAGCCCCGCACCGAGTGATTGTCCCCGCACGCGGGGGTTGTCCGAGAAGTGAGCGAGGGTTGACGTGGGCTCTGTTATCAAGAAGCGGCGCAAGCGGATGGCGAAGAAGAAGCACCGCAAGCTGCTCAAGCGCACTCGCGTTCAGCGTCGCAACAAGAAGTAAGCGACCGCTGCGACAGCGCGCTCTGTGGCCCCTTCACCGATTGGTGGAGGGGCCACAGCACGTTCCGGCCGCGAAGGGCGGTCCGGTGCCCGCGCCCGCCTTCCTGTGCGCCATCGGTGGCTGTCCCGACTTCGGGCGTCGCACGGTCATCACAGGGCAACACCGACCCGCTAACGTGGCCGCGAGAGGCCCCGGAGACCGGCGGCGCCGATGAGGGCGATGAAGGCGACGACACGGCGATGACGGCGGCAAGGGCAGAGCGCGGCGACGCGGAAGGTAGGCGCTGATCTTGGGCAAGGTCGTGCTCGTGACCGGGGCGGCCCGGCAGTTGGGGGGCCGATTCGTCCGGCGGATCCTGCGGGATCCCCAGGTCGACCGGGTCGTCGCCGTGGACGCGGTGGCCCCGGGACACCCTCTGGGCGGCGCCGACTTCGTCCGCGCGGACATCCGGCAGCCGACGATCGCGCGGGTTCTCGCCGAGCACTCCGTCGACACGGTCGTGCACCTGGACGTCACGGGCACCCCGCTGGGCAGCGGCGGCCGGACCACGCTGAAGGAGACCAACGTCATCGGGACGATGCAGCTCCTCGGCGCCTGCCAGAAGTCGCCGACGGTGAAGCGGCTCGTCGTGAAGTCCTCGACCAATGTGTACGGTTCGGCGCCGCGCGACCCGGCCGTGTTCACCGAGACCACCCCGCCCAAGTCGCTGCCGAGCGGCGGCTTCGCGAAGGACACCGTCGAGGTCGAGGGCTATGTGCGGGGCTTCGCGCGGCGGCGCCCGGATGTCGCGGTGTGTGTGCTGCGGTTCGCCAACATCCTCGGTCCGACCGCGGACTCGCCGCTCGTCGAGTACTTCTCGCTGCCGGTGCTGCCGACCGTGTTCGGCTACGACCCCCGGCTCCAGTTCGTGCACGAGGACGATGTCGTCGAGGTGTTGCGGATCGCCTCGCACGATCCCGCGCGCGGGACGCTGAACAGCGGCACGTTCAATATCGCCGGGGACGGGGTGCTGCTCCTGTCGCAGTGCGCGCGGCGCCTGGGCCGCCCCACGGTGCCGGTGCTGCTGCCGGCCGTGACCTGGCTGGGGTCGGCGCTGCGTACCCTGGGGATGACGGACTTCTCACCGGAGCAGCTGCGGCTGCTGACGCACGGCCGGATGGTCGCCACGCACCAGATGCGCGAGACCCTGGGCTACGTACCGGAGTTCACGACCGCGGAGACCTTCGCGGAGTTCGCGCGCAGCCGTGGTCCCGGGCTGCTGCCGCCGGAGGCTGTGGCGCAGGCCGTCGACCGGGTCGCCGCGCTTCCGGTCCTGCGGGGCGGGCACCCGGCACCGGACCGGAACAAGCCCTCGGCGGACCCGGACAGGCCGCCGGCGGACCCGAGGACGCCGGCATCGAGCCCGACCATCCCGACGCCGACGCAGAGCCCCACCTGACGCCGACGCACGGCCCTACCTGACGCAGAGCGCCAACCGAGGAGCGCATCAACGATGGCGGACGCCAAGGTCATTCCCTTCGACGACGACCGGTCGCGCGGGGGCGCCCAGCGCCCGGCGCGCCGCCGGACCACGGCGTCCGGCCGGCGAGGGGCGCAGGTACGCGGGGTCCAGCCCGTGCCCGCGCCGCAGATTGCGCAGGATGATGTGCCGGTGACGCGAGAGGCGCGGGAGTCGCTCCCGCAGGACGGGGAGCGTGGCTGGGAGCGGCGGGTGGCCGGGGGCCTGGCCTTTCTGCGGCGGCGGCTCACGGGGGACTACGAGGTCGACGACTTCGGGTACGACGAGGAGCTGACGGACCAGGTCCTGATGTCGCTGCTGCGGCCGGTGTACGAGAAGTACTTCCGGGTCGAGGTGAAGGGCATCGAGAACATCCCGGCGGACGGCGGGGCGCTGATCGTCGCGAACCACTCGGGGACGCTGCCGCTGGACGGGCTGATGATGCAGGTCGCCGTCCACGACAACCACCCGCATCAGCGCCATCTGCGGCTCCTGGCGGCCGATCTGGTGTTCATGCTGCCGGTGGTCAACGAGCTGGCGCGCAAGGCCGGGCACACGCTGGCCTGCGCCGAGGACGCGGAACGGCTGCTCCAGCGCGGTGAGCTGGTCGGGGTGATGCCGGAGGGCTTCAAGGGCATCGGCAAGCCCTTCGGCGAGCGCTACAAGTTGCAGCGCTTCGGGCGGGGTGGCTTCGTGTCGACGGCGCTGCGGGCGGGGACGCCGATCGTGCCCTGCTCGATCGTCGGGGCCGAGGAGATCTATCCGATGCTCGGTAACGCGAAAACGCTCGCGCGGCTCCTGGGGTTCCCGTACTTCCCGCTGACGCCGACGTTTCCTTGGCTGGGTCCGCTGGGTGCCGTCCCGCTGCCGACGAAGTGGACGATCCAGTTCGGTGAGCCGATCGAGACGGACGGGTATCCGCCGGAGGCGGCCGAGGACCCGATGCTGATGTTCAACCTGACCGACCAGGTCCGCGAGCAGATCCAGCACACCCTGTACAAGCTGCTGGTGCAGCGCCGGTCGGTGTTCTTCTAGCCCCGTACGAGTGGCTCCGTACGTGTGTGGGGCGCCCCCCGATCGGGGGGCGCCCCACACACGTAACCGATGGATCTACTGGTCCGCGTCCTGTGCGTCGATGCCCAGGCCCGGCAGGAGGCCGGGGAGCAGCGGTGGCAGGGTGACGTCGGGTTTGCTCGGCAGGGCGTTCTTGCCGGGCAGGCTCGGGCCGGTGGTGTCCTTCGGCGGGTCGAGCAGGCCGCCGGTGTTGCCGCCGAGCAGGCCGTCGCCGCTACCGCTGCTGGATGCGGAGGGGTGCGGACGGGCGTCCTGGCCGCGTTCGCCACTGTCGGTGGACGCCTCGGACCTGCCGGGCTCCGGCCGGTCCGTACCGGATGTGCCCGTGGTGTCCTGGTCGCTGCCCGGTGCGGTGCTGCCGCTGCCCTTGGCGGGGGGTTGGGGCAGCAGGGAGCGCAGCGGGTCGACCTCCTGGTCTATGGCGTCGAAGACCGAGCTGACCTCCTGGCTGACGTCTCCGAGCTGGACGGGGAGTCGGTCGCGCAAGGTGCTCCAGCTCTCGCGGTGGGACTGCGAGAAGGCGGAGAGTGCCTGGATGGGGCCGATGGAGCCGTCCCGTTCATAGGCCGCGAGGAGGAGCCGGTGGCCTTCCGACGCGTCGAACCGCATGCCCGAGAGGGCGCGTCGGACCTCGCCGAGCGATTCGTGGTCGAGGTGGCCGCCGCGTCCGCGCTCCATGAGTCTGCGCGCCTCGTTGAACCGCGTGGACGCCTGGTCCAGATAGATCTGGCCGCGGTCGGTGTCGCCGTCGGCCAGGCCCAGTTTGAAGTCCTCCATGCCCCGTTTGAGGCCGTAGAGGGAGTCACCGGGCAGGGCGTCCGTACTGGCAGCGGCCACTCCGCCGAAGGCGCCGGCGGCGACACCCACGGTGAGGCCGCCCGCCGCGAGGCTCTTCGACAGGCGGGACCGGGGGCGCAGTTTCCGCAGCGGACTGGCCCGGTGGGCGCCCTTGGCCCCCTTGCGGGACCGCTGCTCGGGCACCGAAGGGTCCGCTTCGCCGCCCGGGGCTCTGCCCTCCAGGAGCATGGTCTCCATGGCGGCCACGAGCTGGGCGCGCTGGACGACCTTGACCTCGGGGTCCAGCTCCGGTTTCGGCAGGTCGCCGAGTCCGCCCGCCAGAGCCAGCATGCGGCTCCGCTCGGCCTGTTCGGTGCTGACCGGCGCGGGGGGCGGGGACCCTCCGGTCGCCGGCGGTTCGGACTGCTCGGCCGCCGGGCCCCGGTCGGACGGTTCCTCCAGGGCCTGGGCGAAGGCGTTCGCCCGCCGGTGTGCCGATACGTTTGCGATCACTGGCGGCACCTCCTCTCGTCAAGACGGTCGACTCCCCAGGGGGTCCTGAGGGTTGCGTCCCCGGTCCGCTCCCACCCGTTCGAGTGAGCGCGGGCAGCCGGGGAGTGACCACAGGGAGCCTGTATCCCGCACAACGAGCGGCGCGGTACTTGGGTTACGGACGAAAGATGATCCGACCGTCGAAGCAACTTGCTTGTACGTAGGGTGAGTTGGCTGTCGCTGTCCGTGGCCGGTCGGTCCGTCACCGGTCGGCCCGTCGTGGGTCTGTGCACGGGGATCAGCGGGCGTCGTCCGGGAGCAGTCGGGCCAGGGTGCGGACGGCCCGGTACTGGAGGGTCTTGATCGCGCCCTCGTTCTTGCCCATGACGCGTGCGGTCTCGGCGACGGAGAGGCCCTGGAGGAAGCGCAGGGTCACGCACTCCTGCTGCTGAGGGTTGAGCCGGCGCACGGCGTCGAGCAGGGCGGCGTTGGAGAGGGACTCCAGGACGGAGTCCTCGGGGCTGCGCTCGACCTCGTTGGCGTCGAGCATTTCGCCGGTGGTCACTTCGAGCCGGAAGCGGCTCGATTTGAAGTGGTCGGCGACCAGATTGCGGGCGATCGTGACCAGCCAGGCGCCGAAGTCGCGGCCCTGCCAGGTGAACGTACCGATTCTGCGCAGGGCGCGCAGAAAGGTCTCGCTGGTGAGGTCCTCGGCGGTCGCCTTCCCGCCGACGCGGTAGTAGATGTAGCGGTAGACGGTGTCGCTGTACTGGTCGTAGAGGCGTCCGAAGGCTTCGGCCTCGCCGGACTGGGCGCGCTCGACGAGGTCCATCATGCGGGCGCTGTCGCTGTCGGCGGCGGGACGGCGCGCGGCGGTGGTCGCGGAGCCTGAGCGGCTCCGTCGGCCGACTGCCGCGGTGCCGTCCGCCAGGGCATAGCAGGGGGCGGCCGGGCCGCTTGTGGCAAGGCGCGGCGCGACGAGGGCGGGGACGGCGTACGCGGTGGGGACGAAGCCGCGCAAGTGGTCGAGGACCGTTGCGCGCAGCGTAGCCAGGCCCGAGGCGTCAACCCCGACGTGTGGGTACACGGGACTCCCAGAGGCAGAGCTTCCATCACGTGCAGTGCGGAACCGTTCACCCCTCGTGGTGGCGGGTGGGTACCGGTTTGCGTCTGAGGAGAATAACGCTTCGTACAGGCAGTGCTACACCCAGTTGCTCAAATCATCGATTACGTCGCTTCTGTAACCGATCCTCGCCGGTTCAAGTATCCGAGAGTGACCGGTTGTTGATCAGATAAGGTCACGTTCCGTCCGAGTCCGGGGCGTGTTGTGCCCGAGTGGCATCAACGGGACTGGCGGGGGGATCGGCCGGGTAAGGGGACCGAATCGCCGCGTTCCGGGCCCGCGGCCCCGCGCCCCGGGCCTCCTGCCGTCGGCTCAGCGGCGGCGGCGGTGCAGGGCGATGGCCGCCGCGGTGCCGCCCGCGACCGCGCCGACGCCTGCGGCGGCGGGGATGCCGACCTTGGCCGCCTTGCGTCCGGTGCGGTAGTCGCGCAGCCGCCAGTCACGGGCCCGCGCGTGCTTGCGCAGCTTCGCGTCGGGGTTGATGGCGTACGGGTGTCCGACCAGGGACAGCATCGGGATGTCGTTGTGCGAGTCGCTGTAGGCCGCGCACCGCGTCAGGTCCAGGCCCTCGGCGGCGGCCAGGGCGCGGACCGCCTCGGCCTTCGCGGGGCCGTGCAGGGGCTCGCCGACGAGCTTGCCGGTGTAGACGCCGCCGACGGACTCGGCGACCGTGCCGAGCGCGCCGGTCAGGCCCAGGCGGCGGGCGATGACCGTGGCGATCTCCACGGGGGCCGCGGTGACCAGCCACACCTTCTGGCCGGCCTCCAGATGGGCCTCGGCCAGGGCGCGGGTGCCGGGCCAGATGCGGTCGGCCAGGTACTCGTCGTAGATCTCCTCGCCGATGGACATCAGCTCGGAGACGCGATGACCCTTCACGATGGACAGCGCGGAGTCGCGGGCGTCCTGCATGTGTTCGGGGTCCTCGACGCCGGCGAGCCGGAACCACGCCTGCTGCCAGGCGAACCGGGTCAGGTCGCGGGTGTCGAAGAACTTCCGCTTGTACAGACCGCGGCCGAAGTGGAAGAGGGCGGCGCCCTGCATCACGGTGTTGTCGAGGTCGAAGAAGGCGGCGGCGCGGTCGTCACCGGCGACGGGGAACTCCGGTTCCCGCTCGGCGGCTTCCGTGCCGGGGGACTCCAGGGCGGCCGGGTCCGGGGCAGCGCTGAGTTCCTGCGAGGACTTGCGCGCTGCCTCCGCCGAAGCCTCGCCTGCCAACACGCTCCGCGCCGTGGCGGAGCGCCTACGGGGGGTGAGCCATCCGAGAGCGGCCATGCCGTGAGCATAGCCAGTCTGTTCGGCGGTTCCGGAGTCGTGAGGATGCGGCGCTGTGAACTCTCCGCGACCGTCCCGTTAAAGAACTCATGCCGTACTCGCGTCACATCCGTGCCGTACGCGTGACCGCGGGTGCGGGGGCGCGGGGCGAGAATGGTCCGTATGAGTCCGATGTTTCGACGTACACCCAAGAAGCCGCCGCGGGACCGGGTGGTGACCCTGATCGGGAAGCCGGGGTGTCATCTGTGCGACGACGCGCAGGTGGTGATCGAGAAGGTCTGCGGGGAACTGGGGGCCTCGTGGGAGAAGAAGGACATCACGCAGGACACGGAACTGCACCGTAAGTACTGGGAGCAGATTCCCGTGGTGCTCGTGGACGGCGCGCAGCACGATTTCTGGCGGGTGAAGGAAGATCGATTGCGGCGCGCACTCACCGAATGACCGAATGGGCGTGCCTTTGCCCTTGTAACGGCCTGTGACGGCGCGGTTCCTTGCGCCGGAAAGGGTTTACCATCAAGTCGGTTCGGCTTCGGGGGCGAGGGTCTGTTGAGGAGTGTGTACCGCTTTGCCCCCATCAGGTGAGCGACGTGACAGCCCGTGCGCCGGTTCCCGGAACATGCGCCGGGGGTGCGTGACCCCGGTCACGTTGGGCGGGCAAATCGGACACCATCTTTGTGCACGCGTTCACAAAGACATAGCCTGCATTCGACGGGGCGGTCCTGGGACGTATGACCGCCTACAGCCCCGCTCTACCCGCAGGAGCACCGTGGCAACTGGCCGAACGCACCGACCGGCGACCCGCAGCCGAGGGATTCCCGAGGCCACCGTCGCCAGGCTTCCGCTGTACCTCCGAGCCCTCACCGCGCTGTCGGAACGCTCGGTACCCACGGTCTCGTCGGAGGAACTGGCAGCCGCCGCGGGGGTCAACTCCGCGAAGCTGCGTAAGGACTTCTCCTACCTCGGTTCGTACGGAACCCGCGGTGTCGGCTACGACGTCGAATATCTCGTCTACCAGATCTCCCGCGAACTGGGCCTCACCCAGGACTGGCCGGTCGTGATCGTCGGCATCGGTAACCTCGGTGCCGCCCTCGCCAATTACGGCGGATTCGCCTCCCGGGGCTTCCGGGTCGCCGCGCTCATCGACGCCGACCCGGAGATGGCCGGCAAGCCGGTCGCGGGTATGCCGGTGCAGCACACCGACGAGCTGGAAAAGATCATCAGCGACAACGGGGTGTCGATCGGTGTCATCGCGACCCCGGCCGGCGCCGCCCAGCAGGTCTGCGAGCGGCTGGTCGCCGCCGGTGTGACCTCCATCCTCAACTTCGCGCCGACCGTCCTGACCGTCCCGGACGGTGTCGACGTACGCAAGGTCGATCTCTCCATCGAGCTGCAGATCCTCGCCTTCCACGAGCAGCGCAAGGCCGGTGAGGCCGACGAGCACGCCGCCGCCGAGGCCGCGAAGGCCCTGGAGGACGCGGAGGCCGCCGAAGCCGCCGTCAGCGCCGAGGCCGCCGCCGAGCGCACCGCCAGGAACACCACCAAGGGACCCGACGGGGACGTACCCGCCGTGATGCCGGCATGAGTCTCCTGGTCGTCGGACTGAGCCATCGCAGCGCGCCGGTGAGCGTGCTGGAGCGGGCCACGCTGTCCCCGGACGCGCAGGGCAAGCTCCTCCAGGACGCGGTCGCCGCCGAGCCCGCGGCCGAGGCCGCGGTCCTCGCCACCTGCAACCGGATCGAGCTGTACGCGGACGTCGACAAGTTCCACGCGGGCGTCGCCGAACTGTCCACCCTGCTCGCCCAGCACAGCGGCGTCGGCCTGGACGAACTCACCCCGCACCTCTACGTCCACTACGAGGACCGCGCCGTCCACCATCTGTTCTCGGTGGCCTGCGGACTGGACTCGATGGTCGTCGGCGAGGGGCAGATCCTCGGCCAGATCAAGGACGCCCTCGCCACCTCGCAGGACCTGCACACCGCGGGCCGCCTCCTCAACGATCTGTTCCAGCAGTCCCTGCGGGTCGGCAAGCGCGCCCACTCCGAGACCGGGATCGACCGCGCCGGGCAGTCCCTCGTCACCTTCGGCCTCCAGCAACTCGCCGCCGGTGACGCCGTGGACGCCTGGGCCAAGGGCAAGCGCGCCCTGGTCATCGGCGCCGGGTCGATGTCCGCGCTGGCCGCCGCGACGCTGGCCCGTACCGGAGTCGCCGAGGTCGTCATCGCCAACCGCACCCTGGAGCGCGCCGAGCGGCTCGCCGCGATCCTCGGCGAGCCCGGCTCCACCGGAGTCACCGCGCGCGCCGTGCCGATGGACGCGACGGCAGAAGAGCTGACACGTGCCGACATCGCCGTCTCCTGCACCGGCGCGTCCGGCCTCGTGCTGAGCGCGCGGGACGTCACCGTCGCCGCCGAGGCCCGCGCCGCGGCCGGCGGGCGCGGCCCGCTCGCGCTGCTCGACCTCGCCATGCCGCGCGACATCGACGCGGCCGTCCACCGTGCCGAGGGCGTCCGGCTCGTCGACATCGAGTCGCTGGCCGACGCGTCGGCCGACGCGCCGATGGCCGCCGACGTGGACCAGGTGCGCGGCATCGTCTCGGACGAGGTCGCCGCGTTCGGCGCCGCCCAGCGCGCCGCGCACATCACGCCGACCGTCGTCGCGCTGCGCACGATGGCCGCCGACCTGGTCGCCGGTGAGGTCGCCCGGCTCAACGGGCGGCTCCCCGAACTCGACGCGAAACAGCGCGCCGAGATCACCCAGACCGTGAAGCGCGTCGTCGACAAACTGCTGCACGCGCCGACCGTACGGATCAAGCAGCTCGCCGCCGAGCCCGGCGGCGCCGGGTACGCGGACGCGCTGCGGACCCTGTTCGACCTGGACCCGGAGGCCGTCGCCTCCGTGTCACGGGCGGACCTGAACGATGCCGACGCCCAGCGCGTCACCGGCGTCCCGAACGTCACGAACGGCAAGAACCGAGGGCGGGCATGACTGAGAAGGCACTGAGGCTGGGGACCAGGCGCAGCAGACTCGCCCTGGCCCAGTCCGGTCAGATCGCGGACGCCGTCAGGAGGGTGACCGGGCGGGACGTCGAACTGGTCGAGATCACCACGTACGGCGACACGTCGCGGGAACACCTCGCGCAGATCGGCGGCACCGGCGTCTTCGTGACCGCGCTGCGCGACGCGCTGCTGCGCGGTGACGTGGACTTCGCCGTGCACTCCCTGAAGGACCTGCCGACCACGCAGTCCGACGACCTCACGCTGGCCGCCGTGCCGCCGCGCGAGGACCCCCGGGACGTGCTGGTCGCCCGCGACGGGCTGACCCTGCCGGAGCTGGGCGCCGCGACCAGCGGCAGGCCGGCCCGGATCGGCACCGGCTCGCCGCGCCGGATGGCCCAGCTCAACGCGTACGCGCGCAGCCACGGCCTCACCGTCGACACCGTCGCGATCCGCGGGAACGTGGACACGCGTATCGGTTACGTCCGCAGCGGGGAGCTCGACGCCGTCGTGCTCGCCGCCGCCGGGCTCCATCGCCTCGGCAGGATCGGCGAGGTGACCGACTTCCTGTCGGTCGACACCGTCCTGCCCGCCCCCGGTCAGGGGGCGCTGGCGGTCGAGTGCGCCGCGTACAACGCGGAACTCGCCGCCGTGCTCGCCGAACTCGACGACCCGTTCACCCGGGCCGCCGTGACCGCCGAGCGGTCCTTGCTCGCCGCCCTGGAGGCCGGTTGCAGCGCACCTGTTGGTGCGCTCGCCGACCTGCTGGACGACGGGCACATTGTCAAGGAGATGCGCCTGCGCGGCGTCGTCGGCACGACCGACGGCTCGACGCTGGTGCAGCTTTCCACCACCGGTCCCGTGCCCGAGACATCCGACCAGGCGCTGGCGCTCGGTCGCGAACTCGCTACCGAGATGCTTGCCAAGGGCGCGGCCGGTCTGATGGGGGAGCGAGCACTTTGAGCCCCACCACCTCGAACCGTTCCGCCGGCCTCGCGCACGGGCACGTCACCTTCCTCGGTGCCGGACCCGGCGATCCGGGGCTGCTGACACTGCGCGCCGTAGAGGCGTTGAGCAGCGCGGACGTCCTGATCGCCGAACCCGACGTGGTCGACGTGATCCGCGCGCACGCCAGGCCGGGTGTGACCGTGATCGACATGGCCGCACCGGGTCCGACCGGTGCTGACACGTCGTCAACTTCCGTCGGTGCCCCCGTGTTGAGGGACGCGGCCAATCTTGTCATGCAGTCCGCGCGGGGTGGCAAGCGGGTCGTCCGTGCCGTCACGGGCGACCCCGGCCTCGACACCTACGCGGCCGAGGAGATGCTCGCGTGCGCCGCCGCGGGGGTGACCTTCGAGGTCGTCCCGGGCATCGCCACGGCCGTCGGCGTGCCCGCGTACGCCGGGGTGCCGCTGCGGGACGCGCAGGGCACCGACGTCCGGTTCGTCGACGCGCGTACCGCACCCGAGCGCTGCTGGACCGAGGCGGGTGCGTCGGACGGCACCGTCGTGGTCTCGGCGACCCTGGAGACCGTCGCCGCGGCGGCCGGGGAGCTGGTGGCCGCGGGCCGCAAGCCGGACACCCCGATGACGGTCACGGTCGGCGGTACGACGACCCGGCAGCGGACCTGGTCCGCGACGCTCGGCACCGTCGCGCAGACCCTCAAGCAGGCCAAGGTGCTGCCGTCCCCCGAGGGCGGCAGGCCGGTCATAGCCGTGGTCGGTGAGCGGTCATCGGCCGCGCAGCGCGACCAGCTCTCGTGGTTCGAGTCCAAGCCGCTGTTCGGCTGGCGGGTGCTCGTACCGCGTACCAAGGAGCAGGCGGCCTCGCTCTCCGACCAACTGCGCTCGTACGGCGCGGTACCGCACGAGGTGCCGACGATCGCCGTCGAACCGCCGCGCACGCCCCAGCAGATGGAGCGCGCGGTGAAGGGCCTGGTGACCGGGCGGTACGAGTGGATCGCCTTCACCTCGGTCAACGCCGTGAAGGCCGTCCGGGAGAAGTTCGAGGAGTACGGGCTCGACGCGCGTGCCTTCGCCGGGATCAAGGTCGCGGCGGTGGGCGAACAGACCGCGCAGGCGCTCGTCGCCTTCGGTGTGAAGCCGGACCTGGTGCCGAGCGGTGAGCAGTCGGCCGCAGGTCTCCTGGAGGACTGGCCGCCCTACGACCCGGTCTTCGACCCGATCGACCGGGTGTTCCTGCCGCGTGCGGACATCGCGACCGAGACGCTGGTCGCCGGCCTCATCGAGCTGGGCTGGGAGGTGGACGACGTCACCGCCTACCGGACGGTGCGCGCGTCGCCGCCGCCGGCCGAGACGCGGGAGGCGATCAAGGGCGGCGGGTTCGACGCGGTGCTCTTCACCTCGTCGTCGACCGTGCGGAATCTCGTCGGGATCGCGGGGAAGCCGCACAACGTCACCGTGATCGCGTGTATCGGGCCCGCCACGGCGAAGACGGCCGAGGAGCACGGGCTGCGGGTGGATGTGATGGCTCCCGAGCCGTCCGTGCTGACGCTGGCGGCGGCTCTGGCGGAGTTCGGCGCTGGGCGCCGCGCGGCGGCTCTGGAGGCCGGGGACATCGTCACCCGGCCCAGTGAGCGGCGGCCGGGGTCGCGGCGCCGACGCACCACCAGCTGACGGAGAGTACGGGAGTTTCGACGTGAGTAAGTACGGTTCCTTTCCCTCGGTTCGGCCTCGGCGGTTGCGGGGGTCCGCCGTGATGCGGCGCATGGTCGCCGAGACGCGGTTGCACCCCGCCGATCTCGTGCTGCCCGCCTTTGTGCGGGAAGGGATTACGGCGCCCGTCGAGATCGGGTCGATGCCCGGGGTCTTTCAGCACACGCGGGACAGTCTCCGTAAGGCCGCGGTCGACGCGGTCGGCGCGGGGGTGTCCGGGATCATGCTGTACGGGGTGCCCGACGACGACAAGAAGGACGCGGTCGGGTCGGCCGGTACCGATCCGGACGGGATTCTCCAGGTCGCGCTCAGGGATGTGCGGGCCGAGGTCGGGGACGAACTGCTCGTCATGTCCGACCTGTGCCTGGACGAGTTCACCGATCACGGCCACTGCGGGGTGCTCGACGCCGAGGGGCGCGTGGACAACGACGCGACGCTGGAGCGGTACGCCGAGATGGCGCAGGTCCAGGCCGACGCGGGCGCCCATGTGGTCGGCGCCAGCGGCATGATGGACGGCCAGATCGGTGTCGTACGGGACGCGCTCGACCAGATCGACCGTGAGGACGTCGCGATCCTCGCGTACACCGCCAAGTACTCCTCCGCGTTCTACGGGCCCTTCCGCGAGGCCGTGGCGTCGTCGCTCAAGGGGGACCGCAAGACGTATCAGCAGGACCCGGCGAACGTCCGTGAGTCGCTGCGGGAGCTGGCGCTCGACCTGGCGGAGGGCGCCGACCTGGTGATGGTGAAGCCGGCCGGGCCCTACCTCGACATCCTCGCCCGGGTCGCGGACGCGGTGGACGTGCCCGTGGCCGCGTACCAGGTCTCCGGTGAGTACGCGATGATCGAGGCCGCCGCCGAGAGGGGCTGGATCGACCGGGACCGGGCGATCATGGAGGCTCTGCTCGGGATCAAGCGGGCGGGCGCGAGCGTCATCCTTACTTACTGGGCCACCGAGGTCGCGCGCCGGCTCTGAGCCGTAGGCGGCCCGTACGCGCGTCAGTTCGGCAGCCGGACCGTGATGTGCAGGCCGCCGTCGCCGCGCGGGTGGGCCGTGACCTCACCGTCGTGGGCGCGGGCGATGGACCGCACGATCGACAGGCCGAGCCCGGCGCCCCGGCCCGAGACCAGCCGGTCGCCGCCGCCCCTGCGGAACGGTTCGAACAGGGACGGGATCTCGTAGACCGGAACGGCCGGGCCGGTGTTGGAGACCTCGACCTCGGTACGGCCCTCGCGGGCGCGTGTGACGATCCGGACCCAGCCGTGGCCGTCGCCCGTGTTGTGGCGGATGCCGTTCTCGACCAGGTTGTGCACCAGCCGTTCCAGGAGCAGCGCGTCTCCGCCGGTCAGGGTCTCGGTCGTCTTCTCATGGACGACGACCCCCGCCGTCCTGGCCTCCGGCGCGAGCTGCGCGACGACGTGCGCGGTGATGTCGGCGAGGTCGACGGGGACGCGTTCGGTGAGGGTGTTCTCGGAGGACGCCAACATCAGCAGGCCGCTGATCAGGCGCTCGTGCCGGGCGTTGATCTCCAGCAGGTTCTCGCCGAGCCGGTGCACGTCATCGGACGCCGTCTTCCTGTGCATCGCCACCTCGACCAGGGCACGCCCCAGGGTGAGCGGGGTGCGCAGCTCGTGCGAGGCGTTGGCGACGAAGCGGCGCTGACCGTCGAAGGACCGGTCGAGGCGTTCCACCATGGTGTCGAAGGTGTCGGCGAGGTCCTTCACCTCGTCGTCCGGGCCGTGCAGGGCGATCCGTTCGTGCAGACCCCGGTCGGCCGCCGGGGCGCTCGCGATCCGGCGGGCGGTGTCGGTGACCCGGTGCAGCGGCGCGAGGACCCGGCCCGCGACGAGCCAGCCGAAACCGGCCGCCGCCGCGCCGACCACGCCGAGCGCGATACCGCCCTGGGTGATCAGCGAGGTGGTGGCGGCCGAGCGCAGCCGCTGGGTCTCGTCGCGCAGCCACTTGGCCGCCGCATCGCCGGTGAGGACCGTGCCGTCGGCGGTGCGGATCTGGGTGTGTGGAAGGTCCTTGGGCGAGACGCCGTCGCTGTCCCGCTTGCCGCCGGCCGGGGCCTTGGAGCCGGGGGCGCCGGGGCGGCCGGAGTCGTCCGCGTACATCCCGGCGATCATCTGGGGTCCGGAGCCGGTGAGTTGCTGCTGGAACAGGGCGTAGGTCAGGCCGAGCAGCACCACTCCGGCGACCAGGAACAGTCCGCCGTAGAGCAGGGTGAGGCGGGCGCGGAGGGTGATGCGGCGGGGGCGGCGCGGGGTGGTGCCGGGGCGCGCTTTCATGGGGCGCGTGTTCATGGGACGCGTGTTCATGGGATGCGTGCTCATGGGATGCGGTACCCGACGCCGGTCACCGTCTCGACCACCGGTGGCCCGCCGAGTTTGCGGCGGAGTTTGAGGATGGTGAGCCGGACGACCCCGGAGAACGGGTCGGCGTGCTCGTCCCACGCCTTCTCCAGGAGCGCCTCGGCGGACACCGGGGCCCCTTCGGCGCGCAGCAGTTCGGTCAGCACGGCGAACTCCTTCCTCGACAGCGGTACGTACCGTCCGTCGCGGTAGACCTCCCGGCGGGCCGGGTCCAGGGTGATGCCGCCGTGCCGCAGTACGGGCGGCGCGGCCGGGCGGGAACGGCGGCCCAACGAGAGGACACGGGCGGCGAGTTCGGGGAACGCGAACGGTTTGGTGAGGTAGTCGTCGGCGCCGAGCGAAAGGCCCGCGACCCGGTCGGCGACCTCGGCGGCGGCCGTCAGCATCAGGACGCGTGGGGCGGCGCCCGACGCCACCAGCTCCCGGCACACGTCGTCGCCGTGCACGGCGGGCAGGTCACGGTCGAGGACGACCACGTCGTAGTCGTGGACCGTCAGCCGCTCCAGGGCCGCGCCGCCGTCGTACGCGATGTCCACCGCGTGCGCCTCGTCGCGCAGCCACTCCGCGATCGCGTCGGCGAGCATCGGCTCGTCCTCCACCACCAGTACGCGCATGGGCCCCCGCCCTTTCCGGCATTCCGGCTCCCCGGTTCCCGGGCTCCTTGGCTTTTCGCCGTTCCGCCGGACGGTTCATGGTCGCCCCGGGTGTGTTTCGTTTCCGTTAGTGAGCGGCGTCGGCGCAGGCGCGGGGCGGGGAAACGCCCGGGAAACGCGGCGGGGCGTTCCCTCGCTTCCAGACGGCCGGCCAGGAGGTCGGCCGCGAGGACGCGACGGCTGCGAGGAGACACACGTGACCCATGTGACGCGACTACGGAGGCATGGCGTGCCCGCCGCGCTGCTGGTGACCCTGGCGTTGGCGCTCGCCGGATGCGGGGACGGCGGCGGGGACACCGGCGTGGCATCGGCCGGCGGCGCCAAGAAGGACACCAGCTCGGCGAAGGAGAATCTGGACCCCGACCAGCAGGGCATCAAGTTCGCCCAGTGTCTGCGCAAGCAGGGCCTCGACGTGGACGACCCGAAGCCCGGCGGCGGCATAGGGATCAAGGGGAACCCGGACAAGCCGATGAGCAAGGCCGAGATCGACAAGGCGATGGAAGCCTGCAAGAAGTACGAGCCGCAGCGGACCGCACCCGACGGCAGCGGCAAGATCCCCGACACCATGCGCGAGTACGCCAAGTGCATGCGGAAGGAAGGCGTCGAGAAGTTCCCGGACCCGAAGAGCGGAGGGATCCAGCTCGACGGTTCGGTCATGAAGGATCCCGACTTCAAGAACGCCGAGAAGGCGTGCCAGTCCATCATGGGCAGTGGCGGAAGCCAGCACACGGAGAAGGGCTGATGCGGGGCAAGAAGGTCGCCCTCGCGGCCCTCGCCCTGCTCGCGGGCGGCGCCGTCACCGCCGCCACGCTCGGGCTCGGCGGTGGCGGTGAGTCGGGCGGGGCGCGGGCGAGTGACCTGCCGCCGAAGACCGCCGAGGTGACCCGGCGGACCCTCCAGGACACCCAGAGCGAGGACGGCCAGCTCGGCTTCGGCGCCACGACCACCGCGGGCAGCCGTATCGCGGGCACCCTGACCGCCGTACCGCAGGCGGGCGACGAGGTGAAGCGCGGCACGTCGCTGTTCGAGGTGGACGATCTGCCGGTGACGCTGATGTACGGGTCGATGCCCGCGTACCGGACGCTGAAGACGGGCGACGAGGGCGCCGACGTACGCCAGTTGGAGAAGAACCTCAGCGCGCTCGGGTACACCGGGTTCACCGTCGACGACGAGTACACCGATCTGACGGCCGACGCCGTGAAGGAGTGGCAGGAGGACCGGGGGCTGGAGGAGACCGGGACGGTCGAGCTGGGCCGGGTGGTGTTCGCGACGGGCGCGATCCGGGTGGACGCCGTGGAGGCGGAGAAGGGCGACGCCCTCACCCCGGGCGGCAAGGTACTCACCTACACGGGCACCGCGAAGGCCGTCACGCTCGAACTCGACCCGGCCGACCAGGGGTTGGCGAAGAAGGGCGTGGACGCGGAGGTGGTCCTGCTGGACGACAGCCGGGTCAAGGGCCGTGTCGAGGAGGTCGCGACGGTCGTGCAGCCGGCCACCGACGGCGGTGAGGCCAAGACGAAGGTCGAGGTCGTCGTCGCGCTGGCGGACGCGAAGGCACGGAAGGCGGCCGACGCGTACGCGCTCGCCGCGGTGCACGTCGAGTTCACGTCGGACACCCGTAAGAACGTGCTGACCGTGCCGGTCGCCGCGCTCCTCGCGCTGGCCGAGGGCGGCTTCGGCGTGGAGGTGGTCGAGGGGTCGCGGTCGCGGTACGTGCCCGTGACGACCGGTCTGTTCGCGGACGGCCGGGTCGAGATCACCGGGGACGGGCTCGCCGAGGGCACCCGGGTGGGGGTGCCGCAGTGATCGTCCTTGAGGAGGTGACCCGGACCTATCCGGGGGGTGTCACGGCGCTCGACGCGGTGTCGCTCGCCGTCGACCCGGGTGAACTCGTCGCGATCGTCGGCCCGTCCGGGTCCGGCAAGTCGACCATGCTCCATGTGCTGGGCACCCTGGACCGGCCGACGTCGGGCCGGGTACGGATCGACGGGTACGACGTCGGGGCACTGAAGGACGCCGAGTTGTCGGCGCTGCGGGCGAGCCGGATCGGTTTCGTGTTCCAGCACTTCCATCTGGCGGCGGGCACCTCGGCCCTCGACAACGTCGCCGACGGGCTCCTGTACTCCGGGCTGCGCGCCGGTGAGCGGCGTCGGCGCGCGGGTGCCGTCCTGGAGCGGGTCGGGCTCGGTCATCGGCTCGACCACGAGCCGCACGAACTGTCCGGCGGTGAGCGGCAGCGCGTCGCCATCGCGCGGGCCGTCGCGGGCGACCCGTCGCTGCTCCTCGCGGACGAACCGACCGGAGCCCTCGACTCCGTGTCGGGCGACGGAGTCCTCACGCTGCTACGGGAGTTGAACGCGTCCGGCACGACCGTCGTCGTCATCACGCACGACCGTGAGATCGCCGACGCGCTGCCCCGGCAGGTCCGGATGCGCGACGGGCGCGTGATCGCCGACGAGACCCGGTACGGCAGTCCGGTCGCGGGGGTGGCGCGATGAGCGCCGACACCCTGCGTCCGGTCGCCGGGCCCGGGACCGTCGAGGCGCTGCGGCCCGCCCGGCTGAGCCCGCGCGATGTGGTCAAGGTCGGTGCCGTGGGACTGCGGACGCGGCCCCTGCGGGCGTTCCTGTCCGCGCTCGGGATCGCCATCGGGATCGCCGCGATGGTCTCCGTGGTCGGTATCTCGTCGTCGTCGCGCGCCGATCTGGACCGTACGCTCTCCGCGCTCGGTACCAATCTGCTCACCGTCTCGCCCGGTCAGACCTTTTCGGGCGGGCAGGCGACGCTGCCGCTGGACGCCGAGAAGATGGTCGACCGGATCGCGCCCGTCGAGTCCGTGTCGGCGGTCGGCGCGATCGAGGACAAGGTGTACCGGAGCGACCGGATCCCCGAGGTGGAGACCAACGGGCTCGGTGTGTACGCGGCCCGTACCGATCTGCGGGCCACGATCGGCGCGCAACTCCGTTCCGGGACCTGGCTCAACGCCGTGACCAGCCGCTATCCGGCGGTCGTCCTCGGCTCCGACACCGCCGAACGGCTCGGCATCGGACGGATCGGGACCGACACCCAAGTCCTCGTCGGACAGCGCTGGTTCACCGTTGTCGGGGTCCTGGAACCGTCGCCGCTCGCGCCCGAACTGGACTCGGCCGCGCTCGTCGGATGGCAGGCCGCCGAGACGTATCTCGGCTTCGACGGGCACGCGACGACCATCTACACCCGCTCCGCCGAGTCCTCGGTGCCCGCCGTGCAGTCCGTGCTCGGCGCCACCGCGAACCCGCAGGCGCCGAACGAGGTCGAGGTGTCGCGGCCGTCCGACGCGCTCGCCGCGCAGCAGGCGGCGGGCAAGGCGTTCACCGGGCTGCTGCTCGGGCTCGGCGGGGTGGCGCTGCTCGTCGGCGGGGTCGGCGTCGCCAACACGATGGTCATCTCGGTCCTGGAACGGCGGGCCGAGATCGGATTGCGGCGCTCGCTCGGCGCGACCCGGGGACAGATCAGGGCCCAGTTCCTCACCGAGTCGCTGCTGCTCTCGGCGCTCGGCGGGGTCGGCGGTGCGGTCCTCGGAGCCGCCGTGACCTCCGGGTTCGCCCTCTATCAGGGCTGGCCGACGGTGGTGCCGCCGTGGGCCGTCGCGGGCGGGGTCGCCGCGACGCTCGTCATCGGCGGACTCGCGGGTCTGTATCCGGCCATCAGGGCGTCACGGCTGGCGCCGACGGAGGCGCTGGCGACCCCGTGAGAGGCCCGTGACGCCGTGGGAGAGCGTCGAGTTGACAAACGGCAGGTAACAGTTTGACCAGTTCGCATCAAGCACATATGTTCAGCCACCGGCCTGATCCAAACGGACGGGCTTAAACGGACAGGCTTTACTGGCCCTTGGGGGACTGCTGTGAACTGGTACCTGGATGTGCTCAAGAAGTACGCGGTGTTCAGCGGGCGTGCGCGCCGGCAGGAGTACTGGATGTTCGTCCTGTTCAACGTGATCGCGGCGATCATTCTGTCCATCATCGACGCGGTGATCGGCTCGAACATCCTCATCATCATCTACTGGCTGGGCGTCCTGGTGCCGAGCCTCGCGGTCGCGGTCCGTCGCCTCCACGACACGGACAAGTCCGGGTGGTTCCTCCTCATTGGCCTGATCCCGTTCGTCGGCGGCATCATCCTCCTGGTCTTCATGGCCACCGAGGGCAAGCCGAACGAGAACCAGTACGGCCCGAACCCGAAGCTGGCCCCGGCCGTCTGATCGGTACCGGTTCACTGACCGACGCGGCTTTCCGGGGTACCGGGGGGCCGCGTTCGGCGTTCCGGGGTACGGGGAGCCGCGTTCGGCGTTGGTGGGTACGTCGCGTCGGCGGCCTCAGACGATCGGGGGCCGACCCAGCCTGGCCATGCGGTACACCGTCCGCCAGGTCATCGGCCGCCGCTCCCCGGCAGGTTGCCGTAGTCCTTCGACGAACCCGCCCGCCCAGGCCCGGAGTCCGGCCCAGGACCGGGTACGGGCGAGGGTGAGCAGGATCCATACGCCGAGGTGGACGGGGACGAGGGGCCAGGGGAGACGACGGCGGGTGAGCCAGACGCGGTTGCGGGCGGTCATCCGGTAGTACACGGCGTGCCGCGCCGGTGAGGTCTTCGGATGCTGGAGCAGCAGCGCCGGCTCGTAGAGGACCTGCCAGCCCGCGTCGAGGGCGCGCCACGCGAGGTCGGTCTCCTCGTGCGTGAAGAAGAAGTCCGCCGGCCAGTCGCCGATCTCGTCCAGCATCGGCATCGAGAAGGCGTGCCCGCCGCCGAGGAAGGCGGTGACGAGTCCGCGCCGCATCGGGTCCTTGGCGCGCAGTCGCGGTACGTGCCGTCGCTGGGTCTCGCCGGTCTCGTCGGCGATACGGAATCCGACGATGCCGAGGGCGGGGTCGGCGGCGAACAGGTCCCGTACCGTGCCGAACACGTCCGGGTCCACGAGCAGGCCGTCGTCGTCCAGTTCCACGACGACGTCCACGCCGCCGAGTTCCCGCAGCCGGGCCATCGCGACGTTCCGGCCGCCGGGGCAGCCGAGGTTCTCCTCCAGATCGAGTTGGTCGATGCCGTCGCCGAGGTCGGGCAGACGGGTGCCCTGGCCCACGACGACGACGTGCGTGGGCGCGACGTCCTGTTTGGTGACGGAGTCCAGGAGGGCGGCCAGTTCTTCGGGGCGGTTGCCCATGGTCACGATGCCGACCCCCAGGCGGGGCGGGGGCGGGGTGTTCGTGGGTGGTGCCGTGTCCGGGAGGTGGGTCATAGGAAGGTGAGGGTGTCCTGTGGGGTGTCGGGGGTGGTGTCCTCGGGAGGGCCCAGGGTGACCGGGATCGCCGATGCGTCGGCCGGGGTCGCCGGGTCGAACCAGACCGTGGCCGGGGTGCCTGTGGCGGGGATTCCGGTGCGGGGGACCGTGCCGGACTTGGTGACCCAGCGGTCCACGCCCTCGTGGTCGGTGAACTTGACCACGAACTGTATGTGCGGGCGGTGGTGGATCTCCACGCCCGTCTCCGTGACGTCGGTGATCACGCCCTGGGTGCGGGTGCCGGTGGCCATGACCTCGCGGGCGCGGGACTCACGGCGGGCGCGCGCTCGCCGGATCCGGGTCGAGACCGCGATTCGCAGGACGACGTACAGCGTGAGGAGGGCGGGGACCCAGTACTGCGAGGTCCAGGACAGCCAGGCACCCACACCCCACGAGCCCCGGTCGTCCGGCGCGGGGACCCAGGACGAGCGCGCGCCGATCAGCAGCCCGGCCGCGATGGGCAGATGCGTCATGGCCGGCGAGATCGCGCCCTTCGCGGCCGGACCCATCCGCTCGCTCAGGGTGCCGTGCACGGACAGGCTGACGATCAGGCCGCCGAACAGCCCTACGAAGAACATCCACAGCAGCGGCGGAGTGTCGTTGGGCGGGGCGAGTTCGGCCGGCAGATAGCCGGTGCCCACCGGATAGGCCGCCGCGTCGGCGACCCCTCGCCCGAACATGTACCAGAGCCCGGCGCACAGCGCGACGCCGATGAGCGTGCCCACGCCGGGCCCCCGCTCACGCGCCGCCCGCTCCTTACGGCGCCGCTCGGCGACCGGATCGACCGTGCTCATGTGTTCCCCCTTGCTCCCCCTGGGAGTTGGCTCCCGGCCGCCGCGTCAGGCGGGGTCTAGTCCCACCAGAACGACCACGTCGGCTGGTCGATGATCCGGTGTTTGGCGTACGCCGACAAGGCCGGGTGCGCTCCCTGCTGGATGTTGTCCGGACAGAACGCGAAATGTTCCACAGCGAGCGCCTCCGCCGCCTCCATCGTGGTCGGCGGGGCCGCCACCGAGACGACGAGCTGGTCGAAGGTGAGCGCCACCACCCGCACCCCGAACCGGTCCTCCCAGGACCGCAGCACCGCCGAGAGCCGGGCCACGTCGTCCTCGAAGTTCAGCGGCCCCGACCAGCCGATCGCCGCCGGTATGTCGGCGCTGCGGCGGGCCGGGACAAGGGCGAGCCGGGGGTCGCCGAGCCAGGAGTCGCCGAGGGTGAGGATGTCCGCCAGCTCGGCCGCCTCGCCGTCCGGGTCGTAGTCGGAGGAGCCGGGGGGAGCCAGACCCGGCCAGGGACCCACCGGAGCGGCCCCGTCCGCCAGTTCACCGGAGAGTTCGTCCTGCGCGTACGCCTCCCAGACCTCGGCCAGGACCTCTTCGGCGTCGTGGTCGCCCGCGTACGTCGTCCCCTGCGGGTTGAGGTCCCACTTCTCGGGGCGCCCGCCCTGGGACCCGGCGCTGCCGATCAGCACCGGATGCAGCCCCGCCGTGCGGCGCGCGGGCAGCAGCTGCCGCCAGTCGCCGGGCACGGCAGGCGCGTCGGCGCACCACAACAGCGGTTCATGCCAGGTCCCGTCGATCGTCTCGTCGACCAGCGCCCCGGGCGGCAGGTCCAGGCCCAGGGCCTGGCCCGTCGGGTCACCCGCGAGGGCCGGGAGCGGATTCGGAAGCATCGCCATGGCCCCGACCTTACGACCGCCCACTGACAACGCTCCCGCCAGGAGCCCCCGTTGCCCCCGATTGCCCACGCGACGACGGCCTCACCACTCCAGGGCGGTGGAGAGGTCGGTCTGCCAGTACGTGACCTGGTTCGAGCTGTCGACGTACACGCCGCCCTTCGGCAGGGTCACCGGGGCCTCGGAGCCGACCGATCCGTTCATGGCGCGGTTCGCGAACAGGACACCGAGCTTCTTCGCGGTGTAGCCCTCGGCGCCCTCCGGTGACGAGGTGATGATCCCGGCGTACGCGGACTCACCCGGCTGGAGCGTGACCACGGCCTGCGGCTTGCTGTCCTCGATGAACTGGACGGCGGACTGCGCCTGGTCGAAGCGGAGGTACGGGGCGCCGTACGCGTAGCAGGGCGCCGTGCCGGTGTTGGTGGCGGTCAGCAGGAGGTGGTTGATGGGCCGGGACACCTGCGTCACGGTCACGCGCGTGGTGGCCCCCGTGCAGGTGACCGTCTTACGGCTGGTCGAACCCGAACCCGAACCCGCCGTCGACCCCTGCGCGCCGGCCGAGTTCTGGTGACCGGGTGCCGCGGGGGCCTGCGGCGCCTCCGGCTTCGCGTCCGACTTGCCGGACTCCTTCGCCCCGTCGGACTCCTTCGCCCCGGCCGGCTTCTCGTCGCCCGTCGTCACCTTCGAGTTCCCGGCGGACGCCCCCTCGTCGCGGACACCCTCGCCGTTCTGGCAGGCGGTCAGCGCCAGCGCCGACAGCGCGACGGAGGTGGCGGCGGCGAACAGACGGACGCGGGGGCGGGCAATGCGTACGGTCATGGCTGGGCCCTTTCGGTGGGGGTGGTGGTGTCGTGCTTGGATGACCAGAGCTTGTGGGGCGATCCGTCCCGGCTGCCAGGACCGCCACGCGATCAGGGACACTGGAACGGTTCCACCGGCCGTGACCTGCGGAAATGACCACCGCCTGGAACGCCGGTACGGGACGCGCGAGGCTGCGGGACACACGGAGAAACGAGGGGAAACGGTGTCGGGGGAAGCAGGACGGGACGAGACGGCGGCGTTCGCGGAGCGCCTGCGGGACCTGAAGGAGCGGTCCGGCCTCAGCTACGGGACGCTCGCCAAACGCCTGCACATGAGCACGTCGACACTGCACCGGTACTGCAACGGCGACGCCGTACCCACCGATTACGCGGCCGTGGAGCGGTTCGCCCGGCTCTGCAAGGCGTCACCCGACGAGCTGGTGGAGGTCCACCGCGCGTGGGTCGTCGCGGACGCGGTACGGGGGCGCAAGGCGGCGATCACGGAACCGGTGGCAGAACGGGTGGCAGAACGGGTCGAACCGGTCGCGGCCGAAGCGGTACCGGTCGCTCCGCAGGTGCCGGGGGAGACGGGCGCGCCGAGTGCGCCGGAGGTGCCGAGCGAGCCGGGGGAGCCGCAGCCGTCCCCCCGCGCGCGTAGGCGGGCCCTGTACGTCGCCGGCGGTGTCCTCGCGGTCGTGGGTGCCGTGGTCCTCAGTACGCGACTGCTGCCGCCCGGCCCGGACGCGGCACCCCAGGCGCACGGCTCGCAGGTCACCGACGCCCCCTCGAAGTCGCCGTCCCCCGACGCGCCCTCCGCGTCCCCCTCGAAAACACCGTCCCCGCGCGCGTCCCGCACGACAGAACCGACCCCGACCGGGGCGCCCTCTCCTTCCACGTCGCGCACGGAGAGTTCCGCACCGCCCGTGACGGTGGCCACGCGCCCGTACGCGTGGGAGGGCCCGTGCACCCAGAGCTACCTCGTGAACCGGCCGTCCACCGAGGTCCCGCCGCCGCCCGGTGAGCAGGACGCCCGGGGCTGGGTACGCGCGCTGGGCGGCGTCTCGGCCGACGAGCAGTACGTGGCACTCACCGTGCAGGGCACCGGCGGCGAGACCGTGGTCCTGGAGGCCCTGCACGTACGCGTGGTGAAGTCCGGCCCCCCGCTCGTCTGGAACGACTACGAGATGGGCGTCGGCTGCGGCGGCGGAGTCCGCACCGCCTCCTTCGACATCGCCCTCGACTCGGGCCACCCGTCGGCGAACCCCCTCAACGGCCAGCGGGACTTCCCCTACAAGGTCAGCGAGAGCGACCCGGAGGTCTTCTACATCACCGCCAACGCGCGGGCGCGCGATGTGAGCTGGTACCTGGAACTGGACTGGTCGAGCGGCACCCGCCGGGGCACGGTGCGGATCGACGACAGCGGCCTCCCCTTCCGTACCAGCGCGAGCAAAGGCACGGGGAAGTTCAACTACCCGCTGGGCGGGGCGTCACGCTGGGAGACGGCGCCCGTCCAGGAGGAGCAGACCCCGTAGGCCCCGGATGCCGGGCGTGCGGCGAGGTGTCCGTATCGCGAAACGATGTTTGTAGGCGGCACCCACATGCTTAGGCTCACGGGCATCCGCCCGTGCCGTGCCGAAGGAGCCGACGTGACCGTGACCGGGCCTGCCTACCAGACCGCCGCCGCTCAGTGCCTCGCCCCGCCGCCACTGGCCGCGCGGGCCACCGCGATCGGCGGCTCACCGGTACGGGACATCCTCGCCGTCACCGCACGGCCCGAGGTGATCAACTTCGCGGGCGGACTCCCGGCACCGGAACTCTTCGACAGCGAGGGCGTCGCCGCCGCGTTCCATGACGTACTCACGCGGTCGCCCGCGCGGGCCCTCCAGTACGCCACGACCGAGGGCGAGCCCACCCTCCGTACCGCACTCGCGGAACGCACCACCGCGCGCGGGCTCCCGACAGCACCCGACGACCTGCTCGTCACGACCGGTTCGCAGCAGGGGCTTTCCCTGCTCGCCACGGTGCTCGTCGAGCCCGGCGACACCGTCCTCGTAGAGACACCCTGCTACCTCGCCGCCCTCCAGGCGTTCGCTTTCGCGGGCGCGCGCGTGGTGCCCGTCCCGTGCGACGACGACGGCATCGACCCCGACGCCCTGGACGCGCTCGTCGCCGAGCACCGGCCCAAGCTGCTGTACGCGGTGCCGACGTTCCAGAACCCGACCGGGCGGACGCTGCCCGGCGAGCGGCGCGCCGCCATCGCCTCCGTCGCGGCCCGGCGCGGGTTGTGGATCGTGGAGGACGACCCGTACGGGGAACTGCGGTTCGAGGGGGAGCGGGTGCCATGGATCGCGTCCTACCCGGGCGCCGAGGACCGGACCGTACTGCTCGGGACCTTCTCCAAGGTGATGGCGCCGGGACTGCGGCTCGGGTGGCTGCGGGCGCCGGACGCCGTGCGGCGCGCCTGCGTGGTGGCCAAGCAGGCCGCCGACCTGCATACGCCGACAGTCAACCAGCTCGCCGCCGCGCGGTATCTCGCCGAGCGGGATCTTGACGCGCATGTGGTGCGGGTCGCGCGTGCCTATGGGGAGCGGCGGGACGCGATGCTTGGGGGGTTGGGCGATGCGCTGCCTGGCGGGGCCACCTGGAGTCGGCCCTCCGGGGGGATGTTTCTTTGGGCTCGGTTGCCTGAGGGGTTCGACAGCGCTGCGCTGCTTGCCGGGGTCGTTGAGCATGACGTCGCGTACGTGCCGGGGGCGCCGTTCTTTGCCGGTGCCCCGGACGCCCGTACCCTTCGGCTGTGCTTTGTCACGCATACCCCTGACGAGATTCGCGTTGGGCTGCGTCGGCTTGGGCTGGCGTTTGCTGCCGGGCTCAGCTAGTCGGTGGTGTTGTGCCCACCCTCCCCCAAGGACTCCGACAAGCTCCGTCCAGGGGGGACCCCCATCGCCCTGCGGGACGCCTGCCCACAACGGGGCAGGCGTCTCCGGGTCAGAGGCGTTCCGGGGTCCTGATGCCCAGGAGTTGCATTCCCTTGTGGAGGGTTTGGGCTGTGATGTTGGAGAGGAACAGGCGGTTTTCCGTCTGTTCCTTGGTGTCCGCCTTCAGGACCGGGCACTTGTCGTAGAACGTCGTGTACAGCGACGCCAACTGGTACAAGTACCCCGCCAGTTTGTGCGGTGCGTACTCCGCAGCCGCTTCCGCCATCGTCTCCGCGAACGCGTCCGCGTGCAGGCCCAACGCCCGCTCCGCCTCGGCGAGTTCGAGGTCGGTGTGGGCGACCGGACGTACCTCACCGGCCTTGCGGAGGATCGACTGGATCCGGGCGTACGCGTACTGCAAATACACGCTCGTGTCGCCGTGCAGGGACACCATCTGGTCCAGGTCGAACTTGTAGTCGCGGCTCGCCGACGTCGACAGGTCCGCGTACTTCACCGCGCCGATGCCCACCTGGGCGCCGCGCTCGGCGATCTCGTCCTCGGTCAGGTCCCGCGCCTTCTCGCGTACGACAGCCGACGCCCGCTCGATCGCCTCGTCCAGCAGGTCCTCCAGGCGGACCGTCGTACCGGCACGGGTCTTGAACGGCTTGCCGTCCTTGCCGAGGACCGTGCCGAAGGCGAGCTGCTGCGCCTTTACGTCGTCGTTCAGCCAGCCGGCGCGGCGGGCCGTCTCGAAGACCATCTTGAAGTGCAGGGACTGACGGGCGTCCACCACGTACAGCAGGGTGTTCGCCTTGAGGCGGAAGACACGGTCCCGGACCGCGGACAGGTCCGTCGCCGCGTATCCGTAGCCGCCGTCCGACTTGCGCACGATCAGTGGGACGGGCTGGCCGTCCGGGCCCTTCACATCGTCGAAGAACACGCACAGCGCGCCCTCGGACCGCACCGCGACCCCCGACTCCTCCAGGAGCCGGCAGGTCTCGTCCAGCATGTCGTTGTAGCCGGACTCGCCGACCACGTCCTCGTCGTGGATCTCCATGTCGAGCTTGTCGAAGACCGAGTAGAAGTACAGCTTCGACTCGTCCACGAACTTCTGCCACTGCGCCAGCGTCGCCGGTTCGCCCGCCTGGAGGTCCACCACCCGCAGGCGCGCCCGCGTCTTGAACTCCTCGTCCGAGTCGAACAGTACGCGCGCGGCCTTGTAGAGCCGGTCGAGGTTCGACATGGCCGTCCGGCCGTCCAGGGCGTCGGCGTCGCCGTGGTCCAACTCGTGCGGGTGCTCGGTCAGATACTGGATGAGCATGCCGAACTGGGTGCCCCAGTCGCCGATGTGGTGCCGGCGCACCACCGACTCACCGGTGAACTCCAGCATCTTGACGACCGCGTCACCGATCACCGCCGACCGCAGGTGCCCTACGTGCATCTCCTTCGCCACGTTCGGCTGCGCGTAGTCGATCACCGTCGTACCCGGGTGCTCCGCGCGCGGGACGCCGAGGCGGCCCTCGTCGTCCGCCGCGCGCGCGGCCAGGTTCTCCGTGATCGCCCGGTCGGTGAGCGTGATGTTCAGGAAGCCGGGTCCGGAGACCTCGATCTCCTGGATCACCTCGTCCGCCGGGAGCGCTTCCACGACCTGCCCGGCCAGCTCGCGCGGGTTCGCCTTCGCCTTCTTCGCGAGGGCCAGGATGCCGTTGGCCTGGAAGTCGGCCCGGTCGCTTCGTCGCAGCAGCGGGTCCGCGGAGCCCGCCTCCGGCAGTGCAGCCTGGAGGGCGGTCGCGAGACGCTGATGGACGGTAGCGGTGAGGGACGTGACCGAGGCCATGAAGGATGCCGTTCTGCTCGGGTTCCTGAGTCGGGTGTAGCTACAAAACTCAAGTATTCCATGCGTTGAAAAGCCATTTTCGCGCTCGCGGCCCGAGCTGGGAGAATGGACGGACAGCCCCGTGGGACCGTGCGGCGGCTCCATCAGGAAAGAAGGACGTGCCGATCGTGGCTCAGAGCAGCAACGAGACCACCGACTGGGTCTCCCGTTTCGCGGACGAGGTCATCGCCGAGTCGGAGCGCCGCGCGCCCGGGAAGAAAGACGTCGTCGTCGCGTCCGGTCTCAGCCCCTCCGGTCCGATCCACCTGGGCAACCTCCGCGAGGTCATGACCCCGCACCTCGTCGCCGACGAGATCCGCCGCCGTGGCCGCACGGTCCGCCACCTGCTGTCGTGGGACGACTACGACCGGTATCGCAAGGTGCCCGTCGGCATTCCGGGCGTGGACGACTCCTGGGCCGAGCACATCGGCAAGCCCCTGACCTCCGTCCCCGCGCCCGGGGGCTCCGCGTACGCGAACTGGGCCGAGCACTTCAAGGCCGCCATGGTCGACTCGCTCGGCGCGCTCGGCGTCGAGTACGACGGGATCAGCCAGACCGAGCAGTACACCTCCGGCGTCTACCGCGAGCAGGTGCTGCACGCGATGAAGCACCGCGGTGACATCGACGCGATCCTCGGCCAGTACCGGACGAAGAAGGGCCCCGGCAAGAAGTCCCAGAAGCCCGTCGAAGAGGCCGAGCTGGAGGCCGCCGAAGGCTCGGGCGCCGCCGCCGAGGACGACGGCAGTGGTTCCGCGGGCTACTTCCCGTACAAGCCGTACTGCGGGAACTGCGAGAAGGACCTCACCACCGTCACGGCGTACGACGACGACAGCACCGAGCTGACGTACACCTGCTCCGGCTGCGGCTTCTCGGAGACCGTGCGGCTGAGCGAGTTCAACCGCGGCAAGCTCGTCTGGAAGGTCGACTGGCCCATGCGCTGGGCCTACGAGGGCGTGATCTTCGAGCCGTCCGGCGTCGACCACTCCTCGCCCGGCTCCAGCTTCCAGGTCGGCGGCCAGATCGTCGGCATCTTCGGCGGCGAGCAGCCCATCGGGCCCATGTACGCCTTTGTGGGCATCAGCGGCATGGCGAAGATGTCCAGCAGCAAGGGAGGGGTGCCCACGCCGGCCGACGCCCTGGAGATCATGGAGCCCCAGCTGCTGCGCTGGCTCTACGCCCGGCGCCGCCCCAACCAGTCCTTCAAGATCGCCTTCGACCAGGAGATCCAGCGGCTCTACGACGAGTGGGACAAGCTCGCCGCCAAGGTCGCCGACGCGTCGGTGCTGCCCGCCGACGCCGCCGCGTACGCCCGTGCGGTCGGCACCGCCGCCGCTGAGCTGCCGCGCACCCCGCGCCCGCTGCCGTACCGCACGCTCGCGTCCGTCGCCGACATCACCGGCGGCCACGAGGACCAGTCGCTGCGGATCCTCGGCGAACTCGACCCCGAGCGCCCCCTCGCCTCGCTGGACGAGGTGCGGCCCCGGTTCGACAAGGCCCAGGCGTGGATCAACACACAGGTGCCCGCCGAGCAGCGGACCGTGGTGCGGGCCGAGCCCGACACCGAGTTGCTCGTCTCCCTGGACGAGCGCGGCCGTGAGTCGCTGCGGCTGCTTCTCGAAGGGCTGGACAGCCACTGGTCCCTGGACGGGCTCACCACGCTCGTCTACGGGGTTCCCAAGACGCTGGAGGGACTGGACGCCGACGCCAGGCCCACGGCCGAACTGAAGGCCGCACAGCGGTCGTTCTTCGCGCTGCTGTACCGGTTGCTGGTGGGACGGGAGACCGGGCCTCGACTGCCTACGCTTTTGCTTGCGGTAGGGGTGGAGCGGGTGCGGAAGCTTCTGTCGGCGTAGAGGTTCGTCTGCGGGCGCGCCCCTTCACGGGGGCCGCGCCCGCCATCAGCCGCTACGCGATGTGGTCTTCCGCCAGTTCCTGGTTCAGGCGGGCCTCGAAGGTCTTCAAGTGACGCTTCAGGGCCGTGTCGGTGAGGGTGTGGCCGAAAGAGGACTCTATGTCCGCGCCGAACGACGCCGGGGACGGCATGCTGCCCTGGCTCTTCGTCGACTGCCGGAACACCTGGTAGTACGCGTCCTCCTGTGACGCGTCGTCCGCGAACTGCTGTTCCTCGCGCAGGACTTCCTGAGGGTCGGCCGCCGGTTGCTGCTCGGAGCGCGGCGACGGGATGCCCGCGTTGCCGAGGGGGCGGGTGCGGCCGGGGCCCGACGGAACGCGGAACCCCGGCTCCGGGGGCTCCGGCTGGACATACTCCGGCTGGGGGTAGTCCCCCTGCGGGTACTCCTGCTGGACGAACTCCTGCTGGACGAAACCCGCTTCCGCGTACTCCTCGTACCGCTGCTGTTCCGAGTAGTACTGCGCGTACTGGTCCTCCGGCGTGAACTCCGGGTTGTAGCCGCCCTCGTACGCGGCCGGCTGCGGTTGGGCGAACCAGGGGTTCAACTCATCCGGCTCCGGCGCCTGTTGCGGGGACTGCTGGGCGGCCGGAGCGGGTGCGGGCCGAGCCTCGGCGTTGATCGCGGGCGCGGGTTCCAGCGCGGCGGTGGCGGTGGCGGTCGGGGTCGGTGCCGGGGGCAGTTGGGCCGGTTCGATGCCCGCCGCCGCGAGGCCCGCCGGTGCCGTCTCCGCGAGCGGGATGCCGTACTTGGCCAGGCGCAGCGGCATCAGGGACTCCACCGGAGCCTTGCGGCGCCACGCGCGCCCGAAGCGGGAGCGCATCCGCGCCTGGTACACAAGCCGCTCCTGCTCCAGCCTGATCACCTGCTCGTACGAGCGCAGCTCCCACAGCTTCATCCGCCGCCACAGGAGGAAGGTCGGCACCGGCGACAGCAGCCAGCGGGTGAGCCGTACGCCCTCCATGTGCTTGTCGGCCGTGATGTCCGCGATCCGCCCGATCGCGTGCCGGGCCGCCTCGACGGAGACCACGAACAGGATCGGGATCACCCCGTGCATGCCCACACCGAGCGGATCCGGCCATGCGGCGGCGCCGTTGAACGCGATCGTCGCCGCCGTCAGCAGCCACGCCGTCTGACGCAGCAGCGGGAACGGGATACGGATCCAGGTCAGCAGCAGATCGAGGGCGAGGAGTACGCAGATGCCCGCGTCGATGCCGATCGGGAAGACATAGCTGAAGTTCCCGAACCCCTTCTGGATCGCCAACTCCCGTACGGCCGCGTACGAACCCGCGAAGCCGATGCCCGCGATGATGACGGCGCCCGAGACGACCAGAGCGATCAGGATCCGGTGCGTCCGTGTCAGCTGAAGTGGCCCGGCCACCGTTACTCCCCTCCCTGTGCGGCTTGTTGCGCGGAACAGACTGGCACATGTGTGCGGGGAGTGGAGGGTCGGAGTCCCTTACCGCTCGCTGATCAGCATCAGCTTCAGCTCTTGGCCTTTGAGGACTTGGAGGGTGACGGCGAACCGTTCGACGCGGAGTTCGCGGCGATCACCGCGTTCACCGTCTCCTGCGCCACCTTCTGCGCCGCCTTCGCCAGCGTGTCCGCGCTCGGCGCCTCGTCGCCCGCGAGACCGGCGCCGTTGTAGTCGACCGTCACCACGACGTTCTCGACCCGGGCCACCACCGTCTGCTGCTTGAAGGACCCTTCCTTCTTCTTCAGGTCGTATCGCACGAGCTGCGCGGCGTCGCCCGTCGACAGCGCCGACGTCTTCACATTCGCCGCGCCGTCCGTCGCCTGCGCGTCCTTGACCTGCTTCGCCTGGTACTCACCGGCCAGCTTGGCACCGCTGCCCCGGGCCGCGTCCGACTCGAAGCGGAGCAGCGACACGTTCAGCCAGCGGAACTGGGAGCCCTTGACGCCCTTGTTCTCCAGGCTGCTCCACGAGCACGTACTCCGGGTCGAGGTGTCCTCGGAGCGGCCCCCCTTGCCCGAACCGGCCTTCGGGACCAGATCGGCGAGCGTCTTCTTCGCCGGCGCGGCACACGGGTCGGGCAGCTTCCCGAACGCGGCCTTGTCGACCGTCGCCGTGTCGCCCGAGCCACCGGACGAGGACGCCGGCGAACCGGAGTCCTTCTTCGCGCCGCTGTCGCCCGAGCCGGAGTCGGACGAGCAGCCGGACGCGGCGAGGAGCACCGGGACGGCGGCTGCGCAGACAAGGATGCGGGTGAGTCGCTTGGCGGGTCGCTGCATGGTTCCTTCACTCGTGACGCTCTTGTATGACTCTCTTACCGGATGCACCGGAAGGGCCACCGTACGCCGAACGTGCCGGGTGCCGTTCCGGATCCGCCCGACCCGCGGGCGCCCGGCGGCCGGCGCGACAGGCGTCAGCCGGTGAAGCCCTCAGCCAGCCGCTGGGCCAACTTCTGCGCCCTGTCCTGCAACTCCTTGCTGTCCGGCTGCACGTCCGGGACCGTCGACTGCTCGTCGTACTGGATGGTCACGATGACGTTCGACGTGCGAAACACCACAGTCACGGTGCGCTGGCGGGTGGCCGACGCGGAGGTCGAGAGCCGGTCTTCCAGGTACGCGGCGTCACCGAGCTTGTCGAGGACGCGGGGCAGCAGATTCTCGGCGGCCGGGCCGCCGGAGCCGGGGTCCGACGAGTCGGAGGCGGCGGGCGCGGACGCGGTTCCGGAGGGCGTGGCGGACGAACTGGTGGAGGGGTCCGCGTTGCCGCCTTTGTCGCCGTTGGCGCCTTTGTTGCCGTTACCGCTGTTGCTCGTGGTGGGCTCGGGCAGGTCGGCGGCCTTCTGCTTGTCCGTGTACACCTGCTCCGCGCGGGTGTCGTCGCTGACCGCGCCGTCGTAGGAGACGACCCGCTCGAAGTCGACGAGGAGATGGTTCGTCGCGCCCGTCGCCTCGACCTTCCAACGGCAGCCCACGCGCCGGTCGGTGTCGTACGTCGTCGTGGCCACGCCCGTGTACGCCTTGGTGCGCTGTTCCTCGTCCGTGAGCTGCCGGATACCGGGCAGGAGGGTGTCGAGGGTGCTGTGGTCGACGGCGCCGCAGGGCTCGGGCAGGGTGCGGTACTTGCCGGGCTCCGCCGCGGGGACCGTCGCGCTCGTGTCGCCCGGCTTGGCGTCGGTCGCCGGGTCATCCGAGCCCGAACCGCCGGTGCAGCCGGCGAGCAGGGCTGTCAGGAGCACTGCGATGCCCGGGACGTACGCCTTCCGCTGCACGGTGATGGCTCCTCTCGACGGGCGCGCGCTGGGTTGCCCGAAGTGGTTATTCGCTTGCTGCCGACCTGGACCCTGTCGTCACAATGTGTATCGCACGCACGGCCGTGGACGCCGGTCCGTCATCCCATTCGACGACCTTGGCTCCGGTATTTGCGCTTACAGACTTTTGAACGATTACGGGGGAATGAGGACGCTATGTCGTATGTAGAGGTTCCGGGTGCGAAGGTGCCCATCCGGATGTGGACGGATCCGGCGTCGGTCGAGGATGTGGCGCTCCGTCAGCTCCAGAACGTCGCGACACTGCCGTGGATCAAGGGCCTCGCGGTCATGCCGGACGTGCACTTCGGTAAGGGTGCGACGGTCGGTTCGGTGATCGCGATGCGGGACGCGGTGTGCCCGGCGGCGGTCGGCGTGGACATCGGCTGCGGTATGTCGGCGGTACGGACGTCCCTGACCGCGAACGACCTGCCGGGCGACCTGTCCCGCCTCCGCTCGAAGATCGAACAGGCCATTCCGGTGGGCCGAGGCATGCACGACAGCCCGATCGACCCGTCCCGCTTCCACGGCTTCGCCACGGCCGGCTGGACGGACTTCTGGTCCCGCTTCACAGGCGTCGCGGACGCGGTGAAGTTCCGCGAGGAACGGGCTACGAAACAGATGGGAACACTGGGCTCGGGCAACCACCACCTTGAGGTCTCCGTCGACTCGACGGGGGCGGTGTGGCTGACCCTGCACTCCGGTTCGCGGAACATCGGCAAGGAACTGGCCGAGTTCCACATCGGCGTGGCGCAGAAGTTGCCGCACAACCAGGGCCTGGTGGACCGCGACCTGGCGGTGTTCGTCTCGGACACCCCGGAGATGGCGGCGTACCGGAATGACCTGTACTGGGCGCAGGAGTACGCGAAGCACAACCGCGCGATCATGATGGCGCTGCTCAAGGACGTCGTGCGCAAGGAGTTCAAGAAGGCCAAGGTGACCTTCGAGCCGGAGATCTCCTGCCACCACAACTATGTGGCGGAGGAGCGGTACGAGGGCATGGATCTGCTGGTGACCCGCAAGGGTGCGATCCGCGCGGGCAACGGCGACCTGGGCATCATCCCCGGCTCGATGGGCACGGCGACGTACATCGTGAAGGGCCTCGGCAACGAGAAGGCGTTCAACTCGGCGTCGCACGGGGCGGGTCGGCGGATGAGCCGTGGCGCCGCGAAGCGCCGCTTCTCGACGCAGGACCTGGAGGAGCAGACGCGGGGCGTCGAGTGCCGCAAGGACTCGGGCGTCGTGGACGAGATCCCGGCCGCGTACAAGCCGATCGAGCAGGTGATGGCACAGCAGAGCGACCTGGTGGAGGTCGTGGCGAAGCTGAAGCAGGTCGTCTGCGTGAAGGGCTGACCTGAATGTCGGAGAACCACCGAGACCCTGGGCCCCCGCCCGGGGTCTCGTCGTTCAGCGGCTCACTGGTCGTCCGAGGGGAGCGGGACCCGGCCGCTGCGCAGGCGCCACAGCCGGACTTGGCAGCTCCGCACGGTTCGGTCCAGCGCCTCGGCGGCGGTGACGGGGTCGCCGTGGGCGAGCAGGATGCGGTCCTCCGACTCCCGCCAGCTCCGTCGCTCGGGAGCCACCCTCATGTCGGCGGGCCGCACCCAGTCGGCGAGCCCGTCGGCGGACGCCTGCTTGCGCTCCAGGGCGAGGCATCTCGGATAGTAGAGATGGGCGGCGAGCCCTTGCGCGGCCTCGTTCGTGTACATGATGTTGTAGACGCCGTCGCGCGCGTTGCGCTTGGTCCGCCGCTCGATGCCCGTGATCTTCCTCGCGTAGAACGCCAGATACACCCCGACGGCGGTGCTGGCCGTCGTCAGCGAGACGAAGGGCAGCCCTTGGCCGGTGTAGCCCACGGACCCGTCGGCATCGATGACTCCGCGTAGGTAGTCCCTGCGGGAGAACGGGACCCGGGGCGGGGTGATCTTCTTGGACTTGCGGCCGTAGGGCAGGCCGAGGTCGTTGATCGTCGCTCGGGCTTCCATGGCGCAGAGGGTCCAGGTGGCGGAGTGGTGCTCCTGTGAGAAGTTCGTGGTGCGGACGCGCTCGGTGATCGTGCTCTTGTACGGAGTCAACTGCTGGAATCTGAGCAGGATGTCGATGTCCCGCACACTGATCTCGACGGTCAGGCTGCCTTTCCGGCCCAGGCCCTTCGCCAGGTGTCCGTCGGCCTGTAAGAAGCCGAACATGTAGGCGTAGTCGGGGATTTCGAGGTCCATGAACCCCGTGAAGTCGGCGCCGGACGTGTCGTGAGGGTCCTCTTGGCGTGCCTCATCGAGTGCTTGGTCGAGGGTGAACTGTTGGGCTATAGGCTCGCGTTCAGCCACGGGAAGTACGCCTTCCTGGTGGTCAGGCCCTCGCTCGGGATGCCGGTCCCGGCCGGGGGCCGCGCTGATGTCTGTGCCGCGAGCCTAGATCGCGTGTTCACCGATCGAGCGGGTGTTGGAGTGACTTCACTCGTGTGGGTGGCGGGAGGCCGGCGGGACCCGGTGCCGGGGCTACTTGCCGTGGCGGACCGCGTAGATCATGACCAGGGCTACCAGGTGGATGCCGAAGAGGAAGTAGGCCAGGTACCACCACATGTAGCGCTCGTTGCGCTTTTCTTCCTTGCGGCGGTGGGCTTCCGGGTCCGGGTCCGGGTCCGGGGTCGGCGGGTTCTGGGTCATTGGGTGCGGTGGACCTTGGAGTTGGATGCCTGGGCCCTTGGGCGGACCACCAGGAGGTCGATGTTGACGTGCGACGGGCGGGTGATCGCCCAGGTGATGGTGTCGGCCACGTCGTCGGCGGTCAGGGGCTCGGCCACGCCCTGGTAGACCTTGGCCGCCTTCTCCGCGTCCCCGTGGAACCGCGTCGTCGCGAACTCGTCCGTCTTCACCATGCCCGGCGCCACCTCGATCACCCGGACCGGCTGCCCGACGATCTCCAGCCGCAGGGTCTCGGCGAGTACGTGTTCCGCGTGCTTCGCGGCCACGTATCCGGCGCCGCCCTCGTAGGTCGCGTGGCCCGCCGTCGAGGACAGGATCACCACCGTGCCGTCGCCGCTCGCGACCAGCGCGGGCAGCAGGGCCTGGGTGACATGGAGGGTGCCGAGCACGTTCGTCTCGTACATCCGGCGCCAGTCCTCCGGGTCGCCGGTCGCCACCGGGTCCGCGCCGAGCGCGCCGCCCGCGTTGTTCACGAGCACCTCGCAGTGGTCGAGCGTCGCCGCGAACGCGTTCACCGCCGCCCGGTCCGTCACGTCCAGCGCGTACGCCGTGGCCCGGTGCCCGGCCGCCGTCAGTTCCGCCGCCAGCGCCTCGATACGGTCCTTGCGGCGCGCGGTGAGGACGACGCGCAGTCCGGTCGCCGCCAGTTGCCGCGCGGTCGCGGCGCCGATACCGCTGCTCGCCCCGGTGATGACGGCCACGCGGTCGGCGGCGGGGTGGGCTGCGGGCACGTCCTGCGGGGCGGTCATGCGGGGTTCCTCCGGAAGCGGTGCGCGAGGGTTCGGTGCCGCCAGGATAGGCCGGTGCCCGAGGGCCATTCGACGGTCACCTGATGAGCGGTGCCTGCGGAGCGTGATGCGGGGGATACATCGGGTGATGTGAAGATCTCGTGTGTGCGTCAGTCGTGCTGAGGCGTGCGTAGGCGTGCGTAGGTGTCTGAAGTGGCTGGAGTGGTGATGGCGAAGTCGATGCCCAAATCGATGCGGAAGTCGATGTCGAAGGCGAAGTCGATGCCGAAGTTGGTGCCGAAGTCCGTGCCTACGTGTGTGGTGGGGGCTGCTCGGCGGGTTCTGCGGGCCGGGGTCGCCCTTGGAGTGGTCGGGCTCGTCGTCGGGGCTGCGGCGCCGGTTCCGAAACCCAAGCCGGTCGCCCCCGCCGTCGACCCCCACGAGGCCGACGTCGCCCAGCACGGTTCCCTCACCCTCGCCGACGGCCGTCTCACCGTCCGGCTCACCCCCCAGAACCACGGCCCGTCCGACGTCGCCGACACCACCCTGCGGCTCGTCTGGTCGGTGCCGCTCACCGATCGGCAGGAGCTTCCCGCGGGGTGTGTGCGGTCGGCGCGTACGACGGTGCTGTGCCGTACCGGTGCGCTCACCGCGGGCAGCCGGGGCGACGAGATCGTGGTGCCGGTACGCCTCAAGGGGCTGCGGTCCGAGGTCTCCGTACGGATCGACACCCTCTGGAACGGCGGCGCCAAGGACATCAACCCGGACAACAACCGGCACGAGGTCCTCGTCCTGGAGACCGGCGACGTCTACACCTTCTGATCCCCGTCCCCGTCGCTACCCCCGTCGTACCGCGTCCGCGCCTCGTGCACCTCCTCGATATGCGTCTCCGCCCAGTCCTTCACGGCGGACAGCAGCCGGCTCAGGCTGAGGCCGAGCGGGGTGAGCGCGTAGTCGACGCGGACCGGGACCGACGGGGTCACCGCGCGCGTGAGGATGCCGTCGCGCTCCAGTGAACGCAGCGTCTGCGTCAGCATCTTGGGGCTCACCCCCGCGATCACGCGGTTCAGCTCGCTGTACCGCAGTGGCCCCGGCGCGAGCGCGCTGACGATCAGGCTGACCCATTTGTCGCTGATCCGGTCGAGTAGCTGGTTGGTCGGGCAGCTCTTCAGGAACGCGTCGTAATCGGCACGGGCCCGCGCCCGCCGCTGCGCCGCCGTCGTCGTGGCCATGGGCTCACCTCCGGGTGACGTAGGCACCTCGAAGTGCGTACTTACCGAAAGATAGTTGCTCTTCCTAGGGTTGTCACTGCGGATTGGAAAGCGCACCCCGGCCGTAAGCGTGGGGTGCCGGATCTACGCCAGTTGTCGTTCTCATCCCAGGGGAGTGCTGTCATGGGTGCTGTCATGCCTGCTGTCATGCGTGCGGTCGTCGTGTCCGAGTTCGGTGGTCCGGAGGCCGTACGGGTCGTGGAGATTCCGGTGCCGGAGCCGGGTCCCGGACAGATCCGGATCAAGGTCGGGGCCGCCGCCCTCAACCCGGTGGACGCCGGGGTACGGGCGGGCGCCTTCGGAGGCGCCGGCGAGACGCTGGGCCTCGGCTGGGACGTCGCCGGGACGGTGGACGCGGCGGAGCCCGATGCGGGATGGGCCGTGGGTGACCGGGTGGTCGCCCTGTCCTACGGCACGGTCCGCCCGCTCGGCGCCCACGCCGAGTACGTGGTCGTGGACGCGTCGGCGGTGGCCGGCGCCCCCACCTCGGTGGACGTCGCGCACGCGGCCACCGTGCCGCTCAACGCCCTCACCGCCGCCCAGGCCCTGGACCTGCTGGACCTGAAGTCCGGCCAGAGCCTGCTGGTGACGGGCGCGGCGGGCGCGGTCGGCGGCTACGCGGTCCAGCTCGCGTCCCGCCGGGGAGTGACCGTCACGGCGCTCGCGGGCGAGGCGGACGCCGCGCTGGTCCGCGACCTCGGGGCGGCGCATTTCGTGTCCCGCGACAGTGCCGCCACGGCCTCCGCTGTCCCGGTGGCCCCCGCGAGCGTGGACGCCGTCCTGGACGCCGCCTTCATCGGCGACGCGGCGCTGGCGGCGGTACGCGACGGTGGCGTCTACGTGGGCCCCATCCCGTTTCAGGCCCCGGCACCGGTACGGGGCGTCCGTACGACGGCGGTCCAGGTCGCCGCGGACGGGGTGCGGCTGGCCGAGCTGGTGGCACTCGTGGACGAGGGCGCCCTGACGCCCCGCGTGGCCGAGACCTATGCCCTGGACGACGCCGCCAAGGCGCACGCCCGGCTGGCCGAGGGCGGTCTGCGCGGCAAGCTGGTGCTGATTCCCTAGCCGCTCCCTCCAGCTGCTCCCTGAAGCGGCCCCTCTGAAGCCGCCCGGGTCAGGGCCGGGTCAGGGCTGGGTCAGATCCGCCCGCCAGTCGTTACTGCGCAGCCAGTGTCCCTTCGGATACTCGAAGTCGCACGGCCCGATCAGCGTGAAACCGGCCTTGCGGCAGACGGCGTTGGACGCGGGGTGGTCCTGGGACGGGAAGGCGTGCAGATGGCGTCGGGTGCCGTCCGCGCGCGTGCGCTCCACGATGAGCCGGGCCGCCGCCGCCGCGATGCCCCGGCCCTGGAACTCGGTCAGGACCCCCCAGCCCGTCTCCCACGCGGGCAGCCCGCCCCACTCCCGCACCCAGTAGCCGATCGCGCCGACGGCGTCCGTCGTGCCGGCCCGGCCGCCCTCGGTGTCCGCCGCGCCGAGGGCTATGCGGAACATCCGGCCACCCGTGCCGTCCATCGCCAGATAGCGGCGGTGCCGGGCCGCCACCTGCTCCTCGGTCTCGGGGCCGCCCAGATGCTCGGTCATCTCCGGCGCGTTGTTCCGTACGAGCAGGTCGAAGTCGCCTTCCGACCAGGGTTCCAGCCGCACCGTGGGAGTCGTCTCGCTGTCCATTCCCCCACCGTAGGCGCCGCCACTGACAACGGCCCCGGACCTGGTCCCGGCCCGCGCTCCGGCGCAGGTCAGCGCCGGTCCGCCCGCGGTGCGTACGCCGTCGGTGGCACCCCGACCGTCGCTGTGAAGTCCCGTACGAGATGGGCCTGGTCGGCATAGCCGAGGTCGGCGGCGAGCGCGGCCCAGTCGACGTCGGCCTGTGTCTCGGCGTGCTCCAGCGCCTCGTGGATCCGGCGGCGCAGGATGATCCACTTCGGGCCCACCCCGACGTACTCGGCGAACAGCCGCTGCATCGCGCGGACGGACATGCCCTCGGCCGCCGCGAAGTCGTTCACGCGCCGGATCGTCGGGTCCGTGCGGATACGGTCGGCCAGGGTCATCGCGAGGTCGGCCTGCGGGTCGGGCTCGGGTCCCCGGCCGTGCGGTCCGAGGGTGAGCAGGAAGGCGTCGAGCGCCGCCACGCGCGCGTCCTCGTCGTCCGGGCCGAGTACCGGGCCGACCGCCGCCGCCATGGCCTCCGCCCGGTCGGGGAACGCCTCGCCCAGGGGCACGTACCGCCCGGTCCACTCCGCCACCGCCCGGCCCGGCGCGAACGGGCGGAAGCCGCCCGCGCGGAAGGTGATCCCGCAGACCCGCCCCTGGTGCTCCAGCTTCTTCGTGAACAGACGCGGGTCGATGCCGGCCACCTCGCCGAAGGGCGCGGTGCCCGTGTACCGCTGGAAGACGAGGTTCACGGACGGGTGCGGTACGACGATCGACGCGTAGGGCTCGGTCAGGTCCCAGTCGATCAGCCAGTAGTGCTCCAGGTACGGGCGCAGGGCCTCGGCGGGTTCACGGCGGCGGAAGTCCACGCGCGCGAACAGCTCGCGTGCGTCCACGATGCCCTTGGTGTCCCGGCGCGGAGGTGCCATGGCCCGATCGTAAGTCGGGCCACTGACACTCACCCGGCTCGGGTCAGGGGCGGTGCCAGCGCGGGTCGCGGCCGGTGGTGCCGAGCAGCCGGTCGAAGTCGGAGGCGTCGGCCGGTACGGGTACGGGGTCGGCGAGCATGCCCATCTTGCGGGCGGTCGGGGCGAGCCCGGCGACGGCGTCGGTGAGGGTGCCGACCACGCCGGCGCCCGCCGGGTCGGGCCGGTAGTCGGTGCCCGTCGCGCGCGCGAGGTCCCACACATGCACCGTGAGGTCGAGGAGGGCCATGCAGCCGACGGTCCGCGCGGGCATGTCCATGGCTCCGGTGGTGCCCTCTTCGGCGCCGGGCGCGGACCAGGCGTCCACCAAGGCGTCGACGGCGGCGGTGAACCGTTCGCGCCAGTCGTCGCCCTCGGCCACGTAGTCCGGGGTGACGGTGAAGTCGGACGGCTTCTTGCGGGCCAGCTCGGTGAACTGCGTGACCACATGGAAGAGGTGGTTCACCAGGGACCGTGCGTCGTACTCGGCACAGGGGGTCGGGGCGGACAGCTGATCGTCGCGCAGCCCGTGGATCAGGGGCACCGCCTGCGCGCCGGAGGACCGGAGAAGGTCCCCCAGGGGCGGTGCGTCCTGAGAGGGCGGGGTGGTCCGGAGGTCGTCGAGGTCGCTCATGGGGCGACGGTACGAGAGCCCCCGCGCGCGGGGCTTGAAGAAACGCGACAGCCCTCTTGCGCGCGCAGCGCCGCATACGGCCACGCATAGGGACGGGACGCACATACGGCCGCGCATACGGGCGGGACACGCATACGGCCGTGCGTGCCGCGACTCGCGGGAATACTCCGTCCCGGGGTACCGTTCCGTCATGTAGTTGAAACGTAAACAATACCGAGGGTGAGAGCAGCATGCAGTTCGGGATCTTCAGCGTCGGGGACGTCACGCCCGATCCGACGACCGGGCGTGTCCCGACTGAGCACGAGCGGATCAAGGCCATGGTCGCCATCGCGGAGAAGGCCGAGGAGGTCGGTCTCGACGTCTTCGCGACGGGCGAGCACCACAACCCGCCCTTCGTGCCCTCCTCGCCGACGACCATGCTCGGCTGGATCGCCGCCCGCACCGAGAAGCTGGTGCTGTCCACCTCCACCACCCTGATCACGACCAACGACCCGGTGAAGATCGCCGAGGACTTCGCGATGCTCCAGCACCTCGCGAACGGCCGTGTCGACGTGATGATGGGCCGCGGCAACACCGGCCCGGTCTACCCCTGGTTCGGCAAGGACATCCGCCAAGGCATCGCGCTCGCCGTCGAGAACTACGCGCTGCTGCACCGCCTGTGGCGTGAGGACGTCGTCACCTGGGAGGGCAAGTTCCGTACGCCGCTCCAGTCGTTCACGTCGACCCCGCGCCCCCTGGACGGGCTGCCGCCGTTCGTCTGGCACGGCTCCATCCGCTCCCCGGAGATCGCCGAACAGGCCGCCTACTACGGCGACGGCTTCTTCCACAACAACATCTTCTGGCCGAAGGAGCACACCCGGAAGATGGTCGAGCTGTACCGGGAGCGGTACGCGCACTACGGCCACGGCACCCCCGAACAGGCCGTCGTCGGCCTCGGCGGCCAGGTGTTCATGCGCCGCAACTCGCAGGACGCGGTACGGGAGTTCCGCCCGTACTTCGACAACGCGCCGGTCTACGGGCACGGCCCTTCCCTGGAGGACTTCACCGCGCAGACCCCGCTCACCGTGGGCTCGCCGCAGGAGGTCATCGAGAAGACGCTGTCGTTCCGCGAGTACGCCGGTGACTACCAGCGCCAGCTGTTCCTCGTGGACCACGCGGGCCTGCCGCTGAAGGCGGTGCTCGAACAGATCGATCTGCTCGGCGAGGAGGTCGTGCCGGTGCTGCGCGAGGAGTTCGCCAAGAACCGCCCCGCCGGAGTGCCGGACGCCCCGACCCACGCGTCCCGCCTCGCGGCCCGCGCCGCCGAAGACCAGGCCCCCGAAGGGCAGGAAGGACCGCAGGAGGTGACCACCGCATGAAGCTCGTCGTCGTGTCCGCGGGACTGAGTGTCCCCTCGTCCACCCGGCTGCTCGCCGACCGTCTCACCGAGGCGGTCGTACGGCAGGCCCCCGGTACCGAGGTGCGCGTCGTGGAACTGCGTGACCTCGCCGTCGAGATCGCGCACAATCTGGTCACCGGATTTCCCGGGCCCGCGCTGAGCGAGGCGCTGGACGAGGTCACCGGCGCGGACGCCCTGATCGCCGTGACACCGGTGTTCTCGGCCTCGTACAGCGGGCTGTTCAAGTCGTTCTTCGACGTGATCGACAAGGACGCGCTGACAGGGAAGCCGGTACTCGCCGCCGCCACCGGGGGCACCGGCCGTCACTCCCTGGTCCTGGAGCACGCGCTGCGCCCGCTGTTCGCGTATCTGCGGGCGGTCGTCGTGCCGACGGCCGTGTACGCGGCGTCCGAGGACTGGGGCGCAGAGGGTCTCGCCGAGCGGATCGGACGCGCCGCGCGCGAGCTGGTGACGCTCACCGGGCCCGCCACGTCGGCCACTGCCGTAGCCACTACCGTCCCCGCGACCGACGCGACGGCCCTCACGGCCGCCGTACCGGCCCCCACGGCGCCCGAGAAGGCCGGGCTGACCGTCATCCCCTTCGAGCAGCAACTCGCCGCTGTACGCGCCCTCTGAGGGCCGCCGGGACCGTGACCACCCGGCGCCACCACCCGGAGTCGCTACCCGGAGTCGCTACCCAGAGTCGCTACCCGGCCGGTGGCCGCCAGGCCGTCAGACCGCCGCTGTGCGGGAGCGGATACGGGGTCCAGTCGCGCGCGTACGACGGGGGCCGCCGGCCGCCGGCCGTGAGGACCGCGGTCGGCTGCCGGGGGATCATGCGCAGCAACTCGGCCCGGGTCACCGAGGTGTTGTTGCCGCCGATCTGCGCCGACGCGCAGCCCGCGTCGTACGCCACCGGCAGCGCGCGATCCCCGGTGACCAGGCAGGGCGGGCTCAGGCCCAGGGCGCGCAGCCCGTCGGCGGCGGCGCGGTACCGCTGGTCGACGGCCGCCGTGACCGGTGTGAGCCGGTCCGTCTGCGCCGCCTGCGAGGCGAGCTGGGCGACCACGAGCAGCAGTACCACCGCAGCAGCGGGCCGCCCGTACCGGTGCACGGCCCGGACCGCGAGCGCCGCGACCGGGAGCGCGGCCAGGGCGTACGTGGGCAGCAGGAACCGGGGCGCCGCGTAGCCGATCAGGAGCACATAGGGCACCGCCATGGCGGCGGCGCAGGCCAGCGGCAGAAGGGTCACCTCCGCGCGCGTGAGGTCCCCGCCGGTGACCTGTCGGCGGTCGCGCAGTGCCAGCGCTGCCGCGACGGCCGCGAGGACCGGCAGGCACAGCCACCACAGCGAGACACCGACCGGCGGGTACGGCTCCCCGGTGCAGGGGCGGCAGAGCATGGGGCCGTCCAGCGCGCGCCAGGCATTGCCGACGTTGAGATGCAGGCCCATGCCGCCCTCGGTGGCGCTGGACACACGCAGACGCTCCCGGATCGAGCCCCAGCGCGCGTACGCCTCGACGGCCCACGGCACGGCGCCCGCCGCGAGGCCGCCGAGCAGATACGGCAGTGCCCGGCGCCGGGCACGGACGACGGCCGCCGTCAGCAGCAAAGGCAGACCCAGCCAGGCGGCGTCGTGGATCCGCAGCAGGGTGACCACCGTGAGCGAACCGGCCAGCCACCATCCCGCGCGCGGGTGGCCCGGCAGTCGCAGGAACCAGCCCACCGCGGCCACCGACGCCAGGGCCACCCCCATGTTGGGCATCGCCTGCGGCCCGTAAAGCTGGGTCGTCCACAGCCCGGCGAACAGCAGCGCCCCGAGCGCCGTGGCGGCCGGTCCGACGAGGTGCCGCCAGACCCGGAACGCCCCGTACAGGGCCGCCGCCGCGCCGAGCGCGAGTGCGATCCGCAGGGCCAGGACGGACGGGGTCGCGAAAATCACGGGCGCGACGAGGAAGCTGGTGCCGCGTGAGCGCGGGGCGCTGAACCAGGCGGCGGGATTCCGCGGGTCGACCTGGGAGACGTACACGCTTTCGTCCCACCCGAGCGCTCCCGAGAGCCGGGGCACGACGAGCAGGAGCTGAAGCAGCGCGTACGCGCAGGCGACGAGCCCGAGCCAGGGGACACGGTCGGGGTACCAGGGGGCCGCGCGCCCGGGTTGTACGGCGGGATCGGCGCGGCCCAGGACGGCCGTGGTGCCCCCGGCGGAGGCGTCGGGCGACCGGCGCGCGAGCGAGGGCGGACCAGGGCGCCCCGACAGGGCTTCGGTGGAGCGGGAGGCGGGACGCCACCGTCTTCTCACTGCGTCCCGCCCCCGGTCCGACCCGGGGCCTGCCGACCGGACCGGAGCCGAGGAGGACCTGCGGCCGGTCGGCAGGCGCCGGATGCCCGGGAACCAGGTCCCCGGGCGGCCCGCACGGGGGGCCGGCCATCCGTCAGGCGGTCCCCCGTGCGGGACGTACGCGGTCATGCGCGTCGGGTGGTGCTCCGCGGGGCGACGGTCAGGGTGCCCGGACGGCGTCCGCCGCGCAGGGCCCGGACGAGCGCGCGCCGACGGCGGCGCAGCGAGGCCGAGTACCGGTGGCGGGTCCGCAGCCAGGCGCGGCGCAGCCGGGTCGACCGCAGCTCGTCGAAGAGGAGTTCGTAACGGCCGACGATCGGGTCCGGGTCGAAGCGGCGGGCGCTCTGAAGGGCCGCCGCACCCATCGCCCGCCGGTGGCCGTCGTTCTCGATCAGGTCGAGCATCGCCTCCGCCAGCGCCTCCGCGTCGCCGACCGGCACCAGTCGCCCGTCGACCCCGTCGCGGATGATCTCCCCGGGTCCGAGCGGACAGTCAGTACTGATCACGGGTACCCCGCAGCGCATCGCCTCGACCAGGGTCATGCCGAACGACTCGGCGTCCGACGCGCTCACCACCAGGGACGCCTTCGCGAACTGCGGCTCGATGGGGGAGTGCGCGCCCATGAGCGTGGCGTGTCCGTCGAGGCCGAGGTCGTCGATGAGGGTCTGGAGGCGTTCGCGGTCTTCACCGCCGCCGTAGATCCGCAGCCGCCAGTCGGGCTGCTTCTCGGCGATGGTCGAGAACGCCTCGATCAGCAGGTCGAACCGCTTCCCGCGCACCAGCCGCCCCGCCGCCGCGACGACCGGTGCGGAGCCGTCGGACGGCGGGCAGTCGTGGGGCGCGGGCACGATGTTCGGCACCGACTGCACGGATACGCCCGGCAGCGGCATCCGCTCGCGGTACACCGCCGCGTCCGCCGCGGTCATGGTGACCACGGCGTCCAGGGTGCGGTAGTGCCGGGTCAGGACCTTGCGGAGCTGTTTGCCGTGGGCGTCGTGCCGCAGGTGCTCCTGGGCGACGCGCAGGGCGCGGCGGGGGCCGAAGAGCGCCAGATAGACGTTGATGCCGGGGCGCGTCCCGATGACGACGTCCGCGTCGCTCCGCTCCAGGTACTCGCGGACGCGGATGTCGATGAGCCGGTTGTACTGGTGGTGGCGCTTGTCCTCCTTGGGGAAGTCGCGGGCGGGCTGGCCAAAGGCGGCGTACCGCGAGTCCTGGCTGCCCACCCTGGTGTCGACCAGCGGAACGAGCCCCACGCGCGCGTCGACGGTGAACCGGGGGTCCTCCCGGTGCCGCATCATCGAGACGATCTCGACCTCGTGCCGGCCGGCGAACGCGGCGGCGAGGTTGAGGGTCGTCCGTACGGTCCCGCCGATCGCGTACGCGTTGTGGAGCAGGAACACGATCTTCATACGGTGTCCTCGGCGTCCTGGGTGGGCCCGGTGGTGTCGGTGGGCCTGGTGGGCTCGGTGGGCTGCTCGGCGGGCTCGGTCTGGTCGGGACCGTCCTGTCCGCGTCCCTGCACGTCCTCCGGCGGTTTCACGCGATGTCCTCCCGGGGCTTCCGCGTCTCGTCATACGGCCGTAGTGCGGCGGGCCCCCGCGGTCCACCCGGCGTATGCACGGGCTCAGACTGGCCGGGCGAGGTAAGCCGACCATCCGGCCCGGGTGAGAGCCGGGTAAGAAGACCACTGCGGAGGCGCTGGCCAGGCCGTTCGACGCGCCGGTATGGGCACACTGGGGGAGTGCCCCACACTGTGCTGCTCGCCGAGGACGACCGTGCCATCCGCCATTCCCTGGAACGCGCGCTGACGCTGGAGGGTTACGAGGTGACCGCTGTCGCCGACGGGATCGAGGCACTGGCGCGTGCCCATACGCACGGTGCCGACGTGCTCGTCCTCGACGTGATGATGCCCGGGATCGACGGGCTCCAGGTGTGCCGTGTGCTGCGCGCGGAAGGGGACCGTACGCCGATTCTGATGCTCACCGCGCGCGTGGAGACCGCCGACCGGATCGCGGGTCTGGACGCGGGGGCCGACGACTATGTGGTGAAGCCGTTCGACATCGAAGAGGTGTTCGCACGGTTGCGGGCGCTGCTCCGGCGGACCGGGGACGTCGGGATCGCGGGCGCCGCGGGTACGGGTCCTTTCGGCTGGGGGTCCAACGCGGGTTCCGGTTCCGGTGCGGTTTCCGGTTCCGGCGCGGCGGGCGCCGGCCAGGGAGCCGGTGGTCCGTCGGGTGAACCGGGCGGGGGACACGCGCCGGGCGCCGGGCAGGTGACGGCGGCCGATCTGCTGATCGACCCGCAGGCCCGGCGCGTCTGGCGGGGCGACCGCGAGCTGGAGCTGACCCGGACCGAGTTCGACCTGCTGGAACTACTCGTACGCAATGAGGGCATCGTCCTGGACCACGCCACGATCTACGACCGCATCTGGGGCTACGACTTCGGCCCCGGCTCCAAGAACCTCGCCGTGTACGTGGGCTATCTGCGCCGCAAGGTCGACGAGCCGGAGCGACCCGCCCTGATCCACACCGTGCGGGGCGTCGGCTACGTCCTGCGGGAGAACTGACGCCATGGCCCGTGGGCGCCTTCGTGCCGCTGTCGCGAGACTCCGGGTCCGCCGGTGGCTGCGGCTGCCTCCCGCGTCGCTGCGGACCACCTTCGCGGTGTCGTTCGCGGCCGTCGCCGCCGTGGTGACGCTGCTCGTCGGGTTCCTCAGCTACGACTCGGCGGCGCGGCTGGTCCGGGTCGACCAGCAGACCGCGTTCGACGGGGTCGTGCGGGACCTGCGTGACCAGGTGATCGTGACCACGCTCGACTCGAAGGACTTCACCCTGACCGATCCGGACCACGACGGTCCGCTCGACGAGCTGTTCCGGCCCACCCACACCAATGTCCAGATCCTCGGTCCGGGCGGCGCGATCGCCGACAAGGGCAAGCCCGAACTACCCGTCGGCGAACGGGAACGCACCGTCGCGAACGCCGGCGACTCGGGTGTGACGGTGCGGGAGAACGCGGAGGCGGGGGACGGCCACTACCGGATCGCGACCGTGTCGCTCGGCAAGGGGCGGGGCGCGGTGCAGGTCGCGCAGGAGCTGAGCGACACCGAGGACCTGCTCCAGACCCTCCAGCAGCGCACCGTGCTCTTCGCCCTGGCGGTGGTCGTCGCCGCGGGCATCGTCGGCTGGTGGCTCGCGCGCCGCATCACCGAACGCCTGGTGCGGCTCGCCGGCGTCGCCGAGGACGTGGCCCGTACGGGGATCCTGGACGCGCGCGTGCCGGTCGCCGGACGCGACGAGGTGGGGCGTCTGGGCCGTTCCTTCGACCGGATGCTGGGCCGCCTGGCCCGCTCCGAGGAGGACCAGCGGCGACTGGTGCAGGACGCGGGCCACGAACTCCGCACCCCGCTCACGTCGCTCCGTACGAACATCTCGATGCTGCGCCGTATCGAGGAGCTGCCCCCGGCGGCCCGGGACGAACTGGTCGCGGACCTGGCCCAGGAGTCCCTGGAGCTGACCGACCTGGTCAACGAGCTGGTCGACCTCGCGGCGGGCCAGCAGGACGACGAGCCGCCCGAGGAGGTCGCGCTCGGCGACATCGCGCAGGACGTCGCGGCACTGGCACGGCGCCGCACCGGCCGCACCGTGACGGTCTCGGCCGGTCCGTCCGGTGGCCCGGTCGTCCTCGGCCGCCCGGCCGCGCTCCAGCGGGCACTGTCCAACCTGGTCGAGAACGCCGCCAAGTTCGACCGCGACGGCACCGCGCCGATCGAGATCGTGGTCACGAGGGACGCCCACGGCGGGGGCCGCGTCGAGGTGCGCGACCGGGGCCCCGGCATCGCCGAGTCCGACCTCGCCCATATCTTCGACCGCTTCTACCGCGCCGCCGACGCCCGCAGTCTCCCCGGCTCGGGCCTGGGCCTGTCGATCGTCCAGGACGTGGCGACATCCCACGGAGGCACCGCTTTCGCGTCCTTGCGCCCCTCCGGCGGAGCCACCATCGGCTTCACGGTGCCCCTACCGCCCGACACGAACGGTACGAGGGCCCAGGGCCACACCAAGCACTGAGGCTGCTGCTCAGGTCTGCTCGGGTCTGCTCAGGGCCACACAAGGCAATAAGGCTGATGCCCCGCCTCATGCAGACGGTGGCTGAAATCCTGCCACTCGTGCAGCAGTTGATAGACGTTGTACGCGTCGCGGGGGCCGCCGCGGTCGGGGACCGTGGACCAGATGAACGCCGCCGCGCCCACCGCCTCCTCGCCGATGCCGCGCAGTGGGTCGACGACGGTCATGGGGAGCTTCACCACCGCGTAGTCCGGGTGGAGGACGACCAGTTCGAGCGGGGGGACCTTGTGCAGGGGTATGCCCTCGATGCCCGTGAGGACCATCGCGGCCATCGTCTCCGGCTTGATCTTGGTGAACATGCCGCCCATGCCGAGTTCGTCGCCGCCGAGTTCCTCGGGGCGCATCGAAATCGGCACACGTGCCGCTGTGGCGCCGTCCGGGGCACCGAAATATTTGTACGTCACCCCCACCCGCCCACTCCTGCTTCCCGCGTGTGCCCGCTCCGCACCGCCTCGTGCCGACGGGATCTGCGCTCCCGCCGCTCCCGCCGCCTCCGCCTCGCGCCGGTGCTTTCCCCGCCGGGCACGCCCGGGACCCAGGTCGTCGGTCCCCTCGCCCAGTCCGCCACCGCGATGCATATCTCCACCCGACTGCTTTTCTAAGGCGCACGGCCCCGGCCGCGCAACCCGATCATCGTGTCAGTGACCTCCCCCACGTCCGCCCGGCGAAACGTGCGGTGAAACATGTGTCCGCAGGATGACGGCGCGTCTGACACGACGGCTCGTGTGAGCTGTCCGTACGCAGGCCCAGTTTCGCAGACGCGAGCGGGCTGGGGGCCGGTCGTGGTGCGACGCGGGTGTCCGCGCGCCGTTCGGTGGCCGAGATCTTCCGCTCGTGGGCGGTGTCGGAGCACTGACCTACCCTGGGGAGGTCACCCGCCCCCGGAGTCGGAGAAGCCGCAGGTCATGACCGAACTGCCCTATCGATATGAAGCCCCCGTCTCACAGACGCTGTTCGACCGCGCGGCCCTCGTGACGCCCGGCGGCGTGAACTCTCCCGTGCGCGCGTTCCGCGCCGTGGGCGGTACACCCCGTTTCATGGTGTCCGGTACGGGCCCGTATCTGACCGACGCCGACGGCCGTGAGTACGTCGATCTGGTGTGCTCCTGGGGGCCGATGATCCTCGGCCATGCCAGGCCCGAGGTGATCGCCGCCGTCCAGGACGCCGTCGTGCGCGGCACGTCCTTCGGTACGCCCGGCGAGGGCGAGGTCGCGCTCGCCGAGGAGATCGTGGCCCGGGTGGCGCCGGTCGCCCAGGTCCGGCTGGTGTCCAGCGGTACGGAGGCGACGATGTCCGCCATCCGTCTCGCGCGCGGATTCACCGGACGCGCCAAGGTGATCAAGTTCGCCGGGTGCTACCACGGGCACGTCGACGCGCTGCTCGCCGCCGCCGGTTCCGGTGTCGCGACGTTCGCGCTCCCCGACACGCCGGGCGTCACCGGTGCCCAGGCCGGCGACACCGTCGTACTCCCGTACAACGACCTCGACGCGGTCCGTGCCGCCTTTGCCGCGCACCCTGGTGAGATCGCCTGCCTCATCACGGAGGCGTCGCCCGGCAACATGGGCGTGGTGCCGCCGGAACCGGGGTTCAACGCGGGCCTGAAACAGCTCTGCCGGGACAATGGCGCGCTGTACATCTCCGACGAGGTGATGACCGGATTCCGTACGTCAAAGGCGGGCTGGTTCGGGATCGACGGCGTCGAGCCGGACCTCATGACCTTCGGCAAGGTGATGGGCGGCGGGTTCCCGGCCGCCGCGTTCGGCGGACGCGCCGACGTCATGGCCGCGCTCGCCCCGGCCGGGCCGGTCTACCAGGCGGGCACCCTCTCCGGGAACCCGGTCGCGACCGCCGCGGGCCTGGCGCAGCTCCGCCTCCTCGACGACGCCGCGTACGCGACGGTCGACGCCGTCTCGGCCCGGCTGCGGGGGCTCGTCGGGGACGCGCTCACCAAGGAGGGCGTCGCGCACCAGGTGCAGAACGCCTCCAACATGTTCTCGGTGTTCTTCACGGACGGCGAGGTGCGGAACTACGAGGACGCCAAGCGGCAGGAGTCGTTCCGGTTCACCGCGTTCTTCCACTCCATGCTCGCGCAGGGCGTCTATCTGCCGCCCTCCGCCTTTGAGTCCTGGTTCGTGTCGACCGCCCACGACGAGCGGGCGATCGAGCGCGTCGCCGAGGCCCTCCCGGCCGCCGCCCGCGCCGCCGCCGAGGCCACGGAGGTCACCGAATGAGTGACAGCGTCGAACGCGCAGCCGAGCCCGCAGCCGAGAGCACAGCCGAGCGCACCGTCGTGCACGTCATGCGGCACGGCGAGGTGCACAACCCTGACGGGATCCTCTACGGGCGGCTGCCCGACTACCACCTCTCGGAGCTGGGGCGGCAGATGGCCGACCGGGTCGCCGAGCACCTCGCGACCCGCGACATCACCCATGTCGTCGCCTCGCCGCTGGAGCGCGCGCAGGAGACGGCGGCGCCGATCGCCAAGGCGCACGGTCTCGATGTGGCGAGCGACGCACGGCTGATGGAGGCGGGCAACGTCTTCCAGGGCAAGACCTTCGGCGTCGGCGACGGCGCCCTGCGCCGGCCGGAGAACTGGAAGCACCTGGTCAACCCGTTCAAGCCGTCCTGGGGCGAGCCCTATATCGAGCAGGTCGCCCGGATGAAGGCGGCCCTGGACGCGGCCCGCGACGCGGCCCGGGGGCACGAAGCGGTGTGCGTGAGCCACCAGTTGCCCATCTGGATCGTGCGCAGCGCGGTGGAGGGGCGCCGGCTGTGGCACGACCCGCGCCGCCGCCAGTGCACCCTCGCGTCCCTGACGACCTTCACCTACGAGGGCGACCGCATCGTCTCGGTCGGCTACACGGAACCGGCGAGGGACCTCGTACCGTCCCATCTTCTGGCGGGCGCCAAGCCGGTGAAGGGTAAGGACAAGGCATTCGGAGCGTAAGCACCGCGTGGGCAGAGCGTAGGCATCCGTAAGCGATGCGTCAGCGATACGCCAGCGAGCCGAGCGCCTTTCCCGCGCGGTGAGTTACATCTCCGCAAAATCCCCGGCATATGTTCCTGTGATCGGAACCCGTGGGTTCTGCGCGCCCTCTAACAGGTCGTTCATCAGGAATGGACGGACCACGACGGGGCGCGACGAATCAGGGGACGGACGGAATGCGGGACATCGACCGCGGGGGAAGCCGGAGCCGTACGGAAAGCGGAAGCGGCGGCGGTAGTGCACACGGAAGCGACGACGGGGACGGCCGCGGTGACATAGGCGGCGATGACATAGGTCGCGGTGACATAGCCGCCGACAGCGACACAGGCGCCGACAGCGACATAGGTGGCGGCGCCCGGCGGCGGGGGCTCGATCGCCGGGGACTCAGCCGCCGGGGCATGCTCGGGCTCGGCGCGGGCACCGCCGCCGCACTCGGCCTCGCCGCATGCAGCAAGGGCAGTTCGGGTTCCGGTACGGGAGCCGGGCACACGGGCGGCGACCGGCCCGGCGGCGGCAAGCCCAGTCCCACGGGCCACCCCGCCAAACCGCTCGGGGACGGTTCGACCGCGTACACCGGAAAGCAGCCGAAGCAGCCCGCGAAGCCCGTTCCGCTCGAACCCGGGGAAACTCCACCGCAGTTCGTGGTCTTTTCCTGGGACGGTGCGGGTGAAGTCGGAAATGGTCTCTTCCCGCGTTTCCTCCAGCTCGCCGAGGACCACGACGCGCACATGACCTTCTTTCTCTCCGGGATCTATCTGTTGCCCGAGTCGAAGAAGCGCCTCTATCGCCCGCCGAACAACCCGGTGGGTGCCTCCGATATCGGGTATCTCACCGATGCCCATATCAAGGACACCCTGAAGAACCTTCGGCGCGCCTGGCTCGACGGGCATGAGATCGGCACGCATTTCAACGGGCACTTCTGCGGCGGCGGCGGTTCCGTCGGCAACTGGACCCCGACGCAGTGGCGCAGCGAGATCGACCAGGCCAAGTCCTTTGTCAAGAATTGGCGTACCAACTCGGGCTGGACCGATCTGCCCGCGCTGCCCTTCGACTACGACAAGGAACTCATCGGCGGCCGTACGCCCTGTCTGCTCGGCCAGGACAACCTGCTGCCCACCGCCCGCGCGCTGGGCTGGCGCTACGACGCGTCCTCGCCGGGCGGGCGGCAGCAGTGGCCGCGGAAGAAGGGCGGCGTGTGGGATCTGCCACTCCAGGGCATCCCGTTCCCCGGCCACACGTTCGAGGTTCTCTCGATGGACTACAACATCCTCGCCAACCAGTCCCAGAACTCGACCAAGGCGCCCCCGGCGAACTACCCGCGCTGGCGCGAGCAGGCGGCGGGCGCCTACCTCGCCGGGTTCCGCCGCGCGTACGAGACCAACCGGGCGCCCTTCTTCGTAGGCAACCACTTCGAGGAGTGGAACGGCGGTATCTATATGGATGCCGTCGAGGAAGCACTGGGGCGCATGGCGGGCAAGAAGGATGTACGGCTGGTCTCCTTCCGGCAGTTCGTGGACTGGCTCGACGTCCAACGCCCCGAGGTCCTGGAGAAGCTCCGCACGCTCGACGTGGGCCAGGAACCGGCGGGTGGCTGGAACGCCTTCCTCAAGGAGGCCCCGGCGAGCGGGTCGAGCACCGGCACCAATACATCCCCGGACACCGGAAGTGCCACCTGATAGGCGGTTTCTCCTCCCCGAGGGGGGTGCGGAAGATCCCCGAAACGGGCATGCGAAACTTTTCACATGAGTGCCGCCCGCCGCACCCCCCAGAGCCGTCACACCCGTAGTGGCCGCGCCGTCCTGCTCTCGGCCGGCGCCGTGACCGCCGCGCTCGCCCTGACCGCGTGCGCCTCGGGCGGCACCTCCGGGGGCTCCGGGAACACCAACTACATCACCGGCTCCGACGGCGTCGCCACCGTCAAGAAGGCCGACCGCAAGAGCGGTCCGCAGCTCGACGGCGAGACCCTGGAGGGCAAGCAGCTCGACGTCACGGACCTCAAAGGGAAGATCGTCGTCCTGAACATCTGGGGCTCGTGGTGCCCGCCCTGCCGCGCGGAGGCACCCGGCTTCGCCAAGGTCTCCAAGGAGTCCAAGGCACAGGGCGTCGAGTTCGTCGGCATCAACACCCGTGACACCGACCGGGCCCCGGCCAAGGAGTTCGAGAAGAACTTCGGCGTCACCTACCCGAGCCTCTACGACCCGATGGGCAAGCTGATGCTCCGCTTCCCGAAGGGCACGCTCAACCCGCAGTCGATCCCCTCCACCGTCGTACTCGACCGCGACGGCAAGATCGCCGTCCGGTCGCTGACGGCGCTCAGCGAGGAGAAACTGCGCTCCATCCTCAAGCCGCTGATCGCGGAGAAGTGATCGGTGTGAGCGCACTCGCCGCGGTCGGCGACCTGAACCAGACCGTCTTCAGCGGGGCCCTGCTGCTCGCCCTGCCGATCGCGGTACTCGGCGGTCTCGTCTCCTTCTTCTCGCCCTGCGTCCTGCCCCTCGTCCCCGGCTACCTCTCGTACGTCACCGGGGTCTCCGGCACCGATCTGGCGGAGGCCAGACGCGGGCGGATGGCGGCGGGCGCCGGACTGTTCGTGCTCGGCTTCACCGTCGTGTTCGTCTCCGGCGGCGCCCTGTTCGGCTTCTTCGGCGAAACGCTCAAGGAGCACCAGGAGACCCTGTCGAGGGTGCTCGGCGTGCTGATGGTGCTGCTCGGGGTGTTCTTCCTGGGCCTGATGCCCTGGCTGACCCAGCGTGAGTTCCGCTTCCACAAGCGGCCGGCCGCGGGTCTCGCGGGCGCCCCGGTACTCGGCGCCCTCTTCGGAATCGGCTGGGCCCCGTGCGTGGGCCCGACCCTCGCCTCCGTGAACGCGCTCGCGATGGACCAGGCGAGCGCGGGCCGCGGGGCCATACTGACGGTCGCGTACTGCCTCGGCCTCGGGCTCCCCTTCGTCGTCGCGGCGATCGCCTTCCGCAAGGCGCTCGGCACCTTCGGCTGGGTCAAGCGCCACTACGCGTGGGTGATGCGGATCGGCGGCGGCATGATGATCGCGACCGGGCTGCTGCTGCTGACCGGCGCGTGGGACAGCATCGTCCAGGAGATGCAGGTCTGGTCCAACGGCTTCACGGTGGGGATCTGATCCATGAGCGACATCAAGACGGACGGCGAGCGAGCACAGGCCGAAGCCGACCGCGCCCAGGCCGCCGCCGACGACCGCGATCTCGGCGCCGCCGGCTCGCAGTTGTCCACCGCCCCCGTCGAGGACTCCGCGACCAATTTCTTCGCGCTCGGCGTCATCGGCTGGGCCCGCTGGTTCTGGCGGCAGCTCACCTCGATGCGGGTCGCCCTGATCCTGCTGCTGCTCCTGTCGCTCGGCGCGATCCCCGGCTCCCTCATCCCGCAGAGCGGCACCGACGACTTCCGGGTCGACGAGTTCCGCAAGAGCCACGACACGCTCGGGCCGCTCTACGACAAGCTCGGCCTCTTCCACGTCTACAGCTCGGTGTGGTTCTCGGCGATCTACATCCTGCTGTTCGTCTCGCTCATCGGCTGCATCGTGCCCCGCACCTGGCAGTTCGTCGGCCAGCTCCGCAGCCGCCCGCCGGGCGCGCCGCGCAGGCTGACCCGGCTGCCGGCCTACGCGACCTGGCGCACCGACGCGGAACCCGAGCGGGTACGTGAGGCCGCGCTCACCCTGCTGAAGGGGCGCCGTTTCCGCGCGCACCTCGCCGGGGACGCCGTCGCCGCCGAGAAGGGCTATCTCCGCGAGGCCGGGAACCTCCTCTTCCATATCGCGCTGATCGTGATGCTGATCGCCTTCGCCGCGGGCCAGCTCCTCAAGTCCGAGGGCAACAAGCTGATCCTGGAGGGCGACGGCTTCTCCAACACGCTCACGCAGTACGACGACTTCAAGTCCGGCAACCTCTTCACGCCCGACGAGCTGGAACCGTTCAGCTTCCGCCTCGACAAGTTCGAGGGCAGCTACGAGCCCACCGGACCCAACAAGGGCACCCCGCGCACGTACCAGGCGGACGTCACGTACAGCAAAGGCGTCGACGGTGCCGAGCAGAAACGGCTTATCAAGGTCAACGAGCCGTTGGAGATCAACGGTTCCAAGGTCTACCTCGTCAGTCACGGGTACGCGCCCGTCGTCACCGTCCGGGACGGCCGCGGCAAGGTCGTCTTCAGCCAGGCCGTGCCGCTGCTGCCGCTCGACTCGAACGTCACCTCGTCCGGCGCCATCAAGGTGCTCGACGGCTACCGCGACAAGAACGGCACCAAGGAACAGCTCGGGTTCAACGCCTTCTTCGTGCCGACCTTCGCGGGCTTCGGGCAGGGCCAGATGCTCTCCCAGTTCCCGGCGCTCGACTACCCCGTCCTCGCGCTGTCCGCGTACCACGGCTCCCTCGGCGTCGACGCGGGGCTGCCGCAGAACGTGTACCAGCTCGACAAGACCAAGCTGAAGGAGTTCAAGGACTCCAAGGGTGAGCTGCTCAAGACGCGGCTGCGGCCCGGCGAGACCATGGAGCTTCCGAACGGCGCCGGCTCGATCACCTTCGAGAAGGACATCCGGGAGTGGGCCGGCTTCCAGATCACCCGTCAGCCCGGCAGCGGCTGGGCGCTCGGCGCCGCGCTCGCAGCCATCGCCGGACTCGCCGGCTCCCTCTTCATCCAGCGCCGCCGCGTGTGGGTGCGGGCCACCACCGGAGCCGACGGGGTCACCGTCGTCGAGATGGCCGGGCTCGGCCGCAGCGAGTCCGCGAAGGTGCCCGAGGAACTCTCCGAACTCGCCGGTGCCGTGCACGACACGGCACCCACGGCACCCACATCGACCGGGGGCAGCCCGCCCACGGCCACCGACCCCGACACCCCAGTCGTACCCGTCGAAGGGGCAGAGAAGTGACTCTCGCCGCCGCAACCAACGAAAACCTGGCGCAGATCAGCAATGTGCTGATCTACTCCGCGATGGCCGTCTACACACTGGCCTTCTTCGCGCATCTGGCCGAGTGGGTCTTCGGTAGCCGCAGCAAGGTCGGCCGTACGGCCGCGGCGCTGACCGCGACCTCCGGCTCCGGCTCGGGCTCCGGCTCCGGCAAGGGCGCCGCCGGTGCCGGGCCCGCCGTGACCGTGCGGTCCGAGGGCGGTACGACCGTTCTGGAACGGCCCCAGGTCATCACCCGGTCCGCGGCCGGCACGCGTGACGTGCCGGACGGTCCCGGTGCCTCGGGCGGTGACGCGCAGGGCGACCTGTACGGCCGGATCGCGGTCTCGCTCACCGCGCTCGCGTTCCTCGTCGAGGCGGGCGGTGTCGTCACCCGCGCCCTGTCGGTGCAGCGGGCGCCGTGGGGCAACATGTACGAGTTCAACATCACCTTCACCACGGTCGCCGTCGGTGTCTACCTCGCGCTGCTCGCGCTGAAGAAGAACGTCCGCTGGATCGGGCTCCCGCTGGTCACCACGGTCCTGCTCGACCTCGGACTCGCCGTCACCGTCCTCTACACGGCCAGCGACCAGCTCGTGCCCGCGCTCCACTCGTACTGGCTGTGGATCCACGTCTCGACGGCCATCTTCTGCGGCGCGGTCTTCTACGTGGGTGCCGTCAGCACGATCCTGTACCTGTTCCGGGACTCGTACGAGAACAAGCTCGCGAGCGGGGGGACGCCCGGGAAGTTCGCCACGTCGGTCCTTGAGCGGTTGCCCGCGGCGGCGACGCTGGACAAGTTCTCGTACCGGGTGAACGCCGCCGTGTTCCCGCTGTGGACCTTCACGATCATCGCCGGGGCGATCTGGGCCGGCGACGCGTGGGGTCGGTACTGGGGTTGGGACCCGAAGGAGACCTGGTCCTTCATCACCTGGATTGCCTACGCGTGCTACCTGCACGCCCGCGCCACCGCCGGCTGGAAGGGCCGCAAGGCCGCCTACCTGGCCCTGATCGCCTTCGGCTGCTGGCTCTTCAACTACTACGGAGTCAACATCTTCGTCACCGGCAAACACTCGTACGCAGGCGTATAGACCGGTCGTATGGGGGGTGCCCCCCCATACCCCCCATCGGATGCCTGCCCCACACCGCCGGACACCCCCGCCGGGGGCTGACCACCGCTGCGGCGGACCAACCTCACGCCTGCGGCGCGGACGGTCTCGCGCCTGCGGCGGAGTCAACCCCGCCGGGGCGGGAAGAGCCTTGCGCGTGCGGCGGGAACTGTCTCGCGCCTGTGGCGGGAGCGCGGGCCGCGCCTGTCGGTGGCGGAGCGTGCCCCGTTCCGACGCCCCCGCCGGGGCTGAGCGCCGCTGCGGCGCAAAGAACCAAACCCGCCGGGGCGGGAGCCCCTTTTCGGTGTGGCGCCAATGAACCCCGGAGCGGGTCCCGGGCCCGTCCCCACACCGCCGGACACTCTCGCCGGGGGCTGAGCGCCGCTGGGGCGGGAGAGAAACCCGCCTGCGGCGGGACCAACCTCGCGCCTGCGGCGCGGACGGCCTCGCGCCTGTGGCGGAGTCAACCCCGCCGGGGCTGGAACAGTCTCGGGTATTCGGCGGGCTGTACGGTGCGCGCCTCCGGACCCGTCAGGGTCGATGCTTCCGGCCGCAGGCGGGTTCTGGCGGAGGTTACGGCGGACTGCGTGGGGTGTACCCCGGCAGGGGGGCGCGCCGCAGGCGGGGTTTTTCCGGTTGTCCGCCGGAGGTTACGGCTTGGGGTCTTCTTCCGGGTTGGGGGTCTCTCCGTTGCGGCGGAGGTTTTCCTCTCGGCGGCGGAGGTCGGCTTCCCAGTCCTTCAGGAGGGCTTCGTCCTTCTTGTTCTCTTCCTTCAGGGATTTCAGGAAGTCCGGGTTGTCGTCGGGGGCGACGAACTCCGTGCGGTGGTTGCGGTGCCATTCCGACGGGGTCGCGCCGCCGGCGGGGGCTTTGCGGACCTTGCCTGCGACCAGCCACGCGATCGGGCCGAGCAGCACCGTGCCGAAGAGCAGCACGATGATCACCCAGACCACCTTCGGGAGGTGCTTGACCTCTTCCTCCGGTGTGTTCAGGCAGTCGATGAACGCGTAGATCCACAGCGCCAGTACCAGCAGAGTGGGCAGATACCTGAGCATGGTGGTCCGAACCCCCGGAATGTGACGGTGGGCCGCAGCGCGGCCCCGGTGACGGGGCCAGGGTAACCGGTACCGGATACTGGACCGCATGGCTTACGACGATCTTCGGTCCCTGCTCCGCGCACTGGAACGCGAGGGCGATCTCAAGCGAGTCAAGGTGGAAGTCGACCCCTACCTGGAGGTCGGGGAGATCGTCGACCGGGTCCAGAAGGCCCAGGGCCCCGCGTTGCTGTTCGAGAACGTCAAGGGCTCCGCCATGCCGCTGGCGATGAACGTCTTCGGGACCGACCGTCGCCTGCTGAAGGCCCTCGGCCTGAAGTCGTACGCCGAGATCAGCGACCGCATCGGCGGCCTGCTCAAGCCGGAGCTGCCGCACGGCTTCGTCGGCGTCCGCGAGGCATTCGGCAAGCTCGGCGCCATGGCCCACGTACCGCCGAAGAAGGTCAAGGACGGACCCGTGCAGGAGGTGGTGCTGCGCGGTGACGACGTCGATCTGGACGCGCTGCCCGCGCTGTTCACCTGGCCGCAGGACGGCGGTTCCTTCTTCAATCTGGGTCTCACCCACACCAAGGACCCGGACAGCGGCATCCGCAACCTCGGGCTCTACCGGCTCCAGCGCCACGACCGCCGCACCATCGGTATGCACTGGCAGATCCACAAGGACAGCCGCAACCACTACCAGGTCGCCGCCCGCCGGGGCGAGAAGCTGCCCGTCGCCATCGCCTTCGGCTGCCCGCCCGCCGTGACCTACGCCGCCACCGCCCCGCTCCCCGGCGACATCGACGAGTACCTCTTCGCCGGTTTCCTCCAGGGCAAGCGCATCGAGATGGTCGACTGCAAGACCGTGCCGCTCCAGGTCCCCGCGCAGGCCGAGGTCGTCCTGGAGGGCTGGCTCGAACCCGGGGAGATGCTCCCCGAGGGCCCCTTCGGCGACCACACCGGCTTCTACACCCCGCAGGAACCCTTCCCCGCGCTCACCATCGACTGCGTCACCATGCGCAAGCGACCGCTCCTCCAGTCGACCGTCGTCGGCCGCCCCCCGCTGGAGGACGGCCCCCTGGGCCGCGCCACCGAACGGTTCTTCCTTCCCCTGCTCAAGATCATCGTGCCGGACATCGTGGACTACCACCTGCCCGAGGCCGGCGGCTTCCACAACTGCGCGATCGTCTCGATCGACAAGAAGTACCCGAAGCACGCCCAGAAGGTCATGCATGCCATCTGGGGTGCCCACATGATGTCCCTGACCAAACTGATCGTCGTCGTGGACTCCGACTGCGACGTGCACGATCTGCACGAGGTGGCCTGGCGCGCCCTCGGCAATGTCGACTACGCCCGCGACCTGTCCGTCGTCGAAGGCCCCGTCGACCATCTCGACCACGCCTCCTACCAGCAGTTCTGGGGCGGCAAGGCCGGCATCGACGCCACCAAGAAGCTGCCCGAGGAGGGCTACACCCGCGACGGCGGCTGGCCGGACATGGTGCTGCCCGACCCGGAGACGGCGGCCACGGTCGACCGCCGCTGGAAGGAGTACGGGCTGTGAGTTCCGCCGCCGAAGGGCTCATCGGAGGTGCCGGGCCCGCCCGCCCCGCCGGCAAGGTCAAGTCGTTCCTGCGGCTCGTCATGATCGAGCACTCGGTGTTCGCGCTGCCCTTCGCCTATATCGCCGCCCTCACCGCCATGTTCCAGTGGGACAAGAACATCCACTGGGGCCGACTGCTGCTGGTCACCCTCGCCATGGTCGGGCTGCGGACCTTCGCGATGGCCTGCAACCGGATCATCGACCGCGAGATCGACGCCCGCAACCCCCGCACCGCAGGCCGCGAGATCGTCACCGGCGCCGTCTCCGTACGCTCCGCGTGGACCGGCGCACTCGTCGCCGTCGTCCTCTTCCTCGGTGCCGCCGCCCTGCTGAACCCCCTCTGTCTCGCGCTCGCGCCCATCGCGGTCGTCCCGATGGTCGTCTACCCCTACGGCAAGCGGTTCACGAACTTCCCGCACGCCATCCTCGGTATCGCCCAGGCCATGGGCCCGGTCGGCGCCTGGATCGCGATCACCGGCTCCTGGGACTGGGACGCGGTGATCCTCGGACTCGCCGTCGGCGTCTGGATCGGCGGCTTCGACCTGATCTTCGGCTCCCAGGACGTCCAGGCCGACCGCGCGCACGGCGTGAAGTCGGTCCCGGCCCGCTTCGGCATCCCCGCCGCGCTGTACGGCGCCCGGGTGTGCCACGTGATCACCATGGCGCTGTTCGTCTGGTACGCGATGGCGACCGGTGCCGGGTTCTTCTTCTGGCTCGGTCTGGTGATCGTCGCCATGGCGTTCCTCTACGAGCACTCCATCGTCCGCCCGAACGACCTCTCCCGGCTGAACCGCGCCTTCTTCACCACGAACGGCTTCATCGGGATCGCCCTGTTCGTGTGCGCGCTGCTCGACCTGCTGGTGCGCGGTCTGACGGTCTGAGGCCGCGACTCAGGGTATGTACGGCGGTGCCGTGCGCGGTGTCGCCGTGATCTCCCGGGGCCGCCGGAAGAAGAAGGCCGCGAGGACACCGCCGATCAGCCCGAACAGATGGCCCTGCCAACTGATACCGGAGTCCGTCGGCAGCACGCCCCACAGGATCGAGCCGTAGACCGCCGCGACGATCACGCCCACCACGATGTCCAGCGGTCTGCGGTCCACGAAGCCGCGCACCAGGAGATAGCCGAAGAGGCCGAAGACCACACCGGACGCGCCCAGCGTCACCGTGTTCGGCGGAGCCGTCAGCCAGACGCCGAGGCCGCTGACCACGATCACCGTGGCGACGACGGCGGCGAATCTCCGTATCCCCGCGAGGGCGGCGATGAAGCCGAGGATCAGCAGGGGCACGGTGTTGGACGCCACATGGTCCCAACTGCCGTGCAGGAACGCCGCCGGGACGATGTCCCGCAGTTCGGTGAGGCGGCGGGGTGTGATGCCGTAGGTGTCCAGGGCGTGGTTCGTCGCCGTGTCGACGCCCTCCAGGATCCACAGCAGCGCCACCCAGACCAGCATCACCTTGCCGGCCGTCATCGCCCGTCCGCCGCGAAGGTCCCTGCCGCGCAGGCCCCTTCCGCGAAGGCCCCCGCCACGGGAGCGCCCGCCGTCGTCCGGCCGCTCGCCCGGGGTGCCGTACGGCTGCCCGTACGGCCTCGGTGTGTCGAATGCCATCGCTGTCCTCCCCGTCCCCTCGCCCGTCCCGTCCCTCGCCCGCCCCGAGCCCCTTCGACCGGTCCTCCGCCGACGTCATCCGTGACGTCTTCCCTCTCTGCCTTCCTCAACGCCCGGCTCCCCGCCGTGGTTCCAGCCGATTCCGTCCGATTCCGTCCGGTGCCGTACACGGGATGCACGCCCCGGCCCGTGCGGGCATGCTGGTGCCCTCCGGTACGGAGTGCATCCCGAGCAGTGACCGGAATGGCTGGAACGACCGGAACGACCGGGAGGATTCACCGTGCCGACCTCGGACCCCGTTCCGCAGGACGTCCTCGGCCCCCTCACCAGGGCCGCCCACTTTCTCGTACTGACCGTCGACCCGGGCGGCGAGGACGACGTGCGCGATCTGCTCGGGGATCTCGCCGGGCTGGTGCGTGCCCTCGGGTTCGGCCGGCCCGAGGACGGGCTGAGCTGTGTGGCCGGGGTGGGATCCGCCGCGTGGGACCGGCTGTTCGACGGTCCGCGCCCGGCCGAGCTGCACCCCTTCGTCGAGCTGACGGGCCCCCGCCACCACGCCGTGGCGACCCCCGGCGATCTGCTCTTCCATATCCGGGCCACCGGACAGGACCTCTGTTTCGGCCTGGCCGCGCAGATCATGCGGCGGCTGCGGGGCTCGGTCACCGTCCGGGACGAGGTCCAGGGTTTCTCGTACTACGACTTCCGCGATCTGCTCGGCTTCGTGGACGGCACCGAGAATCCGACCGGGCCGGTTGCGGACGCCGCCGCGCTCGTCGGCGCCGAGGACCAGGACTTCGCGGGCGGCTCGTACGTCATCGTGCAGAAGTACGTGCACGACCTCGACGGCTGGAACGCCCTGTCCGTCGAGGCGCAGGAGCAGATCATCGGCCGGACGAAGCTCACCAACGTCGAGCTGGACGCGCCCGGTTCGCATCTCGACCTCACCACGATCACCGAGCCCGACGGCACCGAGCGGAAGATCCTGCGGGACAACATGCCGTTCGGCAGTCCGGGGCAGGGCGAGTTCGGCACGTACTTCATCGGGTACGCGAAGACTCCGGAGGTGACGGAGGAGATGCTGCGGAACATGTTCCTGGGGCGTGAGCCGTCCTCGCACGACCGGATCCTGGACTTCTCGACCGCCGTCACCGGCACCCTTTTCTACGCGCCGACCGCCGACTTCCTCGACGACCCGCCGCCCGCGCCGGAAGCGGCCGGCGCCGAAGCGGCCTCCGATTCGACGCCCACCGTGTCCGGCCCCGTGCCCGTGCCCGTCACCGTCCCCGCCGACGCTTCCCTCGGGATCGGCGACCTGAAGAGGAGCGCGCCGTCATGAACAACCTGCACCGCGAACTCGCCCCGATCTCCGGCGCCGCCTGGGCCGATCTGGAGAACGAGGCGCGGCGCACGTTCAAGCGCCATGTCGCCGCGCGCCGCATCGTGGACGTGCCGGACGCCGCGGGGCCCGAGTTGGCCGCCGTCGGCACCGGGCACCGTACGCCCGTCACCGCGCCCGCCGAGGATGTCCTCGCGCACAGCCGGATCGCCCAGCCCGTGGTGGAGCTGCGGGTTCCGTTCACCGTGCACCGGCAGCAGGTGGACGACGTGGAGCGGGGTGCGCAGGACGCGGACTGGCAGCCCGTCAAGGACGCCGCCCGGCGGATCGCGTTCGCCGAGGACCGGGCGATCTTCGAGGGATACTCGGCGGCCGGTATCACCGGGATCCGCGCCAGCTCGTCCAACCCGCCGCTGGTGCTGCCGGGTGACGCCCGCGCGTATCCGGACGCCGTCAGCCAGGCCGTGTCGGAGCTGCGGCTCGCCGGGGTCGGCGGTCCGTACACGCTCGCGCTGAGCGCCGACGCATACACCGCTGTCAGCGAGACGTCGGACCACGGGTACCCGATCCACGAGCATCTGGCCCGGCTGCTCGACGGTGAGATCGTGTGGGCGCCGGCGATCGACGGGGCGTTCTTGATGTCGGCGCGGGGTGGCGACTACGAACTGCGGCTCGGCCAGGACCTGTCGATCGGCTACCTCTCCCACGACGCGACGAGCGTCACCCTGTACTTCCAGGAGTCCCTGACGTTCCTGGTCCACACGAGCGAGGCGATCGTGGCACTGTCCCCAGCGCCGGACGCTCCGCTGGTTGAGCAGGGTCCCTGAACGCCGGTTCCGGCACGGGGGTTTCGAAGGGCTCCGCCCTTCACACAACCCGGGGGAGGGCGGGTCTCGGCTCGGCACCGCCGGACAGGCACGCGGCGGCTGAGCGCCGCCGCGGCGGATTTGAAGGGCGGAGCCCTTCACCGATCCGAGCACCCGCGGGGTGGGCTCGGCACCCGCCGGTAGGGCGTGTGGTGGTTGAGCGCTGCGGCGGCGGGTTTGAAGGGCGGAGCCCTTCACCGATCCGGGGTCTCTTCCGCTGGGGCGGATGCGAAGGGCGGTGCCCTACACCGGTTCGGGAATGAGTGCCGGGCGGCTTCGGGGCCGGGGCCCGGTTTCTTCTTCCGTCGCGACGGCGAGAAGCCCCATGCGGGGTGTTCGGCGGTGTGGGAAGCAGCACCCGCAGGGGGCGGCTCGGCACCGCCGGTAGGGCGTGTGGTGGTTGAGCGCTGCCGCGGCGGGTTTGAAGGGCGGTGCCCTTCACCGATCCGGCCGGGCCGCTTCCGCCGTGGCGGGTTTGAGGGTGGTGCCCTTCACCGGGTCCGTGGCCGCTTCCGCTGGGGCGGATGCGCAGGACGCCGGGTCCGGGGCCGCTTCCGTCGTGCCGGGATGCGAAGGGGGTGTCCTTCAGCCGTGCGGGAATGGGCGCCGCTGTGACGGGTGCGAAGGGAGCGCCCTCACGCGACCCGGCAGGGGGTGGCCTTCTCGCGCCCCGGCAGGGAGTGGCCTTCGCCTGGCCCGGAGGGTCGACGCCCGGATTTGCCTTCCCGGGGTGCCGGATAGGCTCGGGGCTGTGGACCAGGTGAAGGAGCAGACAGGGGGCGGGCGTCGGCCCTGGGTCGTCGGGGTGTCCGGGGCCTCGGGCACGCCGTACGCCGCGTCCGTACTACGGGCACTGCTCGCGGCAGGCGAATCCGTCGATCTGATCGTCTCGCGCGCGTCACGGCTGACGCTTCTCGACGAGACGGGAATCGCGTTCCGTGACGCGCGCTGGCGCGACGACCTGCGCGAGTGGCTGACCCGCGGCGCGGACGGCAAACCGCACACCTTTCCGGCGCCGGACCTGGACGGCGTACGGCACTGGGCAGCCGGTGACCTCGCGGCCGGCCCTTCCTCGGGTTCGTACGCGACCCGCGGCATGCTGATCGTGCCGGCGTCCACGGCATGTGTGGCCGGGGTCGCGCTCGGCCTGTCGAAGGACCTGTTGCAGCGCGCGGCGAGCGTGACGCTCAAGGAGGGGCGGCGGCTGGTCGTCGCCGTCCGGGAGACCCCGCTCAACGGGCAGACGCTGCGGCATCTGGTGACGCTGGACGAGGCGGGCGCGGTCGTACTGCCCGCCTCACCGGCGTTCTACGCGGGCGCGACGCACATCCAGGATCTGGTGGACTTCGTCGCGGGGCGGACGCTGGACGCGGCAGAGGTGCCGCACCGGCTGTACCGCCGCTGGGAGGGAGAACTGGGCCGTGGCGCACGCCCATAGCGGCAAGCCCCTCCAGGGGCGCGGGGAACTGCGCGACCGGTCACCGATGCCACGGACGCCGCTTGCAGCGGCAAGATTCCCACCGAGGGGAACCCTCTCCAGGGGCGCGGGGAACTGCGCGACCGGTCACCGAAGTCTCCGGGGACCCGCAGCCAAGCGACCGGACCCCTCAGCGGCGAGAACCTTCAGGGGCGCGGGGAACTGCGCAATCGGTCACCGGAGTCTCCGGCGGCCCGGAGTCAGGCGACCGAACCTCCCGCACCCCCAGCGGAGCGCCGCCGCTTCCGGCCGGTGCCCGCGCGGCGGGTCGTGGTGGGCTGATGGGCACGCGAGCGGTCGGCCAGCTCCTGAAGCTCACGCATACGGGCGTAGGCCATCTCGATCGTGTACACGGGGACACTCACTCCTGACAGGTGTCTACGGTGATGATTCACGGAAATTCTCGCGAATCTTGAAAGATTCGCAGGGTTTCAACCCTGCATGCCTTAGATTCTACACGTAAACTCGCAGGACCGCTGAACAATGAAAGGCATCGGACCTATGGACGCCGTGGACAGGCAGCTCATCCAGGCCCTGCGGGAGAACGGCAGGGCCTCCTACGCCGAACTCGGGCGGCTCGTCGGCCTCTCCGGGCCCAGCGTCACCGACCGGATCAACCGTCTGGAGGCGGCCGGCGTCATCACGGGCTACCGCGCGACCGTCGACTCCGCGTCGCTCGGCCTCGGGGTCATCGCCCTCATCGGCATCTCCCTGTCGGACGCCGCCGACCACGAGGACGTGGCGCAGCGCATGCGGGACCTGAGCGAGATCGAGGACTGCTGGTTCATCGCGGGCGACGACTCGTTCATGCTCAAGGTCCGCGCGAGCGACGTCGACGGTCTGGAGAAGACGATCCGCCGGCTGTCCGGCACCAAGGGCGTGTCCCGTACGCGGACCACGATCGTGCTCTCCACGAAGTGGGAGAACCGGGTCGGAGAGCTGCCCGAAGAGGTCTGAGCGTACGGTGGTGCAGGTCGCTCACAGGAAGAGGTAGGACGTGAAGGGCATGGACGCGGGGCTCAAGCGGGAGCTGGAGGCGAAGGTCGCGGCCGGGGAGCGGCTGAGCCGTGAGGACGGTATCGCGCTCTACGAGTCCGACGACCTGGCGTGGCTCGGCGGCCTCGCGCACGAGGTACGGACCCGCAAGAACGGTGACGTGGTCCACTTCAACGTCAACCGGCACCTCAACATGACGAATGTGTGCACCGCCTCGTGCGCGTACTGCTCCTTCCAGCGCAAGCCGGGTGAGAAGGACGCGTACACGATGCGGATCGAGGAGGCCGTACGCCTGGCGAAGGCCATGGAGAACGAGAACCTCACCGAGCTGCACATCGTCAACGGCCTGCACCCGACGCTGCCCTGGCGCTACTACCCGCGCTCGCTGAAGGCCCTCAAGGAGGCCCTGCCGAACGTCGGGCTCAAGGCGTTCACGGCCACCGAGATCCATCACTTCGAGACCATCTCGGGGCTGAGCGCGTCGGAGATCCTGGACGAGCTGATCGACGCCGGTCTGGAGTCGCTGACCGGTGGCGGCGCGGAGATCTTCGACTGGGAGGTCCGCCAGCACATCGTGGACCACCGCACGCACTGGGAGGACTGGTCGCGGATCCACCGCCTGGCGCACGAGAAGGGTCTGAAGACCCCCTCGACCATGCTGTACGGGCACATCGAGGAGCCCCGGCACCGCGTCGACCACGTACTGCGGCTGCGCGAACTCCAGGACGAGACCGGCGGGTTCCAGGTCTTCATCCCGCTGCGCTACCAGCACGACTTCGTGGACATGCAGGACGGCAAGGTCCGTAACCGCCTCCAGGCGCGCACCACCATGGCGACCGGCGCCGAGGCCCTGAAGACCTTCGCGGTCTCGCGGCTCCTCTTCGACAACGTCCCGCACGTCAAGTGCTTCTGGGTGATGCACGGCATCCACACCACCCAACTCGCCCTCCAGCACGGCGCCGACGACATGGACGGCTCGGTGGTCGAGTACAAGATCACGCACGACGCCGACAACTTCGGTACGCCGAACAAGCTGACCCGCGAGGACCTGCTCGACCTCATCCGCGACGCGGGCTTCCGGCCGGTCGAGCGGAACACGCGGTACGAGATCATCCGCGAGTACGAGGGACCGGACCGGGATCGTCGTGAGGCCCCGCAGGCCATGCGGGTCTGACGGTTCCGCCATGACGCTCCGCTTCGAACTGGACCCGCCCGTCGGTCCCGACCTGCGCGACGGCGTACTCGCCCTGTGGACGGACGTGTCGAACGCGGGCGGCGCCGTCGGTTTCGTCCCGCCCGTCACGCCCGACGACATACGGCCCGAGTGGCTGCGGCAGCTCACGGTGATGGCCGAGGGGCGCATGCGGCTGCTCATCGGCCGGGACGACACCGGCGCCGTCGCCGCGACCGCGTTCCTCGCGCACAACAGCCACCGTCTGATGCGGCACTGGGTGTGGCTGTACACGGTGATGGTGCATCCACGGCACCAGGGCAAGGGGTACGGGCGCGATCTGCTGGCCGCCGTGGAACGCGCCGCGCGGGACCTGGACGGCATAGAGGCGGTGCGGCTCGGCTGCCGAGGCGGCCTCGGACTGGAACAGTTCTACGCCTCCTGCGGCTACAAGGAGGTCGGTCGGGTACCCGCCGCGATCCGGGTGGCCCCGGGCGACGACCGCGACGACATCACCATGCTGCTGACCCTGACGTGACCCGGGGCCGAGGGCTGAGGGCCGGGGGCCAGTGCCTGACGTGACTCGGCGCCCCCCGCCCGGCGCCGGAGTCGCACCGCCGCGACCCGCCTGCCGCTCCCCGGACACCCCGTGCTTCACTGGGGAGGCGCCCATTTTCTGAACGGAAGAGTGGATTGACATGCTCCGCTACACGCTGATGCGCCTCGGTATCTTCGTGGGCTCCTTCGTGTTCGTCTGGGGCCTGGTCTACGTCGGCGTACTCCCGCGTGGCCTCGGCGGCTCCAACTTCCTGTGGGTCCTTCTGCTCGCCATGGTGATCTCGGCGCCGGTCAGCTTCATCGTCCTGCGCGGACAGCGCGACCGTGCGTCCGCGCAGATCATCGACCGGGTCGACCGGGCGAAGGCGAGCATGGAGGCGAACCGCACCCAGGAGGACGTGGCGGACGACGCGGCCCGTGCCTCCGCCGCGCAGGGCTCCGCCGGCCGCACCGCGCAGACCGGCTGACCGCTCACCGCTCACCACTCACCGCTCACCGCTCACCGCTCAGGGGCGAGGGTCCAACGGTGGGTCCAATGGCAGGTCCAACGGCCGTGCCTCGCCCCGCACATGAAGCCGCCCGCCGTCATCGCCGCTCCGCAGGTCGAACGCCGCGCCGCTCGCCCCGTACGTCACCGTCGCCGGCAGCAGCACCGGCGCCCTGAAGTCGGCCCGCACCCGTACGGGACCGTCCGTACTGTGGGCCGCGAGGCAGCGGGCGACCGTCCACATGCCGTGTGCGACGGCCCTCGGGAAACCGAAGAGGCGGGCGCTCAGCGGATGCAGATGGATCGGGTTGCGGTCCCCTGACGCGGCGCCGTAGCGCCGACCGAGGTCCCCGGAGAGACGCCATTCGGCACGGGCGGGCAGCGGTTCGAATCCGGTACCGGCGCCGGTGCCGGTTGCCGCGTCCTTCGCCGAAGTCCCGTGCCGCGCCAGATACGTACTGCGCGACTCCCACACCGCCGCCCCGCCGACCCGCGCCCCCGTCACCACCGTCGCCTCCGTGCCCTTCCGATGGGGCGCCAACCCCTCCGCGTACACGGTGAGTTCGAGTTCCTCGCCGGGACCGATCGCCCGGTGCTGGACGATCTCGATCGACGTGTGGACCAGACCGAGCAGCGGCAGCGGGAAGTCACGCGCGGACATCAACCGCATGGCGAGCGGGAACCCGAGGACGTGCGGATAGGTCACGGGCAGCGCGTCCCGCCCGGTCGCGAACCCGCAGATCCGCTCGTACGCGGCCAGCCGCCGGGGGTCGGCGCGGACGGCGGGCCGGGTCACGCGGCCGGACGGCAACGGCGCGTCGGGGCGCGGCCGTTTGAACGGTGACCGGGACGCGCCGCGTATGAAGGACGGAAGGAGGGACGGGGTTTCTGTGGGGAAACGGTTCGCTGTTGTGCCGGTGACGCGCAGATGACCCTTGGCCATTGTCCAACTCACCCCTCGGCCCTAAATTTACTTCTGAGTAAGGTTACTCGGGGGTCAGGAGCAGGTCGAGACGAGTCTCATGCCCCCGGCACGACCGGCACGACCGGCACGACCGGCACGACCGGCACGACAAGGAGCCGCCCATGTCACGCCACCAGGTCCCCGATGTGTCACACCACCAGGTCCCGGGCGCCGGACCCGGCGACAGGCAGGTCCCCGGCCCCACGACCGGCCACGGACGAATCTCCCGCGCCGAACCCGAACTCAAGCGACTCGACGGCGAGGTCCGCGAGGCGTATGTCCCGCCGCTCGTCGCCCCCGTGACCCATGGCTCGCTCGCCGACATCCCCTTCGACAACGCCCGTGACGCCCCGCACGACGTGGTCCTCGGACGCAAGGGGCCGACCGGCGCCTGGGCCGATGTCACGGCCGCCGAGTTCGCCGCGCAGGTGCTCGCGGTCGCCAAGGGCCTGATCGCCGAGGGGCTGCGGCCGGGTGACCGCGTCGCGATCATGTCCCGTACGACCTACGAGTGGACGCTGCTCGACTTCGCCGCGTGGGCCGCCGGGTTGGTCACGGTGCCGGTGTATCCGACCTCGTCCGCCTTCCAACTGCGCTGGATCCTCCAGGACTCGGGGGCCGTCGCGCTGGCCGTCGAGTCCGCCGAGCAGGCGTCCGCGCTCGGGCCCGAGCGGGACCGGCTGCCCGATCTGCGGCACCTGTGGGTCTTCGACAAGGATCACCTCGGCCAACTCGCCGAGCGCGGACGGGACATGCCCGACGCGGAGGTCTCCGTACGGCGGGGCGTGCTCGGGCCCGACACCCTCGCCACCCTCATCTACACCTCCGGGACCACCGGCCGCCCCAAGGGCTGCGCGCTCACCCACGGCAACTTCTTCGCCGAGGTCGACAACGCGATCGAACTCCTCCACCCCGTCTTCAAGTCCCTCACCGACGAGCCCGCGTCGACCCTGCTCTTCCTTCCGCTCGCCCATGTCTTCGGGCGGATGGTCGCCGTCGGCTGTCTGCGCGCCCGCGTCCGGCTCGGCCACGCGCCCGCCCTCACCACGGACGAACTCCTCGCCGATCTCGGCGGGTTCCGCCCGACCTTCCTGCTCGCCATCCCGTACGTCCTGGAGAAGGTGTTCAACACCGGCCGGGCCACGGCCGAGAAGATGGGCCGGGCCGCGTCCTTCGACCGTGCGGCGGCGATCGCACGGCGGTACGGAGAGGCCGTCGAGGAGCAGCGGCACGGCACCGGACCCGGGCCCACGACCCGCCTCCGGCTCGCCCGCGCCTTCTACGATCCGCTGGTCTACCGCCGTATCCGCGCGGCGCTCGGCGGCAAGGTGCGGTACGCGATCTGCGGCGGCTCCCCGCTCGGGCACCGGCTCGCCTCCTTCTACGCGGGCGCCGGGATCGAGATCTACGAGGGGTACGGGCTCACCGAGACCACGGGGGCGGCGACCGTCACGCCTCCGCTCAAACCCCGTATGGGCACGGTGGGTTGGCCGCTGCCGGGTACCCGGGTGCGGATCGCGGCGGACGGTGAGGTGCTGCTGAGCGGCGGCCAGGTCTTCCGTGGTTACTGGAACCCGCAGGCCGGCGGTGTCACACCGGGGAGCCCGGACGGCTGGCTGCGCACCGGGGACCTCGGCGCGCTCGACGCCGACGGGTATCTCACCATCACCGGCCGCAAGAAGGACCTGCTCATCACCACCAGCGGCAAGAATGTGGCCCCGGCGCCCCTGGAGGACTGGCTGCGCGCGCACCCGCTGGTCGGACAGTGCCTGGTCGTCGGCGACAACCGCCCGTACATCAGCGCGTTGATCACCCTTGAGCCGGAGGGGATCGCGCACTGGCAGCGGATGAAGGGGAAGGGCGCCACGGCCGACGAACTGACCCGGGACCCGGACCTCCTCGCCACGCTCCAGCGCGCCGTGGACGACGCCAACAAGCAGGTGTCCCGCGCCGAATCGATCCGCCGGTTCGCGGTCCTCCCGGTCGACTTCGCGGAGGAGACCGGGCATCTCACACCGTCGATGAAGCTGAGACGGGACGCGATCGAACGGGACTTCGCGGGGGTGATCGAGGGGCTGTACCGGAGGTGATCGAGGGGGAGTGCCAGGGGTGAGCGAGCGGCTGCGCCCGCGCTGATCCGGCCGTTCACGCTCCGTGGTCGCGGGCACGGAGCGTGAACAGGCGCACTGTCGGGGTCACCCCTATGGTGTTCCGAGGGGCACCTTTCAGGAGGTCGCCATGCGTGCACGCTCCGTGGTCGCCGCCGCAGCCGTCCTGACCCTGATGGCGGCGGGTGCTGGGGTGACGGAGGGCCCACCGGCGGCTGCCGACAGCGCCGGTCCCGATCTGTCCCGCTTCTACCATCAGAAGATCACCTGGCGCGCCTGCGACGGTCTGCCGGACAATCCGGAGGACATGCGCTGCGGCAAGGTCACCGTGCCGCTCGACTACGCGGACCCGGGCAAGGGCACGGTCGACATCGCCCTCGCCCGAATAGCGGCCGACACACCCGGGCCCAAGGGGTCGGTGCTGCTGAACTTCGGCGGGCCCGGGGGCGAGGGCATCAGCTCCCTCGCGGCCTTCGGCCGGACCTTCAACGACTTCACCAACACCTACGACGTCGTCACCTTCGACCCGCGCGGAGTAGGCCGCAGCTCCCCGGTGACCTGCGGGAACACCCGGCGCCCCGACATCAACGGAATGCCGCCCGGCGCCCTGCTCAAGGCGGCCACCGCGTACTACGACGCGTGCCGCAAGGCGTCGGGACCCGTGTTCCCGTACGTCGGCACGATGAACGTCGCGCGCGACCTGGACGTGATGCGCCAGGTCCTCGGCGACCGAAAACTCAACTTCCTCGGCTTCTCGTACGGGACCCGGCTCGGCGCGGTGTACGCGGCGCAGTTCCCGCACAAGGTCGGGCGGATGGTCCTCGACGGCGTCGACACGCTCACCGAACCCCTCACCCAGCAGGCCCTCGTGAGCGCCCAGGGCCAGCAGACCGCCCTGGACGACTTCACGGCCTGGTGCGCGTCACGCAAGGACTGCGCGCTCGGCTCCAACGCCCGGGACGCGCGGCAGAGCATCGTCACGCTGGTGCACGACCTGGACGCGCAGCCGATCCCGCTCGGCGACGGCACCGTGTTCGCGGGACCCGACCTGGTGAACGCGCTCGGCGCCGCCCTCTACCAGCAGGCCAACTGGCTCTTCCTGTCCCGTGGACTGGCCGATCTGATCGACAACGGCGACCCGTCGGGCCTGATGGTCGGCGGCGGCCCCGCCTCGGCCTCGCACACCCCCGTGTCCACCGTGCCCGCGGACAACCCGGAGGTCGCCCTCACCGCCGTCAACTGCGCGGACGACCCCGACCGTATGACGGCCGCCGACCTCGGCGACGAGGCCAAGTACGCGCGGCTGCTGAAGGAGTACGAGGACGCGTCCCCGGTGTTCGGCGCCGCGCAGTTCACCCAGATACTCCAGTGCGTCGGTCAACCCCGGGGCACGGACTTCATCCGGAAGATACGGAACGTCCCCGCGCCGAAGTTCCTCCTGGTCGGCACCCGAGGGGACCCGGCGACCCCGTACCGCTGGACCGTCGAGACGGCGAAACGGCTCGGGGACTCGGCGGTGGTCCTCGACAACCGGGGAGAGGGACACGGGGCGTATCTGTCGTCGAAGTGCGTCAGGGGCAAGGTCGACACCTTCTTCCTCCTGGGCGACCTACCCGCATCGGGCTCGTCGTGCCCCGCCTCACCCGAGACGTCCGCCGACCTGACGACAGCCGCCGCCGAAGGCACACACCAGCGGACGGACGCCGTCCACACACCGGGCGAGGGAGTACCGGACCGGTGACAGGCCACGCACCGGGCGGGTCACGACACCGCCGAGCGTGATCAGCGGGGCGTCGCCGTCGCCGACGAGCTGCACCTTCGACAGTGGGACGGCACGGAGGTGCGGTGCTGGGTCCGTAGATCGTGGTGGGTGCCCTATATAGATTTCTGTATAGTCGGAGTGTGAGTGATCCGTGGCAGGTCGAGATCGAACCGGAGGTCAGGCAGTGGCTGGAGCTCCTCTCCGATCCGCACTACGACAGGGCGGAACGCGCGGCAGACATGCTCGCGGCGCAACCGACCACACTCGGAGAACCGTACTCACGGCATCTGGGTGGCAAGGTGCGGGAGCTGCGTTTCACGATGGACGGCAATGCCGTCCGGATCACGTACTGGCTCGCCCCTGATCGGCGCATCGTGCTCCTGACCGTGTTTCGTAAGACCAGGCAACGCGAGAGCGCCGAGGTTGAGCGGGCGTGGCAGGCGCAGAAAGTGTGTGAGGCCGGTCATGGCCGCGCGCGGCACAGCTATGACCGGAGCGAGGAGGAGAGTTCGTGAATCACTCCCAGTGGAAGACCCGTCGGACCCGGAAGCTCCTGGAGGAGTCCGTCGAGGAGTCTCCTGCCTACGTCGAGGCCGGGTACGGGTTCGCGTTGGGGCAGGCCGTATATGACCGGCGTACCGAGCTGGGGCTGTCGCAGGCCGAATTGGCTCGGCGGGCCGGTATGGCCCAGCCGCAGATCTCGAACATCGAGGGCGGTGACTCGGTGCCCACCCTGCCGCTGCTGACGCGGCTGGCCAACGCCCTGGACGCCTCGCTGACCATCGATCTGGACGGCGACACCTCGGCCTTCGTCTTCACGCCGCACTCCGGTGGCGGTCCTGACGGGGCCGACGTCCGGCCGGACGGGCACACCTCTGCGGCGTAGCCCGCCGGCGGGCAAAAGGCAGGAGCCCCGCTGCCCCCCGCCGGGGCGGGAGGTGCAGGGCTCCTTGGGTACAGCATCCGTTCCGGATCAGATCCCGAGTGGCCTCGGGACCCCGAGTTACATCGGGGTGACGTTCTCCGCCTGCGGACCCTTCGGGCCCTGCGTGACGTCGAAGCTCACGGCCTGGTTCTCCTCAAGGGAGCGGAAGCCGTTAGCGTTGATCGCGGAGTAGTGGACGAAGACGTCGGGGCCCCCGCCTTCCTGGGCGATGAAGCCAAAGCCCTTTTCGGCGTTGAACCACTTCACGGTTCCGGTAGCCATAAGCCCTCCTTGGGCCAAAGGGTTGCCCTGCTCCAGAACCTGCTGTTGAGACAACTGCAAAAGTCTGAAAACGACAAAAGCCTGCGGGTTACATGCTCCGCAGGCTTTGTACTGCAAGGGAAACCAAACTGCAACTTGCGGCGAGCCTAGCACGGTGGCAACCGAAAGCGATAGAGGTCAAGATCACGCCACCCGGATGTTTGAGGGACCATGATCAGGTTGACGTTCCGGCCTCCATCGGACCCCTCCGGCACCCCCTGGGCCCTGCACCGTATCCCCTGGGGGCTAGCCTCCCGATGTGGACAATTCTCCCGCGGAATCTCTCAGCGGCCCGGACACCACCCCGCGTCCGGGCCCTCGTCGCACCAGGCCGCGCGTCGGCCACATCCAGTTCCTGAACTGTCTGCCTCTCTACTGGGGCCTCGCGCGGACCGGCACCCTCCTTGATCTGGAGCTGTCGAAGGACACCCCGGAGAAGCTCAGCGAACAGCTGATCAGGGGCGACCTCGACATCGGCCCGGTCACCCTCGTGGAGTTCCTGAAGAACGCAGACCAGCTCGTCGCCCTGCCCGACATCGCCGTCGGCTGCGACGGCCCGGTGATGTCCTGCGTGATCGTGTCCCAGGTCCCCCTCGACCGCCTCGACGGCGCCCGGGTCGCCCTCGGCTCCACGTCCCGTACCTCGGTCCGCCTCGCCCAGCTCCTGCTCGCGGAGCGGTACGGGGTCCAGCCCGAGTACTACTCGTGCCCGCCCGACCTCGGCCTGATGATGCAGGAGGCCGATGCCGCCGTCCTCATCGGCGACGCCGCGCTGCGCGCCAACCTGCACTACGCGCCCCGCCTCGGCCTCGACGTGCACGACCTCGGCGCCCTGTGGAAGGAGTGGACCGGACTGCCGTTCGTCTTCGCCGTGTGGGCGGTCCACCGCGACTACCTGGAGCGCGAGCCCGTCGTCGTACGGAAGGTGCACGAGGCGTTCCTCGCGTCGCGGGACGTGTCCCTCGAAGAGGTCACCAAGGTCGCCGAGCAGGCCGCCCGCTGGGAGGCATTCGACGAGGAGGTCCTGGAGCGGTACTTCACGACGCTCGACTTCCGATTCGCCGAACCGCAGCTCGCCGCCGTGTCCGAGTTCGCCCGCCGGGTGGGGCCGACGACCGGGTTCCCGGCGGATGTGAAGGTGCGCCTCCTGGAGCCGTAGCCGGGCGGTTGCCGAATTCGCCGGTACGTAATCCCCGTATCCCCGTTGTAGACCTGTTCCCCGTGGTATCCCCGTCCGTTTTTCCTTCGGCAAGCTTTCGGGGATTGCCGTTGTGGTATTTGCGCGGCAACTTGCCTTTCCGGGTGGGGAGTTACGGGACGGTGGGGGATGGGCGGGCGGTGGGTGCCCGGTCCTTCGCGCGGTCCCGCACTACGCTTGCCGATGCGCGCGGACCCGGTTCCGGGCGCGGATCCCCGCCGCGGATCCATGCTTCTGGGGGAGGCCATCACCGTGCAGCCGAGCACCGTGCAACCGCTGGATCCCGACGAGCCCACCACCGTCGGGCCCTACCGGCTGCTCGGCCGGCTCGGCGCGGGCGGCATGGGCCGGGTCTATCTGGGCCGCACCGCCGGCGGCCGAACCGTCGCGATCAAGGTCGTGCACCCGCACTTCGCGCTGGACGAGGAGTTCCGCGCCCGCTTCCACCGGGAGGTCGAGGCGGCCCGGCGGGTCGGCGGCGACTGGACGGCGCCCGTACTCGACGCGGACCCCGACGCGTCCGTCCCCTGGGTGGCCACGGGCTATGTCGCGGGCCCCTCGCTCGCCCGCGCGGTCAAGGGCCCGGAAGGACCCGTTCCGCTGCCCGAGCACACCGTACGGGTGCTCGGCGCCGGACTCGCCGAGGCGCTGGCGCGCGTACACGGACTCGGGCTCGTCCACCGCGACGTGAAACCGTCCAACGTGCTGCTCGCCCTCGACGGCCCCCGCCTCATCGACTTCGGCATCGCCCGCGCCACGGACGGCACCGCGTCCCTCACCTCGACCGGGGTCTCCATCGGCTCCCCGGGCTACATGGCCCCCGAACAGATCCTCGGCAAGGGCGTCACCGGCGCGTCCGACGTCTTCTCGCTCGGCGCGGTCCTGGTCTACGCGGCCACGGGCGAGCCGCCCTTTCCCGGTGACTCGTCGGCCTCGCTGCTGTACAAGGTGGTCCACGAGGAACCCGAACTCGGCGCGGTGCGGGGTGGGTTGCGGGACATCGTGGCCGCCTGTCTCCGCAAGGACCCGGCGGCCCGGCCGACCCCCGCCGACCTCGCCCACCGACTCACCCCGGAGGGACCGGCCCGCCTGGTCTCGACGGGCTGGCTCCCCGGCCCCCTGGTCGAACAGGTGAGCCGGTCGGCGGTGGGGTTGCTGGATCTGGAGGCTACGGGGGATGTGCCGGGCGGCCGGCTCGACGGGTCCGGTACCGGTACCGGTACCGATATCGGAGGTGCGGGGGTCTCCGGGCCGGTGTCGTTCAGTGGGGTGTCGGTGGCCGGGGTGTTCGGCCCGCCGGATCCCTCGTACGGGCAACCTGGGCCGTATACGAACCTTGGGACGGGTGGTGCCGGTGGTGCCAGTAGTTCCGGTGAGGTGGTCGGGGGTGGTGTGTCCGCGCCGCGTACAGCCGTCACGCACGAGTCGGCGGGGGTCGGCGTGGGACCCGGCTCAGTGCCCGGTTCCGGTTCCGGTTCCGGTTCCGGGGGACTGTCCCTCAGTCTTGCCGCGACCAGGGATCCGAACGGCCGTGGCCGCAGGGTCAGTTGTACGGTCGCCCTCGCCGTCGCCGGAGCGCTCGCCGCCGTGACCGTCGGGTCGGTGTTCGTCTTCGATCTGCTGCCGGGACTGAACAAGGGCAAAAGTTCCGACACCGCCGGTCAGCCTCCGGCGGCCTCGGGCGCGCCCCAACCGTCCAGCGGTACCGACGGAGGCGCCGCAACGTCCGTACCGGCGTCCTTCCTCGGCACCTGGGAAGGTCCCGGTGTCGCGCTGGACGGGTCGCTGCCGATGGGCACCTTCCGGGTGACCGTCCGACAGGGCACGGTCGGCGAGGAGTTCGGCACCTTCCGGCAGACCGACCAGATCGGCGGGGTCTGCGACGACGTACTGATCCTGAAGAAGGCCACCGCCGACGGCATCGTCGCCACCAGCCGCGCCAAGGAGTCCAACGGCTCCCAATGCACGACCGGCGACCACGAGGTCCGCCTCACGCCCAAGGGCGACCAGCTCACGTACCGGACGGACAACCCGGAGGCCGGCGACCCGGAGGCCCGGATGGACAAGGTCGGATAGCCGACACCGACCCCGCCCCCTCCTCCCGGGCCCCTTCGCGGGGTCTCGTCCCGGCCCCCGGCGGCCATCACATCGGCGTCGTCACCGTCAGCGGTTCGCCGTCGCCCAGGTGCAGCAGGCCCTTGCCGGGGGCTATCGGGCCGCCGACCATGCTGCGGGTCGTCCGGATGCCGATCAGATCGCCCGAACCCGAGTCCTGCGGCGAGAGCAGGATGCCGCGACGGCCCTTCTTCATCTCGACCTGCCAGCCGGAGAAGCCGCCGCAGACCTCTTCCTCGTCGCCCGCGATGACCAGGGCGAGGCCCCGCTCACCGCCGCGCTGCACCAGTCGCTTCAACTCCCGCTCGCAGTCGGCGTCCTCCAGGGTCTCGCCGTCGTCCACGAGGACCACGATCGGTTCCTCCGGGGTCGCGGACTCGACGGCCTCGTTGAAGTCGTCGCTCTCGATGTCGTCGCCCGTGAACACCTTCAGGACGCCTTCCCGGCCATCCAGTTCGCGCAGGGGTGAGGGCCGGGGCGCCGCGATCACCAGGCGCACCCCCTGCTCCAGATAGGAGCGCGCCATGTTCATCAGGGTCGTACTGCGTCCGGACTTCGCCGGGCCCGCGATCACGAACGTCGGCACCCCCTGCGAGAGGTCCGGACCGAAGCCCATGATGTCGTCGCCGCCGATGCCTACCAGGCTCCACAGCTTCGAACCGGACGCCTCCGGGTCCCGCATCTCCCACGCCTCCGTGAACCCCACGCGCGTGGGCAGCACATCCACCCGGAACGGGCGCCGCGCGCGGGGTACTTCGGTGTCCCGCTCGGCCGCCGCCTCGCCGATCGCGGTGAGCGCCGCTGCCTGGCCCTGACCCGTGGTGTCCTCGGCCAGGAGCGCGAACTGTGTCTCCGTACCCGCCTCGTTCTTGTAGCCGCGGCCCGGCGGGATCTCCTCGGGGACCTTGCGGGCGTTGATGCCGAGCATCGTGAAGTCGGACCGGTCGGCGAGCCGCAGGCCGTACTTGTCCTCCGTCAGGGACGCCATGCGGCCCAGCAGGATCTGCCGGTCGCCGGTGATGACGGCGTGGATGCCGACGCTGGCGCCCTCGCGCATCATCGTCTGCAACTCGTCCGTCAGCTCACCGTGGTTGTACTCGCCGAGCGTCGGCAGCCAGCCCTCCCAGCGGTCCAGCAGGATCACCAGGTGCGGCAGACGGTCCTCCGCGGCAGCCGCCGCCCGCTGCTCGCCGATGTCCGCGTATCCCTGGTCCGCCAACAGGTCCTGGCGGCGGGTCAGTTCGGCCTTGAGGCGGGTGATCAGCCGGACCGCGCGCTCCGTCTGGTTACGGGCGACGACCGCGCCGCAGTGCGGGAGCCGGGTGAGGGCGTTCAGCGCGCCGTTGCCGCAGTCGATGCCGTAGAGGTGGACGTCCCCCGTGGAGTTGGTGCGGGCCAGGGAGCCCGCGATGGTCCGCAGGATCTGCGAGCGGCCACTGCGCGGGGCGCCGCCGATGAGCAGGTGCCCGAAGGACGCGAAGTCCACGACGACCGGCCTGCGGGCCTGGTCGGCGGGCAGGTCCTCGACACCGAACGCGGCGGGCGTCAGCGCGGACGGCGAGGCAGGGGCCGCGGGCTGCGGGACGTCGTCCAGGAGCAGGGTCTCCGAGAGCGCCGGCAGCCAGGGGCTGTGCTGCGGCGGGATGCCCAGCGTGGCGTTCGCGTCGTTGACCGCGTCGACGAGGACCTTGAGGTCGGTGATCTCCTCCTCTTCGCGGGCCTCCGCCTTCGGCTTCACCAGCATGGACCGGCCCAGGTCCTCCCAGCTCAGCGGGCCCGCCCAGGGCGCGAGGAGCGCCGGGTCGGCGGCGCCGGGCCTGCGGCCACCGACACGGCCCGACTGGAACGGCACGAGGGAGGCGTGACCGAGCCGGACGTACGCGCGGCCCGGGGTGCTCTTGGAGATGTGCCCGGCCTCCGGCGAGTCGATGACGTCGCTGGACTCGCCGCCGTCCGTCACGCGCAGCGCGATCCGGAGGTTGGTGTTGGCGCGGATCTCCGGCGAGACCACACCGCTCGGCCGCTGCGTCGCGAGGAGCAGATGGATACCGAGGGAACGGCCCCGCTGGGCGATGTTGACCAGGCCCGTGACGAAGTCGGGCAGGTCACGCACCATCGACGCGAACTCGTCGATGACGATGAGGAGTCGGGGCACCGGTGCGTGAGACGGATCGCGGCGCGCCAGGTCCTGGTAGTCCTCGATGTCCTTGGCGTCCGCGGCGGCCAGGATGTGCTCGCGCCTCTTCAACTCCGCGCCCAGGGACTCCAGGGCGCGCTCCACGAGGTGGGCGTCGAGGTCGGTGACCATGCCGACGGTGTGCGGCAGCTTCACACAGTCCTTGAACGCCGAACCGCCCTTGTAGTCGACGAGGACGAACGTCATGTTCTCCGGGGTGTTCGCCACCGCGAGCGCGGCGACGATGGTCTGGAGCAGCTCCGACTTACCGGAACCCGTCGTACCGGCGATGAGGCCGTGAGGTCCGTCCCGGCGGATGTCGATACCGAACGGACCGTCGTACGACTCGCCGACCACGGCCATCGTGGACTGGCCGCCCATGCGCCAGCGCGCGGTGATGGCGTCGCCCGTCGGCGGCTCCAGTTGCAGGACGTCCAGGAGGCGGCTGGAGCCGGGCAGCGCCGAGTCCTCGGTCTCGCCGCTGATGTCCCGCAGCGGGGACAGCGACCGGGAGAGCCGGGCGCACCAGGCCGCGGAGACGAAGTCGGGGCGGACCTTGCGCACGCGCGCGGTACCGGTCTGCTCGACACGCAGGCGCAGTTCGAGGGGCTTGTCCGAACCGGTGCCGCTGTCGTCGGTCTCGGCCGTGTGCCAAGCCTGGAACGACGGGAAGCCGCCGGGCGCCGCCGCGGCGCCCCGCGTCGCGGGCGTGGTCGCCGGCGTCGGGTCGGAGTCCAGGTCGGGCCGGGGCTCGGCGACCACGACGGCCTGGCACTCGCCGGGCAGGAACCGCTCCTCGGCGTCCAGACAGACCGCGTACATCGCGACGGACGGGCCCTCGCGCAGCAGCCGCACCACGCCCGGCATCGACCTGAGGCGGCGCGAACCGTCCCAGACGACCACGATGTCCGGGTCGGTGAACGCCTTCTGCCGGCCGTTCTCCTTCGACGCCTTCTGGCGGGCGTCGAGGAGTTGGGTCAGCTCGCCGATGCGGGCGGCGACGGTCTCGGCGTCGGTGCCGATCAGGATGTTCGCGTCCTGGCCGCCGGAGGGGCGGGAGTGCGGGAGCCAGCGGACCCAGTCCCAGGTGGTCTGCGCGCTGTTCTCCGTCAGGACGTAGAACTGGACGTCCAGCGGGCTGTGCAGCACGGCGGACTGGGCGATGAGCCAGCGGCCGATGGCCTGCGGGGCGTCGCCGGGTCCCGCGACGCCGATGACACCGCGCTCGCCGAGGTCGATGGCGACCGGGGCGTCCTCGATGGTCCAGGTGACCTCGCGCTTGTGGTCGTCCTGCTCCGGGTCGTCGAGTACGACCTCGGACGGGAGTTGGCCGGTGCCCACGCGCAGCAGCAGATGGTCGGGGTCGGTGCGGCGGCGCTCCCAGAGGCGGGTGCGGGGTCCGGTGCTGAGCGACAGGACACTCGCCGGGTCGGGCACCGCCTGGCGCCGGTCGAGCCGCTCGGTGACCAGGGCGTCCTGGGCGTCCTTCTCGATCCGCTCCTTGTGCTCCTTGTACTCCTTGACCTGCTTCGCGTGGGACTTCCGGCCGTGCTTCTTGTCCATGAAGTAGTTGCCGAAGAGGATCAGCGGGCTCAGCAGCGCCATGATCATGTAGTACCAGCGGCCGAAGATCATCACCGCGACACAGGCACCGACCAGCGGTGTCAGCGCCATCAGCCACGGCAGGGGACGCGCCTCGAAGTCGCGTGGGGGAGCCGGCAGTTTGAACCGGGTCTGCCGCTCGGGTGGCTGGAGGCGCGGCGGACGGTTGTAGTCCAGGCCCGTGCCGTCCTCGGACCACTTCAGCGCGGCGTTCGGCGGCTGATAACGGTCCAGCTCCAGCAGGGTGTTGCCGACGGCGATCTGCGCGCCGAGCGGCCAGGTGCCGCCCTTGGCGCCGCGCTTGGTGCCGTCGAAGTCCTCGGCGTTCTCCAGGTCCTCGATCTTCTCGCCGTCGAGGGTGACGCCGTCCTTGTCCCCATGTACGGCGACTTGGCAGGTTCCATCGGTTGCAACTGACAACGTGAGCGCCCGCGCCGGCATTTCCGGGTCGTCGATCCTGAGGTACGCGGCGGGGCCACCGCCGATGTCGTACCGCCCGATGCCGAGGCGGTGGACCGAGCCCGCGGCGGGGCCGCTCGCCACCCGCAGCTCGACCAGACCCGTCGGCTCGCCGGGCAGACAGCCCGCCGGGTCGTGCAGGCTGACGACGGCTCCCTCGCGCAGCGGTGACGTACCGATTGTGGCCACCGGGTCGACCGGGAAACCGTCGACATAAGCAACTGGCGCACCCCCACCGGCCGCCTGGTGCTGGCCGATCGGGATGATCTGCGCTCCACCGGCATACCCGACATGGGTCGCCAGTTCCTTCGCGATGTCCCCCACCGGGGACTCCGGATCGGCGTCGAGCACGACGTCGGCTTGTGCGCCGCCGAGTGGATCGACGACGGTCAGATTCAGGCGCACGATCGTCCTCCCGAGGCCCCCGTGACCGCTTCCGACACGCGGTCCACCTATGTCCTTGACCATAGCCGCTCGGTGCGACACGGGGGCAGCGGCCTGTGGACAACTGTGGCGGGGCTGTTGCAGGCGCGGGGTGTGCTCGTGCAAGCGTCCTGCGTAAGCTGACGGCTCAGCGGACGATCGCAATCATCTCCGCGACGGGAGCCACGGGGGTTGGCCCTGGGGCAAGTTGAGAGGGAGGACGCCACATGGCCGGCGGCAAAGACGCGGATATCACATATGACGAGATGGAGAAGGCGGCCGGGAAGCTGACGGACGCCAAGGACAAGATCGACGAGAAGCTGGACGCGCTGGAGCGCTACATCCAGGGTCTCGTCAAGGACGGCTACACCACCCGCAAGGGTTCGCAGGCGTTCGAGGACTCCTTCACCGAGTTCAAGAAGGGCGCCAAGGACACCATTGAGGGCCTGACCGGCATGGCCAAGTTCCTGACGAACGCCGCCAAGGCGTACCAGGACCTGGACGACGAGCTGGCCAAGGGCGTCAAGGGCTGACCCTCCGGGGGCACTTGGGACACCCCGGTGCGACGGGCACGCCACGACGGCGACCCGTCGCACCGGGCTGTCCGACGGGGGCCGGCACCGGTCCTGGGCGGATCAGGTCCGGCCGGGCACGGCGACAGAGGCAGGCGCCGATGGGAAACGAAGGCGACCACACAAAACTCGACCTGGACGTGATCAAGGGCATGGGCACGGGTCTGAGCAACGTCAAGAAGGCGTTCGAAGACCTGGACAAGCTCGGCGGCAAATACGGGGACGACTTCGGCGACGGCGACCTCGCCGACAAGTTCGGTGACTTCGCGAGCAATTGGGAGATCAGCCGCGAGAAACTCACCGGCGAGATCGACACCCTCGCCCAGATCGCGAAGGCCGCTGCGGAGGCGTACGAGGACATCGACCATCAGTTGGCCGAGGCGATCCGAGGCGCGGACAGCCCGAAGAAGGGCGGCTAGCGGTGGCGGGCGGACGACCACGCGACTGGGACCCGGTCGCCGACGGCGATCCGATTCCCGGTGACCCGGAGCGGATGAAGTCTCTGGGCAGGACGCTGCGCAAGACCGCCGACGAGCTGGAACGACAGATCCGTAACCTCAAGGCGGTCGCCGACGTCGACGCCTGGGACAACAAGTCCGGCAAGGAGTTCCGCGAAAAGGCCAAGGGCAACGTCAAGAAGCTCGAAGCGGCCTTCAAGCGGTACGACACGGCGGCCGACGCCATCGGTACGGATGTCACGGAGGTCGGCGGCAGCTACCAGGACAAGCTGCACGCGAGCCCCCAGAACTACGCGTCCGATCTGCACCGGGCCCAGGAGATCGCGGACGCCGCGCTCAAGGAGGCCCAGGAGGCGGACCAGCGCAAGGGTGCCGCGCAGAAGACCCTCGACGGTCTGTCCGACAAGAAGGGCGGCCAGGGCTCCGGCGACGACAAAGGCGCCGACGCGAAGCAGCGGAAGACGGAGCTGGAGGCCAAGCGGGACGCGGCCGGTGACGAGATCTCGGCGGCCCGCGAGAAGATCAACGAGGCCCGGCGGATCCGGGACAACGCGGCCAAGCGCGCGCGGGAGTCCATCGACGCGGTCATCAACCACGACTCGTTGAAGGACGGCTTCTGGGACTCCGTCGTCGCGGACATCGCCGAGTGGACTTCGATCATCGCCACCTGGTGCGGAATCCTCTCCTTGGTGGTCGGCTGGATCCCGGTGATCGGCCAGGCACTGGCAGGAGTACTGGGCGCCATCGCCATGATCGCGACCTTGGTCAACACCTTGGCCACGCTGGTGCAGGTGCTCCAGGGAAACGCCGACTGGACCGACCTGGGAATGGCCGCCCTCGGCTTCCTGATGATGGGCGTGGGCAAGGCGTTCTCGAAGGTGGCGGGACGCTTCGCCAAGACGGCGCTCGGCCGGCTCGGTAAGGCAGGGACGGCGTCGACCACCAAGCAGGCGGGGCGGGCGCAGAAGAAGATCAACAAGATGGCCGGCAATGCCTTCAAAGTCGAGAAGTCACGTCCGTGGGGCTCGTTGAAGGAGTCGGTCGCGGGGAAGATGAAGTCCTTCAAGCTGGAACCTGGGGAAGGATGGAAATCCCTGAAGGAGCCCTTCGTCGAACCTTTCTCTCGTGCCTGGAAAGACAATCTGAGCGTTCTCAAGCCCGGCAGTGGAAACTACAGTGCGGCGTGGTCGAAGATGACGATCCGGGGTGACGGAAATATAGCTCTCGGGGTGGGGCGTTCCCTCTCCTTCGCTGATCCCGGCATCGCCTCGCATCTGAAGGACATCAAGTACGCGGCCCACGGGTTGTCGGACTCTCAGGCTGTCAACAGGATCTCAAGGATGGCGACCGGCGTCTCACTGGTCGGCTCAGGTATCACTGCCGCTGGTCTCTCCCTGGACAGTAACCTGAACCCCTTGCTGAGTTGAGGAAAGTGATGAGCGCGATGGAGAGCGGTTTCCCTGTGGCCGACGACTACAAGTGTCGTTTCAGCTTTCAGGACGGATGGGTCGATCTGACCCTGGAAGGCCGCACGCGAGCCGAGGCCATGGGCCTCGCGGGTGCCGTGATGCGCCACTTCAACCCGGTCGAATTGTCGGTCGACAGCCGGAAACTATTCGACGATCTGGTCGACCGGGCGATGGACCTCAACGGCGACGAGCCGATCATGGCCGCCGCCTACTACACGCCCGGAGGAATCGCGCTGGCCGACCTCATGGTCGACTCCTACGGCGAGGACGGGGTGCCGAGGCCCTCGCCCGAAGAGGTCACGCCACTCCTTCTGGACTGGTCCAATGCGACCATTGCGGGTGAACCGGAAGTCACGAACTTCGATCACCCTGCGGGGCCCGCGGTTCGTGTGCACGCGATGGTGAGCACCAAGCGCCTACTCGGTTTCGGTCGTCAGCTCGGAGAATTCGTCAAGTACGCCGTTTTTCCACCAGGATTCACTTCACTTGTCGTGGTCACCGTGAGTTGGCAGCGTATCCATGAACATGATGACTTGACTCAGATCACGGACGATTTGGTAGCCGGCATGCAAGTCGTCCCGGTGGACGCCGACGGTAATGAAATCGAGCCGGGGTAGCGGGGCGGAGTTCTCATGAAGAAGGCCAGTGAATTCACGTCGCCTCCGAGTGACTACAACGTCGTCGTGCCGGACGGCTGGTTTCAGCTCGCGCTCGATCCGGCGGACCGGGACCGTGGCATCATCGCCCTCGCCGACCGGCAGTTCCAGGGTGTGGACAACGCTCCGCACCTGAAGAAGCAGTTCATGCGGGATCTGCAGAAAAAGGCCAAGGACGCCTTCAAGGTCGGTGGCACCGAGTTGTATCTGTCGACGCTGACGATCGGCCCGGTCCCGCTCGCGTCCTCGCTTCTGATCAGTCTCCCGGCACCGGACGAGTGGCCGGTGTGCGAGGACGCCGACGAATTCGCCGAGCACCTGGCCGGAATGACGCCTCCGCCCCGGGTCACGGACGGCGAGATCGGCGTCGTGGAACTCGAAGCGGCGGGCAGGGCGGTCCGTCAGCGTCGCAGAGAGGAAGCCGACCCCGCCGAGCAACTCGGCAACACGCTCCCCACCACGACGCTCACCTACTACGTGCCGATTCCCGTGACCACCCGGTGGCTGCTGCTCACCTTCTCCACGCCGATGGACCCGCTCGCGGACCGGATGGTGGAGTTGTTCGACGTCGTGGCGGGGACACTGCACTGGGACTGAGGGAACCATGAGGGTGGGGGCAGGCGTTGACTGAGGAAGACGCGCGTGGTGGGTTCCGGGGGCGGGACTGGCTCGCTCTCCTCGGCATCGTGCTCGGTGCCGTCGCCGGACTGCGCGTCGATGACGAGGGCCGAGCCGGGCGGGCACGGGCGGGGCTGAGCTGGGGACTTGCCCTCGCCGCGTTCCTGTTCGTACTGGGGTCGCTGCTCGGCAAGAACTGCCCGTCGTACCGGGAGGGTTGTGCGTACATTCCCGGGAACGGCACCGCGCTGTTCGCCCACGCCCTGACACTGGCCGTGGTCGGCGGGGGAGTGGTCCTGCTGAGGGGACGTCGGGCCCAGGCACGGGCGGTGGCCGAGCGGGAGCGGCTGTGGGGGCTCCGCAAGAAGGGTAAGGGCAAGAGTCGCGCGGCCAGAAGCCGGTAGCAGATGGCGGGTTCCGTTAGCCGGTGCCGGTAGCTCGGAGCCGTCCGCCCGTGGTCGTCTCGTAACAGCCTTTCCACAGTCCCGTATCCGTCCCACAGTACGGCTTGTCCGGTCATGTACCTGCCGTGCCATCATCGGTGAGTACGTCAACAACCGGCACCGGCCTCCTTGACCACGTCGACGACCAACCCTTGGGGAAGACAACGATGCTGACCACGCGACGTCGGGCCGTGACGGTTGCGACCGGGCTGTTCACCGCGGCGGCGCTGACGCTGACGGCGTGCGGCGGCGGCGATTCCGGCGGCGGTTCGGGGAACGACAAGATCGAGGGGGCGGAGACCGGCGGGAAGTCGTCCCCGTCGCCGTCCGCGTCGGCGACACCGGAGAAGGACGCGCCCACCTTCGACCTGCCGTCGGACCTCACGGTCGACGTCACGGCCAAGCCGACGCAGGACGCGGCCAAGGACGCGCTCATCCGGGACGTCGGCTATGCGGTACGGGCGCTCAACGAAGGTTTCGCCAAGGGCGACGGCAAGACGGCCAACATGAACCGGTACTTCGCGATGCCCGCCCTGTCCTACTGGGGCGAGCAGATCGACCGGCTCAAGAAGGACGGGCTCACGGCGACGGGCACGTACGCGTACTACGACTTCGAGGTGACCGACCTCCAGAAGAAGTCCGCGGCCGTCCGCTACTGCGAGGACCAGCGCGAAGGGTTCGACAAGGAGATCAAGAGCGGCAAGATCCACCGGACCGAACCCGGCAAGGACGACTTCATCGAGAACCGCCTGGAGGCCGTGCAAGGCCCCAAGGGCGACTGGCAAGTGCGTTCGGTGAGCTGGAAGAAGGGGGTCGAGGCATGCGTACGGGGATGAGGACACGGGAGACGGGGCACCGCCGGGCGGCGGTGGGCATCGGGGCCGCCGTGTGCCTGAGCGTGGTGCTGGGCGGCGCGGTACCCGCGTACGCCGGCAGCGAGCGCAACGAGGGCGACAGCGGATCGACACAGCCCCCGAACCGGGGCGGCGAGTCCGGCGACGGCACCATCGGGGCGCACATCAACCTGAACCGGCACGCCCCGGGCGGTGGGACCAAGACCACGCCGGTGCGGCCGATCAACCCCAACTGGAAGCCGCCGGTGTGCTGGTACGAGCCCGAGTACACGCCCGAGGAGTACGAGAAGTTCATCAAGGACGCGTACAACGGCGCCCAGGAACCCGCCGCGAGCTACGCCAAGAAGCGGGACGGCGAGAAGTACCACAAGGGTGACGACGGTCTGTGGTGGAAGGTCGCCTTCCGGAACGACACGTACCAGGAGGCGTGCCCGATCAGCACGGACAACTGGGAGATCTGGGTTCCGCCCGCCGACCCGCAGCCGGACCCGAACAAGATCACCCCGGAGAAGCTGTCCGAACTCGCCTACAACGCCACCGAACTCCCGGCCCCGCCGGTGAGGTTGAAGCCCGGAGCGGACCGCCTGGTCGTCAACCTCGGTACCCGCGTGGCCTTCGAGGGCGACTTCGACCGTGTCTGGACGACCGCCAGCATCAACTACAAGGGCGTCCAGATGGCGGCGACCACCGTCGCGACACCCGTGGCGCTCAAGGTGGAGGCCGGCACGGACGACGCCGACCCGCAGACCTGCACCTACGACCTCACCAAGGGCAAGGGCGGCTACCAGGTCAACAGCGAGGACGCCGGCTGCAATGTCACCTACCGGCGTTCGTCGGGCAGCGGCACGTACCCCTTCAAGGCGTCCATCACCTGGAAGGTGACCTGGACCGACTCGGCGAACCCGGACGGGCCCGCGCAGCAGCCGGGCCTGCCGGACGGGCTGTCGACGTACGAGCAGGACGTCGCCGTGAAGGAGATCCAGTCGGTCAACCGCTGACGAGGCCGAGGGCGCGGCGGATGCGCGGGACGAGTTCGTCGTCGGCCAACGGGGAGCCGCCGCCGATCGCGGCCCACACGCTGTGGTCCGCCGGGACGTCGAAGTACGGGACCGTGCGCCCGTCGGGGCCCTCGTCGGTGAGGACATCGGGGGCGCGGCGGGCGCGCAGCGCGGCGTGACACGGCGGGCAGACCGCCGTGCCGGAGCTTCGGTGCCGGGCGCGGCCGTGCAGGGGGTTGAAGTAGCAGAGCGGGTACGGGAGTTCGGCCCCCGCGCCCGGCCCGAGGGCGTCGCGGCCCGCTGCCGCCAGGACGAGTACTCCCGCGAGGTCGGCGGTGCCCCGGGCGCCGTGCAGCGCGATGAGGGCGGCCTCGTGGGCGTGCTGGGCCTGGACCGGGCCCGCCTTGACCAGATGTCCCAGGGCATCGACCTCGGCCTCGGCGCGGAACCGGAGTTCATCGGAGCCGGTATTGGTGCCGGTGCCGCTGTCGTCGGAGGGGGCCACCGAGAAGAGTTGGCCGCGCTGAGGAAAACGATGTCGGCGTACGGCGTAGAAGGCGCAGCCGGCGATGAGGGCGGCGGCGAGGGTGACCGGTGCCCAGGGGATACCGGGTTCGTCGTCCCGCGACAGCTCGGCGGTCGCCTGCTCGTAGACGGAGTCGCCGTCGCCCCGGGCGACCAGCTCCACGGCCTTGGCGACGCGGTCGGCGAGCCCGGCGTTCCTCGTGTCGCCGAGCAGGGCGACGGCGCTGACCGCGTGCTGCGCCTGGTACTTGCCGTCGGGCCACTCCCTGCCACCGAGCCAGTCGTCGTCGCCGACAGTGATCACGACGAGTTCGCCGCTGATGCGGTCGTGCAGCACCCGGGCGAGGACGCCCGGGTCCCCGCCGAAGACGTCGCCTTCGGCGAGCGGCACGAGGGCCACCTTGATCGGGAGGTGCGTCGTCCGGATCTGCGCGACAAGCCGTGTCCGCCGAGCGTCCGGAACGGCCTCCGCATACGCGGGATCCACATACACGGGCGACACCCGCAACGCGTCGGCTATCTTCTGCCCGACACTGAGCGACCCCCCGGGATTGGGCCGCCGCCCTGCTTCCGCAAAGGCGGTCCCGCCAAGGAAAACGCCCAGAGCGGCTACGCACACGAAAAGGCGAATCCCACCCCGAACCACACCGAACCGACCACTGGGCACGGGGGCTACTCCCTTGAGGGAAAGGCGAGTTGAAACTCCCTCGCATACGGATCGAGAAGGCGTGAGGACTGTACCGGCCCGAGTCCCCTCACCCGGAACGCCCCCGACCCACCCGGGCTCCGTCCCTCATCGGGGGTCCGGATTCAGCCAGATACTCCGCGGGCAGTGCAGACCGTCCCCCATGCGTTTCGACATGCGTCCCGAGTGGAACGGTACGACGCCGGGTGGGCGGACAGGGTTCTTCTCCCGCGCCTGAACGAGGGTGAGGAGGTCCTCTTGCCTGTCCTCACCCTCGGACGCGGGGGTCACCGCCGAGCAGGATCCGTTCGACGACCTGGTCAGCGGTTGATGGACTGGATTTCCTGGACCGTGATGGCTTGTTCCGTGCCGAAAGTGCCGGCGGGGAGGGTCTGGGGCTCCGGGTTGCCTGTGCCTGTCCAGCGGATTTTCCAGGTGACCGTGGCCTTCAACTGGTAGGCGTCGGTGCCTGATGACCTCAGGTAGGTGAGGCCGCACGGGGGTGTCTTGCCCGCGTTGCCCTTCTGGTACGGGGTGCCGATGCTGCCGTCCGCGCCGAACTTGCATTCTCCCGAGCCGGGGTGCAGTTTCGCTTCGCTGGTGCCGGGTTCCAGTTTCAGTGAGTCGGGTGTCGCGGTGGTCGTGGCCTCGATGTTCAAGCCGTTGACCGCGAGCCTTGCGGTGACGGAGACCGGCTTGAATTTCGCCTTGTCGAGCCAGGCCCAGGTCGGGAGATTCACCTTGGTGACGTTTTCCGGGGCCAACGTCACTTCTGTGTCCGGGAGTTCGATCTCGTTGTAGGCGAGGGCGGCGAGGATTGCGGGGGTCACCGCGTTCTCGACATTGGGCGGGTCGCCGTTCTCGACCCAGAACGGTAGCTTGCTGCACGTGAATGCACCCGGGTCATCGAGACGGCTCTCGTCCTGCACCGACACCCAGAAGTTGCCCTCGTCCGCCTTGTCGAGGTTGTAGTTCTTGTACTCCCCGTCCTTGTACATCTCCCGGAACTGTCCGACCGCCGTCTTCGCATAGCTGTGCTGACCCGGGTAGTTCACGGTGGTTTTGTAGAAGCCCTCGACGTACTTCTGGAACTCGGCGGCCGAGCGGGGTTCGTACCAGCAGGCGGGCGGGGTCCAGTTCCCCAACGGGGTGACGGGACCGGCATTCTTTCCACCCGTTCCCCGGGTGGAGCCGGAGAAGACGATCTCCGAGCGCAGCGTGCCGGCTTTCTCTTCACCGGTCACTTTGGTTTTGCCGTCCGAACCTCCCCTGCCTCGGTCGGCGTTAGCAGTTCCCGGCAGTGCTACACAGAGAGCCGTGATCGCAGTCACGGTCAACCATCGGTGTCGCCCGGTCACGGAGTGCACTTCTTGTTCCCCCGTTCGGAAATGAGCTTTGTGGTCTGCCAGATGCCCTGGTCGTTCTTCTCCAGGCGCGTGTTGTACAGGACGTAGGAGTCGTTCGAGGGCGTGGTCTTCTCGACCTTTCCGGTCTTGAGATCCTTGTTGTACGCCTTGCTTTCGTCGATGCAGAACACAAGGCCCGCGGCCTTCTTGTCGAACATCTGGAGGTTGGGTGAGTAGTACCGGACAGTCCCCGTGTAGGAGATGTTGTCCTTGACGAAGGACTGGACCCATTCCTGGCCGCTGACCAAGGCGTCGCCCTGACGGTAGAAAGCCATGGCAGGTTCCTCGGGATTGCCCTTGATGATCGCGTAGTTGGTGGCGGTCTGAGCGCGACCCGCGTCAGCCAGCACCGCGTCCTTCGTGGCGTCCCCCGTCTTCCACCCCTCGAAGACGTCCTTGACGTCCTTCGGCAGCGCAATGTCCGGTCGCCCAGCCGTGTCCGGAGTCGCTGTCGGGGACGGGGACTTCTTTGCGTCGCTGGATTCTGCTCCTGCGATTTTGTCCTGGTCCTTGGGGGTTTCGTCGCCCCCGCATGCCGTCAGCAGCAAGGCTGCGGTCGCGGTGAGCGCGGCGGCGGCGGGCAGGGTACGGCGTTTCACGGTCGACTCCCGGTGGGGCGAGGGCGTGGTCAAGGAGTCACGACGTTAACCGTGGGCCTTGCGGTTTCGCCACCGTGAACTTCGCCATGACGAAGCCGGGCCGAACCGGCGCCGAGATCGGCGCCCGATCGACCCCGCCGCCCCCACCCCTTGCGCACCCTTGCGAAAATTGAACCCTCGGCCCAACGATCACCACCACCCACCACTCGCCCATTACCACCCACCGAAACGGGGAACCCACCACCATGGCCCGCTACATGGAAACCCTCACCGTCGAGCGCGGCGGATTCCGGATCAAGGTGCCCGAGTCCTGGTGGGAGTTCGACGTGCGGCCCGAGTCGCGGGACGACTCGATCCGGACCATGGTCAATGAACGGGTGCGACAGCACCCGGAGTTGGCTCCGTACCGGGACGTCTACACCGGTTTTCTCCAGAAGTCCGCCCGGGAGGCATGGCAGTCCGGCGCCCTCTACTGCGGCTGCATGGCGGAGAGTTTCGGTGGTGACACCCCGATCACGGGGTCCATCACCGTTTCCCTCGTCGGCGGACGCAAGCAGTCCGGTGAGCCCCTGTCCACCGACCCGCAGGCCATCGCCGGGCAACTCGCCGTGCGGGAGGCCAAGCGTGAGGGGGACGCCTGGCGGAAGGTGACGACCGTCGACATCCCGGGTGTCGGCGCCGCCGCCCGTACGTACGGCATCGAGGACATCCCGATCCCCAACGACACCCGGACCGTTCGCGCCGTGCTGATGCAGACCTTCATCCCGGTGCCCGGCCAGGAGGGCAAGGTCGCGCTCGTCTCGGGGAGCAGCCAGGTACTCGACCTCGCCGAGTCCTTCTTCGACGTGTTCGACGCCATCACCTCCACCTTCCGGTTCGTGGAATAGGTCCATGTGGCGATCCCGTGGTGAATGTGGAGCCACCGCAAAGAAGTTGAGTTCGCGAGCGCACATTTCCGCGTTCCGTCCACGGTCCGCCGGGGCCGCTTCGTACCCCCGTCCAGGGCCCGTCCAACGACCCTCCCCACCCCGGGAACCGGACGTACCTGATTGCGCGTGAGTAACGATGCGGGGCACGGCCTCGGCGACGCGCGAAGCGCCTTGAGGGGCTTATGTGCTGCTGATACGGTGCGATGACTTGACAGTCGTCCTGGGGCCGGATTAACGACCCCAGACATCTGAAGTGTGTCAATTGACCGAATTCTTCTTGGGTGTACGGGGAGCAGTTGCGTGAAGATCCAAGAGCGTGCGGGGGCGGGCAGTCACCGCTCTCCCGCACCGGTTCAGCCTCCGGTCGGTGAGCGTCTTCCCTCGCCGCCTCGCGAGCGCAAACCGGCACTGGCCGCTCTGGCCGTACTGCTCATCCTGGTGGGCGCGTTGGGTGCCACCGTTCTCGTCCTGCGGGCCGGCGACCGTATCGAGGTCGTCAAGGTCACCGCGGACATCGAGGCCGGCGAACTCGTCACCAAGGACAAGGTGACCTCCGTGATGGTCGCCGACGACGGCGACGTCAACTACATCAAGTGGACCCAGGTGAACGCCCTGGTCAAGCTGCACGCCAAGTCGAAGGTCTTCAAGGGCACCGTCGTCATCGGTGACATGTTCAGCGAGAAGAACGAGCTGCCCGACGGCAAGTCCAATGTGGGTCTCTCCCTCAAGGAGGGCCAGTACCCGAACGGCCTGAAGCCCGGTGACATCGTCGCCGCCTACCAGGTCGGCGACAGCAGCAGCGGCGACAGCAAGGACGGCGCCTCCGGCTCCACCGGGACGAGCGGCACCCCCCTCGTCGCCAACGCCCTCGTCGCCTCCGTCAAGGTCACCAGCGACGGCACCATCAGCAGCACCAACCTGCCGGTCACCGTCACCGTGGACTCCGCCGACGTGGCCGCCCTCGCACGGGCCGCGGCCGCCGGTGACGTCGCCGTCGTCCGCGTACCGTCCAGCGGCTCCGCCGGCTAGGCGCGCGGCAGAGATGGCCCTCATCGCTCTGGCCGCCGACAAGGGATCCCCCGGGGTCACCACCGCGGCCGTCGCGCTCGCCGCCGTCTGGCCGCGGCGGGCACTGCTCGCCGAGACCGACCCGGCGGGCGGCGACCTCGTGTACCGCAGCGCCGCAGCGCACGGCGGTCAGCTCAACCCGAACACCGGGATGCTGTCCATCGCCGCGACCGCGCGCCGCGGCCTCGTACCCGACCAACTCTGGGACCACGTACAGCCGTTGAGCGGCGGGCTCGAAGTGCTCGTCGGGCTCGGCATCGCCGAACAGGCCGCCGGGCTCGCCGGGTTGTGGCCCACGCTGGGCCGCGCCTTCTCGCAGCTCGCCGACTCACCGCACGCGCCCGCAGACGTCATCGCCGACTGCGGCCGGATCAGCGGCGAGACCCCGGCCGCCGAACTGTTCCCGCACGCCGCGCTCGTCCTGCTGATCTCCCGTACCGAACCCGAGGCCATCGCCCGGGTACGGGACCGGGCGGCGGCGCTCAACGCCAAGCTGCACGGCGGCACCCGGGGCGCCGCGTCCCTCGGCACCCCGCTCATCGGCGTCATCCTCATCGCCGACCCCGGCGAGTCCGCGAAGGTCGTCCACCAGGTCAACGACATGCTCGTCGCCGCCCAGACCGGCGCCCGCGTGGTCGGCACCCTGGCCGACGACCCGGCGGGCGCCGAGCAGTTGGCGGGCCGCAGGCGCGGCCGGCTCGACAAGTCGCTGCTCATCCGCTCGGCCCGCAAGGTCACCGTGGACCTCTACCAGCAGTTCGGCGCCGCGTGGGCCGTCCCCGCGGGCGGACCCGCCGCAGGGGCCGGTCGATGAGTGCCGTCGACCACCAGCTGGTCAAGCGGTTCCGGCAGGAGGCCGGCGACCGTATCGCCGAACAGCGCCGCGTCGACCAGGTCTCCGGCGTCACGCCGATGTCCAACGAGGACGAACGCCAGTACGCGCGCGCGGTGATAGCCCAGATCCTGGAGGAGTACGCCCGTACGGAGATCAACGCCGGGCGTACGCCGCTGGACGCGGAGACCGAGGAGCAGTACGCGGCGGCCGTGCACGCCGCGCTGTTCGGCGTCGGACGGCTCCAGCCGCTCCTGGACGACCCCGAGGTCGAGAACATCGACATCAACGGCTACGACCAGGTCTTCGTCGGATACGCCAACGGCCAGGAGGTGACGGGCGAGCCGGTCGCCGAGAGCGACGAGGAACTGATCGAGCTGATCCAGATCCTCGGCGCCTACTCCGGTCTGTCCTCACGGCCGTTCGACTCCGCGAACCCGCAACTCGACCTGCGGCTGCCCGACGGATCGCGTCTGTCGGCGGTCATGGACGTCACCCGGCGGCCCGCGCTGTCCATCCGGCGCGCCCGGATGGGCAAGGTGTTCATGGCCGACCTGGTCGGCAACGGCACCATCACACCCGAGGTCGCGCACTTCCTCGCCTGCGCCGTACGGGCCCGTAAGAACATCATGATCGCGGGCGCCACCAACGCCGGTAAGACGACACTGCTGCGCGCGCTCGCCAACGAGATCCCGCCGCACGAGCGGCTCATCACCGTCGAACGCGCCCTGGAACTCGGCCTCGACACCTTCGCGGACCTGCACCCCAACGTCGTGGCGTTCGAGGAGCGGCTGCCCAACTCCGAGGGCCAGGGCACCATTTCGATGGCCGAGCTGGTGCGCAGGTCGCTGCGTATGAACCCGTCGCGGGTCATCGTCGGTGAGGTGCTCGGCGACGAGATCGTCACCATGCTCAACGCGATGTCGCAGGGCAACGACGGCTCGCTGTCCACGATCCACGCCAACAGCTCCAGCGAGGTGTTCAACCGCATCTCGACCTACGCGCTCCAGGCGAATGAGCGGCTGCCCATCGAGGCCAGCCAGATGCTCGTCGCGGGCGCCGTCAACTTCGTCGTGTTCATCCAGCGGCGCAACAACTTCGAGAGCGGCGGCAGGCTGCAACGCATGGTGACCTCGGTCCGTGAAGTCAACGGCGTCGACGGACGCGTCCTGTCCAGCGAGGTGTTCGCCGAGACGTCGGACGGCCGGATCGTGCCGCACGCGCCGATCTCCTGCCTCGACGACCTCGCCGTCTACGGCTACCGGCCGACCGGAAGCTGGGGGTGAGTACCGACATGACCTCCCTCGCCGCACTGGGCTCGCTCGGCTCCATGGGTGGCCTGTTCTCGACGTCCGTCCTGTACGGGCTCGGCTGCGGAGTCGCCGTCGGAGGCGGCCTCGCACTGCTCGTGGTCGCCGTGCGCGGACTGCCCGCCAAGCCCGAGCACGAGAAGCAGAAGGCGAGCGAACGCGCCAACGAACTGATCCGGTTCGCGGGACAGCGCGGCTCCCTCGCGGTCGGCGTCGGACTCGCCGTCCTGCTGCTCACCCGATGGGCCGTCGCCGGTATCGCCTCCGGTGTCCTCGTCTTCTTCTGGGACAAGCTGTTCGGCGGCGCGTCCGAGGAGAAGTCCGCGATGAAGCGCGTCGAGGCCCTCGCCTCCTGGACCGAGTCGCTGCGCGACACCATCGCCGGGGCCGTCGGCCTGGAGCAGGCCATCCCCGCGTCCGCACGGGCCTCCGCTCCCGTCCTGCGCCCCCATCTGGACTCGCTGGTCGACCGGTTGCGCTCCCGCACCCCGCTGCCCGACGCGCTCCAGCAGCTCGCCGACGAGATCGACGACGCGTCCGCCGACATCATCGTCGCCGCGCTCATCCTCAACGCCCGGCTGCGCGGCCCCGGTCTGCGCCAGGTCCTGGGCGCGCTCGCCAAGTCGGCGCGCGAAGAGGTCGACATGCGGCAGCGGGTCATGGCCCAGCGCGCCTCGACCCGGCGCTCCGTACAGATCGTCGTCGCCGTCTCGATCGCCTTCGTGCTCGGCCTGTCGATCTTCAACCGTGACTTCGTGGAGCCCTACGGCACCGCGGTGGGACAGCTCGTACTCGTCTGTGTCTGCGGCCTGTTCGCACTCGGCTTCTGGTGGCTGCGGAAGCTGTCCACCATCGAGACGCCCGAACGGTTCCTGGTGCACGACGAGTCGGCGGTCAAGTTCGTCCGGCCCCGCTCGCCGCACGCGGCGGGGGGCCCGCAGGGTCCGCCGTCCGGTACCGCCGGGTCTTCCGAGAGCGAGGGGGCGGTACGCCGATGAACCTGACCCTGCCGATCGTCATCGGCGCCGTCCTTGGCCTGGGCATCTTCGCCCTGGTCCGCGCCCTGATGCCGACGAAGCGCAGCGCGGTCGCCACGGTGGCCCGTATCGACGCGATGCGGGCGCGCGGAGCGGCGTACGAGTCGTCGCACCGCACGGCCGAGAAGGACTCCGGGCGACTGGCCGGCGTACGCGCCCGGGTGGGCGACCGGGTCGCCGACTTCTACCTCCAGCAGGGCTGGGAGCAGCGGTCGCTCCGCGCCGACCTCGCGGTCCTGGACCGGAGTTGGGAACGCTTCCTGGCGACGAAGGTGCTGCTCGCGGCGGCCGGCCTGTTCTTCGGGCCGTTCCTGTTCGCGGTGGTGTGGACGCTCGGCTTCGGCAGCAGCCCGGTCATCCCGGTGTGGCTGGCCCTCGCCTTCGCGCTCCTCTTCTTCTTCCTGCCCGACCTTGAGGTACGGCGCGACGCGGCCGACAAGCGCCGCGACCTGCGACGGGTCATCGGCGCCTATCTGGACCTGGTGTCGATGAGCCTGGCCGGCGGGCGCGGTCTGCCCGAGGCGCTGATGGCGGCGGCCGAGGTGTCCGACGGCTGGGCGACCCACCGGATCCGCAACGCGCTCGCCGACGCGCGGATCACCGGTATCAGCCAGTGGCAGGCGCTCGGTTCACTCGGTGAGGAACTCGGCGTCGAGGAACTCAAGGACCTCTCCGCGTCGTTGGCGCTGGTCGCGGACGACGGAGCGAAGGTGCGTGAGTCGCTGGCCTCGCGCGCGGAGACGATGCGGCATCGCGAACTCTCCGAGATCGAGGGCAGCGCGGGCGAGAAGTCCCAGTCGATGCTGGTGGCGCAACTCCTGCTGTGTGCCGGCTTCCTGGTCTTCCTGATCTTTCCGGCGGCGGTGCGCGTGTTCCAGGTGTGAGGCCGCGCAGCTGTTCCGGGGTAGGTGTACGGCAGCGGCACGCGGTCCCGGTCGGCCCGTGCGGTGCGACCTGCCCGATCCGATCCGATTGATGTGTGCCTCCATCCACCGTCTTCTTCTCCTTCTCCCGTCTACTTCCGCCTTCTTCTCGACTTCTTCCCGAAAGGACTGAGCAATGAACGGACGGCGCTTCAGCCACCCGACTGTGGACTTCCTGATCACTTTTCTCCAGGGCCGAGTGCGGCGGGCCCGCTCCGGCGAACTCGACCGCGGCGCGTCCGCCGTCGAGTGGGTCATCATCTCGGCGGTCGTCGTCGCGATCGTCGGCGTGGTCGCCGCGATCATCAACGCCGCGCTGAGCGACGGCGCCAACAAGGTCGGCGACTGCATCAAGGGCGCCAACCAGAGCGGTACTTGCTGAGACCGGAGGCGAAAGGGACCGTGGTGCGGCGCGTGCGGACGTGGGTACGCCGCCGGGTGGAGGCAGCCTCCACCCGCGGCGAATCCGGCATGACCGCGATCGAGTTCGTGCTGCTCACGCCTGTCCTCTTCTTCATGATCTTCGCGACGGTGCAGTTCGGTCTGTACTTCTTCGCCGACCATGTGGCGCAGGCGGCGGCCCAGGCGGGCGCCCGCAAGGCGCGGGCCACGGCGGACGAGAACCCCGGCGCGTGGCGCGGCCAGGCGCGGGACGTGGTCGACAGCTACATCCAGCAGCTCGGACCGCAGTTGGTCCTCTCGCCCCGGGTGACGACGCTCCAGCCGGAGCCGAACACGGTCGGCGTGGAGATCACGGCACGGGTGCCCACGGTGTTCCCCGGCCTGGATCTGACGGTGCACGCGCAGTCGTCGGGGCCGGTGGAGCGGTTCGTGGAAGAGGGGGGTGGGTGATGCCGGGGCGTACACATGCCTGGCTCCGGGACCGGCTGACGGCCCTGGCGAGGAGGAGAGCGGACCGGGGGATCTCGACCGTCGAGGTGGTGATCCTCGCCCCGGTGATGATCATGTTCATTCTGGTCCTGGTCGCGTTCGGGCAACTCGTGGACGGGCGCGGCGCGATCGACGGCGCGGCCCGGGACGCGGCGCGGGCGGGATCGATCCAGAAGGACTACGCGACGGCCATGTCGGAGGCGAAGAAGGCGGCCGAGGCCGATCTCGCGGACGTCTGCTCGGGCCCGGTGAAGGTCAGCCAGACCAGTGCCGGTTTCGAGCCGGACACCCTCTTCACCGTCGAAGTCAGCTGTGAGGTAAGGGGCCTGGCGATGCTGGGCCTGGACATTCCGACGACGCTGAGCGCGAGCTTCAGCTCACCGCTGGACCCGTACCGGAGGTCGGCGTGAGCGGCGGCACCGGCTTCGGATCGTGGCTCGCGGCGCGCAAGGACCGTCTGGACGACCGGGGTTCGGGCGCCGGCGCGGTCATCATCTTCGCGCTGGTCTTCCTCTCCCTGTCGGCGTTCGTGATCGACGGCGGCCTGTCCATCTCCAAGCGGGAACGCGCCGCCGACATCGCCGAGCAGGCCGCACGGTACGCGGCGCAGGACGTCGACACCGAGGGCCTGTACGAGGGTGCCCAGGGCGCGCCGATCAACTACCAGAACTGCGGGGCACGCGTGAAGGCGTTCGCCGCGGAGATGGGGATGAACGGCGCGGACATCGCGGCGAGCCACTGCGTCGCGGCCAACGCCCAGCAGGTGGAGGTGGAGATCCAGCTCACCTACGACCCGGTGTTCACGGGGGTGTTCTACGGCGGCTCGGTCGTGGTGCGGGGCCGCTCGATCGCGGAGAACCAGGTCGGCTGAGCCCCGGGGCGTTCCCGGGGCCGTCCGTCACCGTCCGTCACAAGTACGCGGCCGGAGGCGCCCGTTACTTCTCCTCCGTCTTCACGCCCTCCGAGACGTCCTTGGCGAGTTGGTCGTCGAGTTTCTTGAACTCGCGGACCACGGCGTCGGACATCTCGGCGAGCGCGGTGAGTTGCTGCGAGATGTCCTCGCGGCCGTCCTCCCAGCCGGACTCGAAGTCGTCCAACGCGTCATACACGCCCTTGTCCCCGATGTCGTCCTCATAGGACTGGAAGAGCTTCTTGGTGCCGTTCAACCGCGTCTTGATCGACCGGAGCCGTCCCCCGTAGTCCTCCAAGTCGCTGAGCGGCAGCGCGAGATCCGGCTTTCCCATGTCAGGTCCCCCTCCTGGCGTCGACGGGCGGTCAGCCCCTTCAAGAAGGGTACGACCAGGCACCGACAGCGGGCAGAGGGCAACGGGCAGAGGGACGGGTGAGGGAACCGAGCCGGAGCCCATCGGCGTGGTTGAGGATGAATGGTGAAAGGGGGGCCGGGAATGCGGACCGGGAATCCGGAGCAAGCTGGCAAAAGGGGCTTTGTCGCAGGTCGGTGGGGTGTCTGGCCTTCGACACCGTCCGTACCATCTCAGTAGTCTCGGCCCGAAGGTCTCGCCGTACCCCCGCACCCGTACCGCCGCACCCCGTACCCCATATACGTCTCGCCCCCCAGAGGACACCAGGAACCCGCCATGGCGCGCAGCAGTTCAAGCTCGACGGGATCGAACAGCCGGCGAACTCCGCAGCCGTTGCCCCGGCAGCGGTCGGCCGGGGACTTCGTGAAGGCGTTCTTCGCGCTCGTCGCGCTGCTCGTTCTGCTGGTCGCGGTGCCCGGTGCGCTCGCGACCCAGCTCGGATGGCCGCTGCCCACCGGCGCGCCGTCCATGGACTGGCTCCAGCAGGAGATCACGGTCGACACATTCCTGAATGTGCTCACCGTCGTCGTCTGGCTGGCGTGGGCGCAGTTCACGGCGTGTGTACTGGTCGAGGTGAAGGCGGCGGTCTCCGGCGTCGGGGTACCCGGCCGGGTACCCGGCGCGGGCCCCAGCCAGTTGCTCGCCCGGCAGCTCATCGCCGCGCTCCTCCTGGTGACCGCGACCGCCGCCAGTTTCGCGCCCGGCCTCGCCCAGCTCGGGCAGTCGCTCGAAGGCAATCAGAAGGCGCCGTCGGCCGCCGCGCAGCAGACGCCGGGCACCCTCTTCGGGCAGGAGCAGCAGTCCGCGGCCCAGACCGCGAGCGCCATCGCCGAGCAGGCGGCGAACGCCAACGCGCAGGCCGAGGCGGGCTCCAGTACGGCCAAGGACGGCGACACCAAGTACTACCGGATCCAGCCTCCCGAGGGCCGCCACCACGACTCGCTCTGGGAGATCGCCGAACGCCACCTCGGCGACGGCCGCCGCTACAAGGAGATCTACCAGCTCAACAAGGACCGCGAGCAGCCCGACGGTTCGCGCCTTTCAGAGGCCAGTCTGATCCGGCCCGGCTGGATCATGGAGATGCCCGCCGACGCCCACGGCGGCGACCTCGTGGAGATGCCCGACGAGGCGCCCAAGGTGTCCGAAGAGGTGCAGCGGCAGATCTCCGACTACTCCAAGTCCGGCGACCACCAGCAGGGCGCGGGCCGGCAGGGCGGCGGACAGCAGGGCGGTGGGTCCGGCAGCGGGTCCGTCGACCGCGACACCGCGCACATCTCCGTACCGCCGCAGCGCCCCGCGGAGCAGGGGCAGCAGGGCGACCAGCAGGCGCCCCCGCAGGCGACCCCGGCCGCCGAGAGCGACGGCTTCTCCTTCGGTCTGCCCGAGGCCCTGATCGGCGCCCCGCTGCTCGCGGCGGGCCTCCTGGGCGCCCTGGGGCGTCGGCGCCGGGCCGCGCTCTGGCAGTCCGCGATGGGCGCCATCGGTGGGCGGCGCGGCATGGAACCGCCGACGCCGACCGGTCCGGCGGCCGACGCGCAGGACGCGCTCCTCATCGGCGCCGACCCCGAGGGCGTACGCCTCCTCGACCTGTCGCTGCGCGGCCTCGCCGCCGCGCTCGGCGAGCAGTCACGGCCGCTGCCGACCGTGTACGCGGCCTGGCTCAGCAACGGCGACCTGCACCTCCAACTCGCCCAGCCCGCCGGGAAGCCGCCCACACCGTGGCAGCTCGGCCAGGACCAGACGTTCTGGATGCTGGCCCGCGCCGACGCCGAGCAGTACGAGGACGTCGACACCGCCGCGCCCTACCCGGGCCTGGTCAGCCTCGGAACCCTGGACGACTCACGGCTCCTGATGAACCTGGAGTCGGTGCCCGGCATCGTCTCGCTGAGCGGCACCGAACAGGACCGCGCCGCCGTCTTCGCCTCCGTCGCCGCCGAGTTGGCGACCAACGGCTGGTCGGACCGGATGACCATCACGCTGGTCGGTTTCGGCCAGGACCTCACCCCGCTGGCGCCCAACCGGCTGCGCCACCTGGACGACATCGAGGCCCTGATCGAGACGATGGAGGCCGAGACCCGGCAGCGGCGCGGCGCGCTCGGCGCCGCCGGACACGACTCGGTCCTCACCGGCCGTACGGGACCGGCGCAGCACACCCGCTGGGCCCCGCACCTGGTCCTCCTGGCCGCCGAGCCCGACGCCGACGACGCGATCAAGCTCGCCGAACTCGCCGCCGACGCCAGCCGCCTCGGCATCGGCTACCTCGTCGGCACCGAGAGCGGCGATCTGCCAGGCGCCGCCTGGCAGATGGAGATCACCACCGAGGGCAAGCTCCTCGCCCCGCTCCTCGGACTCGAACTCGACGCGCAGCGGCTGCCGATGGAGCAGCAGCGCGCCGTGGTCGACCTGTTCTCGGACGCCGACCCGGAGCCCTCGTCCGACAACGGCCCCGCCAACCGGCCGCCGTTCCTCGTCGACGTCAGCGAACAGGGCCGGCCCGCCGTGTACGCGCGCCTGGTCGGACCGTACGAGATCATCGGCCTGGAGACGCCCGACGGCGACCGCAGCCCGCTGATGCACGAGGCGCTGGCGCTGCTCCTGCTGCACAGGGAGGGCGTCCACCCCCGGGTGCTCTCCTCGGCGCTCTGGCCGCGCGGGGTCACCGAGGACGTACGAGACGCGCTGATCGAACGCCTGCGGACCTGGCTCGGTACGGACCCGGACGGCGCCGGGCGCCTCGGCACCGACGACACCGGACGGCTCACCCTCGCCAGGACCGTCGTGTCCGACCTGGACGTCCTGCGCTCGCTCTACCACGAGGCGACACAGGGGCGCGGGGCCGGTAGCCGACAGGTACGGGGACGGCTGCTCACGGACGCGCTCGTGCTGGTACGGGGACCGCTGCTCGCGGACCGGTCCGCCGGCCGGTACGGATGGCTCACGCACGAGATCATCGACGCCCAACTGCCGCTGCTCGTCGCGGACATCGGACTCGCGCTCTCCGCCTTCCACCTGGAGCGGGACCGTGCCGAAAAGGCGATCGAGGCCCTGACCGCGGCGCTCGGCTCCGCACCGGGCGACGAGCGCCTGTGGAACGAACTCCTGCGGGCGACACATGCGACGGGCGACGACGACAGGTTGAAGAGGGTGGCGGCGGATCTGGTGGCGAGGAGCGGCGCGAGGGGGGTCCCCCCGAGGACAGAGGCGTTGCTGGACGAACTCCTCCCGACCTGGCGCTCAGCCGTCACCGCAGTCAGCTGACGTCTTGTGGATCTCGACGCCTGGTTGATCGTCTGCTCGGCTCTGTGGGGCCTGTGCGCAGGGTTGCTCGTACCGAGGGCCGCGTACCGGCTCTCCGTGCCGCCCGAGGAGAACTGGCGTACCACCTGCCCGGAAGGGCACCCGCTGGGAAGCTGGCTGGGCCGCGCCCGCTGCCCCGAGGGCGACCGATACGGCCCCGGCACGACCCCGGTGGCGGTAGCCACCGCCCTGGTCACCGCAACCCTCGCGGCAGCGACCGGCACCCGCCCCGAACTCGCGGCCTGGCTCCTGCTCGCCCCCATCGGCATCCTCCTCGCCGTGGTCGACTTCTCCGTACAGCGCCTCCCCGACGTACTCACCCTCCCGCTCGCCGCCACCGCGCTCGCCCTCCTCGGCGCCGCCGCGCTGCTCCCCGAGCACGCCGGCACCTGGCTCACCGCCCTCTACGGCGCCCTCGCCCTCGGCGCCGGATACTTCGTCCTGTTCCTCATCAACCCGAACGGCATGGGCTTCGGCGACGTCAAGCTCGCCGTAGCGCTCGGCGCCGTACTCGGCTGGTACGGCTGGCCCGTCGTGCTGCTCGGCACCTTCGCCGGGTTCCTGTTCGGCGCGCTGTACGGAATGGGGCTCGTCGTGGTGCGGCGGGCGGGGCGCAAGACGTCGATGCCGTTCGGCCCGTTCCTGCTCGGCGGCGCCTTCGTGGGGCTCGTGCTCGGCGCGTACGGGGCCTGACCATGCCTGGCGTCGGGGACCGGGGGAGCCTGGCGTACGCTGGATCGGTCCGTCCACCCCCTTATGAAAGGGACGCCCGGTGACCGAGAAGGCCGACCTTCAGTCCGTCCTCGACCGTGCCGCCGCCGGTGGGCGGATCACCCCCGAAGAGGCCCTCGACCTCTACCGCGACGCCCCCCTGCACGCCTTGGGCGCGGCGGCCGACGCGGTACGCCGACGGCGGTACGCGGGGACCGAGCACATCGCCACGTACATCATCGAGCGGAACATCAACTACACGAACGTCTGCGTGACGGCGTGCAAGTTCTGCGCCTTCTACGCGGCCCCCAAGGACACCGCCAAGGGCTGGACCCGGGACCTCGACGACATCCTGCGCCGCTGCGCGGAGACCGTGGAACTCGGCGGGACGCAGATCATGTTCCAGGGCGGCCACCACCCGGACTACGGCGTCGAGTACTACGAGAAGCACTTCGCGGCGATCAAGAAGGACTTCCCGGACCTCGTCATCCACTCACTCGGCGCGTCCGAGGTCGAGCACATGGCCCGGATCTCCAAGGTCTCCGTCGAGGAGGCCATCACCCGGATCCACGCCGCCGGACTCGACTCCTTCGCGGGCGCCGGTGCCGAACTGCTGCCCGAGCGCCCCCGCAAGGCCATCGCCCCGCTCAAGGAGTCTGGCGAACGCTGGCTGGAGATCATGGAGACCGCGCACGGACTCGGTGTCGAGTCCACGTCCACGATGCTCATGGGCACCGGCGAGACCAACGCCGAGCGCATCGAGCACCTGCGGATGATCCGTGACGTACAGGACCGGACGGGTGGCTTCCGCGCCTTCATCCCGTACACGTACCAGCCCGAGAACAACCACCTCAAGGGCCGCACCCAGGCGACGCTGTTCGAGTACCTGCGGATGATCGCCATCGCGCGGCTCTTCTTCGACAACGTCGCCCACATCCAGGGCTCCTGGCTCACCACCGGCAAGGAGGTCGGCCAGCTCTCGCTGCACTACGGCGCGGACGACCTGGGGTCGATCATGCTGGAGGAGAACGTCGTCTCGTCGGCCGGCGCCAAGCACCGTTCGAACCGGATGGAGATCATCGACCTCATCCGCAAGGCGGGGCGCGTACCGGCGCAGCGGGCCACGACGTACGAGCACCTCGTCGTGCACGACGACCCGGCGAACGATCCCGTGGACGACCGGGTGCAGTCCCACATCTCGTCCACCGCCATCGCGGGCGGCACCGCGCATCCCGAGCTGAAGCTGCTCGCCTCCAACTGACCGCGCCGTGCTGACGATTCACACCGCCGACTCCGTGCGGGTCGCCTGGGACGCGGAGCCCCTGGACGGGGGCGCCGTGGCCCTGCGGGGCGACCGGGTCGCCGGGATCGGGACGCTCGCGGCGCTGCGGGAGCGGTTTCCCGGGGCGCGGGTACGGGAGTGGGGCGGGGTGCTGGGCCCCGGCCGGGTGCACACCGGGGTACTGCCGGACGCGCCGACGCCTCGGGAGCGGGTGCATCTGCTGTTTCGGGCGGGGGTGGTGGCCGTTCGGGGGGATCGCGTCGAGTCCGGGGCCGTCAGGGTCGCCGTCGAGCGGGGCGGGTTGCTGGTGCTCGGCTCCCTGGACCCGGTGCCGGTTCTCTCCGAGGGTGGGCGGGCTGATCTTGCCGTTCTCGATGGGGGCGGGGTATGCGTGGCCACCGTCTGCGCGGGGCGACTGGTGCACCGGCTCCGTTAGGGCACAACGAGGCTAGCCCGACAAGGCTCTGGCGTATGCGCCCCGTACCTGTAGGACCCCACTGCACGTCGTCGATGATCTCGTCGCTGTGCCGTTGGTGCATTGGCGGTCCCTGAAGGTGGACCAGGAGGAGAGCCAGGCGAGGTTCTTCTTCTCGGCGAAGGCGCGGAAGTGGGTCGCGTCGGCGAGGGTGAAGGTCTCGCCCGCCACGTCGTTGACGCCGAGCATGACCGTCACCGCCAGGCGCTGCCACGCGTCCGGCTCCGACAGGCCGAACACGGAGCCGAGTTGGGCCTGGGCCGCGGTCGCCGCCGTGATGGCGTAGTCGCCCATGTCGCCGGTGTAGGACGTGCCGTAGTTCATCGCCAGCACATTGACCGTCGCGATTTTCACACCGTGGTCGTTGGCGGATTCGAGCAGCGCGACTCCGTCCGGGTCGAGACCGGTCGGCAGGACGGGCAGGGTGAACGAGACCTTCAGATCGCGCCGTTTCTGCAACTGCGCGATGGCCTCCAGGCGCCGCGCGAGCGAGGTCGTGTCGGTGAGATTCGTGCCCTCGATGTCGAAGTCGGCCTCGGTGGCGTCGGCGTTGTCCAGCGCGCGGGCGTAGGCGTCGGCGAGCGCGGACGCGCTGTCGCAGGCCAGCGCCAGTTCGGTGCCGTCCGCGCCGCCGAACGACACCCGTACCGCACGCCCAGGCGCCGTCAGTTCGCGGATGCGGTGCGACACGGCCGGGTCGTCCACGGCGGCGGTGCCGCCCCACTGGGGCGTACAACTGGCCATGTCCGCCACGACGAAGGCCAGGTTGTACGCGGCGGGGGAGCCCGCCGTGTCCGTGTCGGCGGCGGTCGTGGCGCTGACGTAAGGGGTGTACGGCGGTCCGGTGGCCGCCGCGGAGGCGGACGCCGCGTGGGACGCGGAGGGCGCGGGCGCCGACCCTGACGTCCAGGGCGACGAGCATCCCGTCATGGCCAACGCGCCGGCGCAGACGAGTCCGGCGGCCGATTTCAGAAGAGCGGCCGATTTCACAAGAGTCCGCACCGTGCTGTCATCCGTTCCCGTGTGGTCCCTTTTCCTGCCATAGAACGGAAATGTCTCACATCCGGGCGGAGGCCGAGGCTGCTGACCTGAGCCGCCCTGCCACAATGGGGGAGTGACCCGCGCATCCCTGGACAAGCAGCCGCACGAAGTCGCCTCGATGTTCGACGACGTGGCGGAACGGTACGACCTGACCAACGACGTGCTGTCGCTCGGCCAGGACCGAGTGTGGCGGAAGGCGGTCGCTAAGGCCGTCGACGCCCGGCCCGCGCAGAAGGTCCTCGACCTGGCCGCCGGGACCGCCACCTCGTCGCTGCCCTTCGCGCAGACCGGCGCCTATGTCGTGCCGTGCGACTTCTCCCTCGGCATGCTCCAGGTCGGCAAAGGACGGCACCCCTGGCTGCCGTTCACCGCGGGCGACGCGACCAAACTGCCGTTCAAGGACGACACCTTCGACGCCGTGACCATCTCCTTCGGGCTGCGCAATGTGCAGGACACGGACACCGCGCTGCGGGAGCTGTACCGGGTCACGCGGCCCGGCGGACGGGTCGTGATCTGCGAGTTCTCGCATCCGACCTGGGCCCCCTTCCGTACGGTCTACACCGAGTACCTGATGCGCGCCCTGCCCCCGACGGCCCGCGCGGTCTCGTCCAACCCCGACGCGTACGTCTATCTCGCCGAGTCCATCCGCGCCTGGCCCGACCAGCCCGCGCTCGCCGCCCGGCTGGTGAAGGCGGGCTGGTCGAAGGTGGCGTACCGGAATCTGACCGGCGGGATCGTGGCGCTGCACCGGGGGTTCAAGGAGGCGTGAGGCAGCTTTACGGGGGCGTGAGGCGGGTTCACGGAGGGGTGAGGTCGTCCGTCCGGGGTTGAGTCGCGGGCGGCATCTCCACAGAACTTCCTTGAACGGAACCCTGCTTGACGGGAACCGGTCACGCGGATGTGGTGTCCGATGACTACGTGACGTCGTACTGCCCGCACTGCGGGTCACCCTCGCCGGACGAAGCCCGCTTCTGTATGCGCTGCGGGCGTGAGCGGGTGCCGACGGTGCCGGACGGGGCGCCTCCGGTGCCGGGTGCCGCGCCTCCTGTGAGTCCGCCTCGTATGAGTCCGCCCGGTATGAGTCCGCCCGCCGGGCCGCCGCCGCCCGTCTACGTTCCCGGTCCCGCCCCCGGTCCCGCCCGGCCCTCGCCCGTCGGGGCCTTCCTCGGGCGGACGTTCCGGGGGGACTGGGCCGGTGCCGCGCAGGCCGCGCTCTGGCCCGTGGGGCTGCTGGTGCTCGCGGCGCTCACCATCGCCGTCCCGTCGTACGGGCAGGGCGACGACGTCCTCGTCGGATTCGCCGACCGCACACGGATCACGCTCGCGATGCTGCTCCAGGGACTCGGCGGGGGCTTCTCCTTCCGCGCGAGCGGGAGCGGGGTCTTCGGAGACTCGCCGGGCGGCGCCTACGGGGACGGCTACGGTGACGGTTTCGGGCGCGGGGCCGGTGCTGCCGCCGGGGACGGCGTCTCCTTCTCGATGGTCCCGCTGGCCGTGACGGCCCTGTGGCTCCTCGCGCTGTACATCGGCGTACGGGTGCTGCGGACCCGGACCCTCGCGCGCCGCCCGTACGGTGTCCCGATCGGCGTGCCGAGCGGTCCCGGGCGCACGGAGGGGTTCGAAGCCGCCGTCCGGGTCGCCGTGACGGTGACCGTCGCCGTCCTGGTCCTCGCCCTGTTCGCGCAGCCCACGGTCGCCGGCGTGGAGTTCTCGTCGGCGCCGGTGCTCGCCGCGCTCGGCGCCCTGCTGCTCTCACTCGCCGTCGCCTGCGGTGTCCTGTGCGGCGTCGACCTCGGTCACTGGCTCGCCGCCCGCCCCGGCGTCCACGCGCTGGTACGGGCCACCGGCACCGCGCTGCGGGCGCTCGGCGTGGTCCTGGTGCTCTGCTCGGTCGTCGCGTTCGTCGTCGTCGCCGCCCAGGACGACGACGTGTCGAGCGTGTCGTCCGACCTCGACGGCAGCGGGGTCCCACCGTTCGCCGTCGCGCTCCTCATCCTGCCGAATCTGGCCGTCGGACTGCTCGGACTGTCGTGGGGCGCCCCCGTGGAGGCCGAGGCACGCGGCGGCTCGCTGTCGGGCGGCGGTGGCTACGAGCACGAGTCGTTCGGGCTCTCCGACCTGGGTGACGCGTGGGGTGCCTGGGCCGTGGTGGGCGCGCTGGCGCTCGGCGCGATCTGCGTACTCACCCTCGGCGTACTGGCCGCGCGCCGCTCTGCCGATCTGCGGGAACGGGTACTCGCCGGGGCCGTTTTCCTGGGCCTGTTCCTGCTGCTCGCCGGGGTCGGTGGGCTGGGTGTCGAGACCTCCGAGTCGGCGGGGCTGCTCGGCGTCGGCGGTGGCAGCGGCACGTTCCACTTGGGCACGAGCGTGCCGGACGCGCTGTTGTTCGGGGTGCTGTGGGTCGGGGGCGGGGTGCTCCTGGGGCCGTTGGTGGCGGGGCGGGTGGGGCGTGCGGGGTATGTGGGGCATACGGGGGAGTGGGGTGGCGGGGCCCACGCGGGGACTGGGGTGCTGGTGATACCGCCGGCCAGTCCGGTGCCGCCGAGTACTCCGGTGTCGCCGAGTACTCCGGTACCGCCCGCTGGTCCGGTGCCGCCTGGGACTTCGCCGGTGCCTGGGGCTGAGGTGCCACCCGGAACGCCCGTCCCGCCCGGAACCCCCGCGCCGCCCACACCCCCCGATTCCGATCCCGCCCACCCGGCCACGGCCCCCTCCCTCTCGACCGGCACTCCAGTGCCGCCCACGTCCACGCCCCCGCCCCCGACCCCGGCCTTCATGCCGGTGCCTCCCCCCGACGGTTCCCCACCCCCGTACGCCCTCCATCCCGTCCACCTGGCCGCCGGAACCCCGGACTCCGGGTCGTCCCGCCGTACCCGTACCGGGATCTGGGCCGCGACCATCGCCGGGGCGCTCCTCGTCGGGGGCGGTGCCGCCGCCGGGGTGCTCGTGTGGCAGGACCGGGGCAGCGACGATCCCAAGCCCAAGCCGAAGCCCGAGGAGACCTACAGCGCTGAGTTGTCGCAGGATCCGACCGGTACCGAGCGGCAACCGGCCGACGTCACCGAGGAGTTGACCACGGCCCCGACCGATTCCACCGACAGCGGGGACACCGCCACCGGAACCGACGCCGCTCCCGACGGGTATCACCAGGTCACCGACCCCCTCGGCTTCTCCTTCGCCGTGCCGGACGTCTGGAGCCGCCGGGGCGTGAAGAACGGCAGCCAGGTCACGTACGCCGGGTCGACCGGCCTGGAGAGTTTCACCGTCGGCGTCATCCCCGACGCGGGCTACTCCTCGTACGACAACTTCCTGAAGATGGAAGCGATCGCCAAGAAGAACAAGACCGACTACCGGCGTCTCGAACTGTCGAAGAACAGCTTCCAGGGGCGCGCGGGCGCGGTCTGGGAGTACACCTACACCGACGAGGCCGGACAGACCATCCACGGCAAGGACCAGGGATACGTGGCCGCGAACGGCACCGAGTACGCGATCCTTCTCAGCGGCCACGACGATCTGTGGGAGAGCGATCTGGCCACCACGCTCCGCGTCGCGCTGGACTCCTGGCGGCTCACGGACCCGTCCTGAGCGGCTCGAACTCGCCGGGCGGCGTGCCGGTCTCGTCGATCTCGCGGCGCAGCCCGCCCGACGGCGGGGCCGGAACGCGCGGCTCACGGACGCCCGCGCCGCCGTCGCCCTCGTCGGGACCGAGTTCGAACCACACGGTCACCACCGCGCCGCGCGGCACCTCGGTGTCGGGCGGCGGGTACTGGCGTACGACGTAGTCGACGACAACGCGTCGGAAGTCCGGGCGGTCGGGCGCGGCGAGCAGCACACCCCGCGCCGCGGCGGTCTCCCGCGCGTCCATCGCCATGAGGCCGACGAACCGCGGTACCCGCACTTCCGGTGTTTTGGGTGTAAAGCGCACGGACTCACCCCCAGCGGTACCGGAAAGGGTAGCTCTCCGCACCGGTCCGCCGGAACCGCCGCGACGTCCGGTGCGCGGGCCACCACGCCCCGTACCCCAGTAGCTCCCCGATACCTATGTGCGCCTCACAGCTCCAGTCGATAGCAGTGGCCGATCCGCGCCGACGTCGGTGTCGTGAACGTCTCCGCCAGGTCCATGCCCAGCCGCTGTGTCACCGCGATGGACCGTTCGTTGCGCGCGTCGACCATCGCCACGACACCGCGGACGCCCGCCGCCCGTAGCCGCTCCAGGGTCGCGTGCGCCGCCGCCGTCACATAGCCCTGCCCCCAGTACGCGCGGCCGAGCCGCCAGCCGATCTCGATCTCGCCCACGGGGCCCCAGGCGTGCGGCCACGGCTGCGCGCCGGTGAATCCGATGACCTCACCGCCGTTCGCCCCGTTCGTTCCTGCCTCATCTCCCCCCTCGCCGAGCATCGTCCAGAAGCAGAAGCCGTGTTCGGCGTCGTGCCGGCGCTGGCGTGCCGTCAACTCCTCGTACACCGAAAGCTCCGCGGACCTGCCGCCATGGAACTCCATCACGTCGGGGTCGTCGAAGACGCGGTGCCAGGCGAAAGCGTCCTCGTCGGTGGGGACTCGTAGCTGTACGGCGGGGAGTGCTCGGCTCACAGGGCAGCCCTTCAGCTCGTTGATCAGTACCGCCTCATAGACTGCACACGTCCAGTGCCATCGGCACGCTGATTACGAGTCTTTACGAGTCCTGGGGGAGAACCCGCCGTGACCGAGCCCCTCTCCGAACCCTTCTCCGAGCCCTCCTCCGAACCCCTTTCCGAGCCTCGCGTCTCCGAGTCGCGCGTCTCCGAACACCGGGCGGATGTGATCGTCGTCGGAGCCGGGCCGGCCGGATCGACGACCGCGTACTACCTCGCCAAGGCCGGCCTGGACGTACTGCTTCTGGAGAAGACCGCCTTCCCCCGCGAGAAGGTGTGCGGGGACGGCCTCACGCCACGCGCCACCAAACAGCTCGTCGCCATGGGCATCGACATCTCCGAAGAGGCCGGCTGGCTGCGCAACAAGGGCCTGCGGATCATCGGCGGCGGTGTCCGCCTCCAGCTCGACTGGCCCGATCTCGCGTCCTTCCCGGACTACGGACTCGTCCGCAAGCGCGACGACTTCGACGAGCAGCTCGCCCGCCAGGCCCAGAAGGCGGGCGCCCGGCTCCACGAGCGGTGCAATGTCGGCGCCCCGATCGTCGACGAGCGCACCGGCCGGATCACCGGCGTCCACGCCAAGCTCGGCGAGGAGAAGACGCCCGCCACCTTCCACGCCCCGCTGGTCGTCGCGGCCGACGGCAACTCCACGCGGCTGTCCCTCCAGATGGGCCTGCACCGTCGCGAGGACCGCCCGATGGGCGTCGCGGTCCGTACGTACTTCACCTCGCCCCGGCACGAGGACGACTACCTGGAGTCCTGGCTTGAGCTGTGGGACCGGCGCGGCCCGCAGGACCGGCTGCTGCCCGGGTACGGCTGGATCTTCGGCATGGGCGACGGCACCTCCAACGTCGGGCTCGGCGTCCTCAACACCTCCGCCGCGTTCAAGGAACTCGACTGGCGCGAGGTCCTCAAGGCGTGGTGCGCCTCGATGCCCGAGGAGTGGGGCTACACCGAGGAGAACATGACCGGGCCGATCCGCGGCGCCGCGCTCCCCATGGCCTTCAACCGGCAGCCGCACTACACCAAGGGCCTGCTCCTCGTCGGTGACGCGGGCGGCCTGGTGAACCCCTTCAACGGCGAAGGCATCGCATACGCGATGGAATCGGGGCAGATCGCCGCCGATGTCATCGTGCAGGCCCACGCTCGCGCGACCCCCGCACAGCGCGAACTCGCCCTGCACCGCTACCCCAAGGTCCTCAAGGACACCTATGGCGGCTACTACACGCTGGGCCGCGCCTTTGTGAAGCTCATCGGCAACCCGAAGGTCATGAAGCTCGCCGCCGAGCGCGGCCTGACCCACCCCATGCTGATGCGCTTCACCCTGAAGATGCTGGCCAACCTGACGGACCCGACGGGCGGCGACGCCAGCGACCGCATCATCAACGGCCTCAGCAAGGTGGCGCCGAAGGCGTGACCCGTCGCCCGTGAGGCGTGACCCGGTCGCTCCGCTCCAGAGGCGTGACCCGGTCGCCCTTCGCGGGCGCCGACGCCGTGAGGACGCCTGAGGACGCCGAGGGCCGTCCCTCCCACTCGGGAAGGACGGCCCTCGGCTCTGTTCCGGGCGTCTTTGTTCTGCTTTGTTCCGCGCGTCAGAGGACGCGGATGGCACCGCTCGCCGGGTAACCCGACAGGTTCTGTATGACCACGCCCTTGCCGGGGTTGGCCGCGTCGAGGTACTGGCCGTTCCCGATGTACACACCCGTGTGGTACGCGGATCCGGCGCCGCCCCAGTAGAGGATGTCGCCGACCTGGAGGTTGGACGTACCGACCTGCGTACCCGCCGTCGACTGCTGCTGCGAGGTGCGCGGCAGGCTCACTCCGGCCTGCTGGAACGCGGCCTGGACGAGGCCGGAGCAGTCCCAGGAGTTCGGTCCGGTGCCACCCATGACGTACGCGTCACCGAGCTGCGCCTTCAGGAAGCTGATGACGGCCGAGACGCTGCCGCTGGAGGGGACGGAGACCTGGCTGCCCGTCGAGGCGGACGGAGCCGCGGAGGCGCTGAGCGTGGTGCGCGAGGCGGTCCGCGACGCGCGCTCCTGGGCGGCCTTGCGCTCCGCCTCGGCCTTGGCCTTCTTCTTGGCCTCCGCCTTGCGTTCGGCGTCCGCAAGGTCCTTCTTGGCCTGCTTCGCGGCTTTCGCGGTGGCCGCGTCCTGCTCGGCCTGGACCTCGTAGGAGACCGCGGCGAGCTGCGTGGCGCTCGCGGACTGGGCTACCTGGATGGCCAGATCGGCGGTGAGCGTGGGCAGTTCGATGGTCTCGGTCACGGGCTCGGCGGCGGTCGCCGGCCCGGCCGCACCGGCCACTGCCAGGGTGCTGAGGACGCCACCGGCAACTCCGGCGCGCAGTGCGAGCTTCGAGCCACTGCGGCGGGGCTTCCGGTGGCTGGGTATGTGAGCGGTGTGGGACATGAGACAACGGGTATCAGGGGGTCGCCGTTACCTTCAAGGTACGTGTGCTGCGCCACAGTTGGCTCACAGGGTGGCTGAATCCCAGGCGTGTCACTCCTTATTGACGCCGTAACGGGCAATGCGGACACGGGCGATCATGCCTGTGATCATGGGCTTTCTGAATTTCGCCCGAATTGCCCCGCACCTACCACCCGTTGACACCGATGGCCAAGCCCCACATGTCCACGATCTTCACCAATGTGGCACAGGTCACGGAACGGTCTCACGATGAACTGCGTCTTTGTTGGGTTCCTCGGTGAGGGTGAACCTGATGGGGCGACCGATTCGGCCGGGTTCGATCTGGTGCGGCCGGGTTCGACCGGATGTGGCAGGTCGCTCGTGAACGCGTGCACGCATGCGTGCGTGTCGTCCGTGCGTGCCGTCCGGTCTCTCCGGTCCCGCCCGCCGTCCAAGGCTGTCCACGTCCGTCCCCCCGACTCCCCCCGACGTGTGAACGGACTCCTCTATCAGGGCCACGCGTCCAGCGCCAATTTGCCTCCGCCTCTCGCCCCTTGATAGTGCGAAACGTCATCTACCAGGGGTAATGGGGGAAGTTGTCGCGTCTGGTGACCGCTCGGGCGCTTCGCGTACGAGCGCCGCAGGCCCCCAAAGTCCATGATCAGAGGCCGGGTGGTGGAGATCACAAGGACGATCAAGGACCCCGTGTCGCAGATCACAGACCCGCAGGCATAGGATGCACGGCAGTTGGGCTTGTGACCTGCTTCACATGAGCACGATCTTCAGGGCCGAGATGATCCACGAGATGGTCGAGGCCCGTGGGATCCATGGGATGTGTGAGGCGGGTGAGTTCAACCCGCCGTAGCAGTCAGTGCCGACTGAGAGGAGCGAGGAGCGGTGAACGCGTATGCGCCCATCCTCGTACTGGGAGCCCTCGGGGCAGGCTTTGCGATCTTCTCCGTGGTCATGGCCACGCTAATCGGTCCAAAGCGTTACAACCGGGCCAAACTAGAGGCGTACGAGTGCGGTATCGAGCCGACGCCGACACCGGCCGGCGGCGGACGATTCCCGATCAAGTACTACCTGACGGCGATGCTCTTCATCGTCTTCGACATCGAGATCGTCTTTCTGTACCCCTGGGCGGTCACCTTCGACGCCCTGGGGCTTTTCGGGCTCGTGGAGATGCTGCTCTTCGTGCTCACCGTCTTTGTCGCATACGCGTATGTATGGCGGCGCGGCGGCCTGGAATGGGACTGAGAACCCGCGAGGGATAGAGGGGTCTAGGGGCCACCAATGGGACTCGAAGAGAAGCTGCCGAGCGGTTTTCTGCTGACCACCGTCGAACAGGCCGCGGGCTGGGTGCGCAAGTCATCCGTCTTCCCGGCCACCTTCGGCCTGGCCTGCTGTGCCATCGAGATGATGACGACCGGCGCGGGTCGCTACGACCTCGCGCGGTTCGGCATGGAGGTCTTCCGCGGTTCACCGCGCCAGGCCGACCTGATGATCGTGGCCGGCCGTGTCAGCCAGAAGATGGCGCCCGTGCTGCGGCAGGTGTACGACCAGATGCCGAACCCGAAGTGGGTCATCTCCATGGGCGTCTGCGCCTCGTCGGGCGGCATGTTCAACAACTACGCGATCGTCCAGGGCGTCGACCACATCGTCCCCGTCGACATCTACCTCCCGGGCTGCCCGCCACGGCCCGAGATGCTGATCGACGCGATCCTCAAGCTGCACCAGAAGATCCAGACCTCGAAGCTCGGGGTGAACGCCGAGGAGGCGGCCCGCGAGGCGGAGGAAGCGGCGCTCAAGGCGCTTCCCACCATCGAGATGAAGGGGCTGCTGCGGTGACTGAGCAGAACGGTGTGAACCCCGACAAGGACATCAACGCCGAGAACCTCCCCGGTCAGCGGGGCGACCACGGCGAGGAGATCCGCGTCCAGCGCGGCATGTTCGGCGCCGACAAGGGCGGCGACACCTCCGGCTACGGCGGACTCGTCCGCTCCATCCGGCTCCCCGGCGCCGCGACCCGCCCCTACGGAGGCTGGTTCGACGAGGTCGCCGACGAGCTGGAGGGCGCCCTGGAGGAACAGGGCCTCGTCCCCGAGAACGCCCTGGTGAAGACGGTCGTCGACCGCGACGAGATCACCTTCCACGTCGAACGTGACTACCTCGTCCGGGTCGCCCAGACCCTCCGCGACGACCCGGCGCTCCGCTTCGAGCTGTGCACCGGTGTCAGCGGTGTGCACTACCCCGGTGACAAGGGCCGCGAGCTGCACGCCGTCTACCACCTGCGCTCGATCACCCACAACCGGCTGATCCGCCTGGAGGTCTCCGCCCCCGACGCCGACCCGCACGTCCCCTCACTGGTCCTCGTCTACCCGACGAACGACTGGCACGAGCGCGAGACGTACGACTTCTTCGGCATCGTGTTCGACGGCCACCCCGCGCTGACGCGGATCATGATGCCGGACGACTGGCAGGGCTTCCCGCAGCGCAAGGACTACCCCCTCGGCGGCATCCCCGTCGAATACAAGGGCGCCCAGATCCCGGCTCCGGACCAGCGGAGGTCGTACTCCTGATGACTACTCCATCTGCATCGTCACGCGAGACGACCGAGGGGACCGTCTACACGGTCACCGGCGGCGACTGGGACGAGGTCGTCCAGTCCGCCGCCAAGGCCGACGACGAGCGCATCATCGTCAACATGGGCCCCCAGCACCCCTCCACCCACGGAGTGCTCCGCCTCATCCTGGAGATCGACGGCGAGACGGTCACCGAGGCCCGCTGCGGCATCGGCTATCTGCACACCGGCATCGAGAAGAACCTCGAATACCGTACGTGGACACAGGGCACCACCTTTGTGACGCGCATGGACTACCTGACGCCGTTCTTCAACGAGACCGCCTACTGTCTCGCCGTCGAGAAACTCCTCGGCATCGAGGACGAGATCCCCGACCGCGCGACGATCATCCGGGTGCTCCTCATGGAGCTGAACCGGATGTCCTCGCACCTCGTCGCCATCGCCACCGGCGGTATGGAACTCGGCGCCACCACGATCATGATCTACGGCTTCCGTGATCGTGAACTCATTCTCGACATCTTCGAACTGATCACCGGCCTGCGCATGAACCACGCGTACATCCGGCCCGGCGGAATCGCCCAGGACCTGCCGTCCGGTGCGGTGGACCAGCTCCGCGAGTTCATCAAGAAGATGCGCAAGAACCTTCCCGAGTACGACAAGCTCGCCACCGGGAACCCCATCTTCAAGGCCCGTATGCAGGACATCGGCCATCTCGACCTGGCCGGCTGCATGGCCCTCGGCGCCACCGGCCCCATCCTGCGCTCCGCGGGCCTCCCGCACGACCTGCGCAAGGCCCAGCCGTACTGCGGCTACGAGACATACGACTTCGACATCCCCACCGCGGACACCTGCGACTCCTACGGCCGCTTCCTGATCCGCCTGGAGGAGATGCGGCAGTCGCTGCGGATCGTCGAACAGTGCCTGGACCGCCTGGAGCCCGGCTCGGTCATGGTCGCCGACAAGAAGATCGCCTGGCCCGCGCAGCTCGCCCTGGGCCCGGACGGACTCGGCAACTCCCTCGACCACATCAAGAAGATCATGGGCACCTCGATGGAGGCCCTGATCCACCACTTCAAGCTGGTCACCGAGGGCTTCCGCGTCCCCGCCGGACAGGTCTACACCGCCGTCGAGTCCCCCAAGGGCGAACTCGGCGTGCACGTCGTGTCCGACGGCGGCACCCGCCCCTTCCGGGTCCACTATCGCGACCCGTCCTTCACCAACCTTCAGGCCATGGCAGCGATGTGCGAGGGCGGCCAGGTCGCCGACGTCATCGTCGCCGTGGCGTCCATCGACCCCGTGATGGGAGGCGTTGACCGGTGACAGCCACACCTGCTCATGAGGTGAGCCTGGGCATGCCCCAGCTGCCCGCACCCGACTACCCGGCCGACGTCCACGCCCGGCTCACGGCGGACGCCAAGGAGGTCATCGCCCGCTACCCGGACTCCCGGTCCGCGCTGCTGCCGCTGCTCCACCTCGTCCAGTCCGAGGAAGGTCATGTCACGCGCACCGGCATGAAGTTCTGCGCGGACATCCTCGACCTGACCACCGCCGAGGTCACCGCGGTCGTCACCTTCTACACCATGTACCGGCGCAAGCCGAGCGGTGACTACCAGGTCGGCGTCTGCACCAACACGCTCTGCGCGGTGATGGGCGGCGACGCCATCTTCGCCACCCTCCAGGAGCACCTCGGCGTCGGCAACGGCGAGACCACCGACGACGGCAAGGTCACCCTCGAACACATCGAGTGCAACGCGGCCTGCGACTTCGCGCCCGTCGTGATGGTCAACTGGGAGTTCTTCGACAACCAGACCCCCGATTCCGCGAAGCGCCTCGTCGACGACCTGCGCGCGGGAGAGACCGTCCGGCCCACGCGCGGCGCCCCCCTGTGCACCTTCAAGGAGACCGCCCGGATCCTGGCCGGTTTCCCCGACGAGCGCCCCGGAGCCGTCGAGGCGACCGGCGGCGCCGGCCCCGCCTCGCTCACCGGGCTCCGCCTGGCCAGGGGCGAAGGCGTCACCCCGCGGGTGGTCCACCCCCGCGCCGGTACCCCCGAGGACCGCGCACCCGAAGACCGGCCGCAACCCGGGTCCGAGCACCTCAGCTCGCACGACGCACCGCAGAACACCTCGGCGTCCGACCCGTCCCACCCCGCGGGTCCGGTATCCGAGGAGGGGGAGTGATGACATTGGCAGCCGAGCTGAACGACACGGACCCGGAGAAGGTCCTGGCACCCGTCCTCTCCGCCTTCTGGGACGAGGAGAAGTCCTGGTCGATGGACGTCTACCGACGCCACGACGGGTACGAGGGACTGCGCAAGGCACTCGCCATGTCGCCGGACGACCTCATCGCCTACGTCAAGGAATCCGGCCTGCGCGGGCGCGGCGGGGCGGGATTCCCCACGGGCATGAAGTGGCAGTTCATCCCGCAGGGAGACGGCAAGCCTCACTATCTTGTTGTCAACGCCGACGAATCGGAGCCCGGGACCTGCAAGGACATCCCGCTCCTCTTCGCGAACCCGCACAGCCTCATCGAGGGCATCGTGATCGCCTGTTACGCGATCCGTTCGGAACACGCGTTCATCTATCTGCGCGGTGAAGTCGTCCCCGTGCTGCGCAGGGTGCACGAGGCTGTCCGTGAGGCGTATGAGGCGGGCTACCTCGGCAAGAACATCCTGGGCAGCGGACTCGACCTGGAACTCACCGTGCACGCGGGCGCGGGCGCGTACATCTGTGGTGAGGAGACCGCGCTGCTCGACTCGCTCGAAGGCCGCCGCGGTCAGCCGCGACTCCGTCCCCCCTTCCCTGCCGTCGCCGGCCTCTACGCCTGCCCCACTGTTGTGAATAACGTGGAGTCGATCGCGTCGGTTCCCGCGATTCTGCACAAGGGAAAAGACTGGTTCAGGTCGATGGGCAGCGAGAAGTCCCCGGGCTTCACGCTGTACTCGCTCAGCGGCCATGTCGCGAGCCCCGGCCAGTACGAGGGACCGCTCGGCATCACGCTGCGCCAACTCCTCGACATGAGCGGCGGGATGCGCCCCGGGCACCGGTTGAAGTTCTGGACCCCCGGCGGCTCGTCGACGCCGATGTTCACCGACGAACACCTCGACGTCCCGCTGGACTACGAGGGCGTGGGCGCCGCCGGTTCCATGCTCGGCACCAAGGCGCTCCAGTGCTTCGACGAGACGACCTGTGTCGTACGGGCCGTCACCCGGTGGACCGAGTTCTACGCCCACGAGTCCTGCGGCAAGTGCACCCCCTGCCGTGAAGGCACGTACTGGCTCGTGCAGTTGCTGCGGGACATCGAGGCCGGCAAGGGCACCATGAGCGACCTCGACAAGCTGAACGACATCGCCGACAACATCAACGGCAAGTCGTTCTGCGCGCTCGGTGACGGAGCCGCCGCCCCGATCTTCTCCTCGCTGAAGTACTTCCGTGACGAGTACGAGCAGCACATCACCGGCCGGGCGTGCCCCTTCGACCCCGCACGGTCGACCGCCTGGGCCGCCGGCCCCATCGACACCACGGAGGTGAACGCATGACGGTCACCACTAGCGCTCCCTCCGGGGGCGGCGAGGCGGCGCCCCCGCCCGAGGACCTCGTGTCCCTGACGATCGACGGCATCGAGATCAGCGTGCCCAAGGGCACCCTGGTCATCCGGGCCGCCGAACTCCTCGGCATCGAGATCCCCCGGTTCTGCGACCACCCGCTCCTCGACCCGGCCGGCGCCTGCCGTCAGTGCATCGTCGAGGTCGAGGGCCAGCGCAAGCCGATGGCGTCCTGCACGATCACGTGCACCGACGGCATGGTCGTCAAGTCCCAGATCACCTCGCCCGTCGCCGAGAAGGCACAGCGCGGTGTGATGGAACTGCTGCTGATCAACCACCCGCTGGACTGCCCGGTCTGCGACAAGGGCGGCGAGTGCCCGCTGCAGAACCAGGCCATGTCGGTCGGCGCCCCGGACACCCGCTTCGACGGCAAGAAGCGCACGTACGAGAAGCCCGTACCGATCTCCACGCAGGTGCTCCTCGACCGTGAGCGGTGCGTGCTGTGCGCCCGCTGCACCCGGTTCAGCAACCAGATTGCGGGCGACCCGATGATCGAGCTGATCGAGCGGGGCGCGCTCCAGCAGGTCGGCACCGGCGAGGGCGACCCCTTCGAGTCGTACTTCTCCGGGAACACCATCCAGATCTGTCCGGTCGGCGCGCTCACCTCGGCGGCCTACCGGTTCCGCTCACGCCCCTTCGACCTGGTGTCGTCGCCCAGTGTGTGCGAGCACTGCTCCGGCGGCTGCGCGTCCCGCACCGACCACCGGCGCGGCAAGGTCATGCGCCGCCTCGCGGCCAACGACCCCCAGGTCAACGAGGAGTGGATGTGCGACAAGGGCCGCTTCGGCTTCCGGTACGCACAGAAGCCCGACCGCCTCACCCAGCCCCTGGTACGCAACGCGGACACGGGTGAGCTGGAGCCCGCGAGCTGGCCCGAGGCGCTGGACGCGGCGGCCCGCGGACTCGCCGGGGCGAGGGGCCGCACCGGTGTTCTGACCGGTGGCCGGCTCACCGTCGAGGACGCCTACGCGTACAGCAAGTTCGCGCGCGTGGCGCTCGACACCAACGACATCGACTTCCGCGCGCGCGTGCACAGCAGCGAGGAAGCCGACTTCCTGGCCGCCCGCGTGGCGGGCCGGGGCCACGACCTCGACGGCACGGGCGTCACGTACGACAAGCTGGAGGGCGCGTCCGCCGTCCTGCTCGTCGGCCTGGAGGCCGAGGAGGAGGCACCCGGTGTCTTCCTGCGGCTGCGCAAGGCGTGGCGTGCCCACGGACAGCGCACGTTCTCCCTCGCGACCTACGCCACCCGCGGTCTGGAGAAGGCCGGCGGCACGCTGCTGCCCGCCGCGCCCGGCACCGAGACCGAGTGGCTGGACGCCCTCGCGGGCGGTGTCGGACTCGACGGGGACGGGGCGCGTGCCGCCGAGGCCCTGCGCGCCGAGGGCGCCGTCATCGTCGTCGGTGAGCGCCTGGCCGCCGTGCCGGGCGGCCTCACCGCCGCCGTACGGACCGCGACCGCGACCGGTGCCCGGCTGGTGTGGATCCCGCGCCGCGCCGGTGACCGGGGCGCCGTCGAGGCGGGCGCCCTGCCGTCGCTGCTGCCCGGCGGACGCCCGGCCACCGACCCGCGCGCGCGGGTCGAGACCGCCGCCGCCTGGGGCATCGCCGAACTCCCGCTCCGCTACGGCCGCGACACCGGCCAGATCGTCGAGGCCGCCGCGACCGGTGAACTCGGCGCCCTGCTCGTCGCGGGCGTCGAGGTCGCCGACCTGCCGGACCCGGTACGCGCGCGTGGCGCATTCGACGCGGTCGGCTTCCTCGTGTCCCTGGAGCTGCGCCCGAGCGAGGTCACCCGGCGTGCCGACGTGGTCCTCCCGGTGGCCGCGGTCGCCGAGAAGGCGGGCACCTTCCTCAACTGGGAAGGCCGCGCCCGCACCTTCGAGGCCGCGCTCAAGCCGGAACAGATGGTCCGCCGGCTGGCGCCCACCGACGCGCGCGTGCTCCAGATGATCGCCGACGCGATGGACGTGCACCTGGGCCTGCCCGACCTGCGCACCCTGCGCGGCGAACTGGACCGGCTCGGCGCGTGGGACGGGCCCCTGGCCACCGACCCGCTGGAGACCACGACGCCGCCGCCGCGCCCCGCCGCGGGGGAGGCCGTGCTCGCCGGACACCGGCTGCTGCTCGACCAGGGCCTCCTTCAGCAGGGCGACGACGCGCTCGCCGGGACCCGGCACGCTGCCGTCGCCCGCCTGTCGGCGACCACGGCGGCCGAAGTCGGCGTCAAAAGCGGTGACGTTCTCGCCGTCTCCGGATCCGCGGGCAGCACCGAACTGCCTTTGCTGGTGACGGAGATGCCCGACCGCGTGGTCTGGCTCCCGCTGAACTCCACCGGGGGAGGCGTCGCCTCCGACACGGGCGCGCGCCCCGGTGAACTCGTCCGTATCGGACCGGCCGTGGCGCCGGTGTCACAGGAGGTCACGGAGGTGACGTCATGACGCCGGACACGGTGACTTCGCTCGCCCTGGAGAACCTGTCGATGTTCGGCCGCGACCCCTGGTGGCTCGTGGCAGTCAAGGCGGTGTTCTGTTTCGCCTTCCTGATGGTGACCGTGCTGTTCTCCATCGTGTGGGAACGCAAGGTCGTCGCCTGGATGCAGCTGCGCATCGGCCCGAACCGGCACGGCCCCTGGGGCATGCTCCAGTCGCTCGCCGACGGCATCAAGCTGATGCTCAAGGAAGACCTGGTCGTCAAGCGCGCGGACAAGGCGGTCTACATCCTCGCCCCCGTCGTCGCCGCGATCCCCGCCTTCATGGCGATCGCCGTGATCCCGTTCGGGCCCGCGGACAACCAGGTCTCGATCTTCGGCCAGCGCACCACGATGCAGCTCACCGACCTGCCGATCGCGATGCTGTACATCCTCGCGGTCGCCTCCGTCGGCATCTACGGCATCGTGCTCGCGGGGTGGAGTTCCGGATCCACGTACCCGCTGCTCGGCGGTTTGCGCTCCGCGGCGCAGATGATCTCGTACGAGATCGCGATGGGCGCCGCCTTCGCGTCGGTGTTCCTGTACTCCGGTTCGATGTCGACGTCGACCATCGTGGAGGCGCAGGCGGACCGCTGGTACGTACTGCTGCTGCCGGTGTCGTTCGTGATCTACATCGTGACGATGGTCGGCGAGACCAACCGCGCGCCCTTCGACATGCCGGAGTCCGAGGGCGACCTCGTCGGCGGCTTCAACACCGAGTACTCCTCGATCAAGTTCGCGCTGTTCATGCTCGCCGAGTACGTGAACATGGTGACGGTGTCGGCGGTGTCGGTGACCCTCTTCCTGGGCGGCTGGCGGGCCCCGTGGCCGATCAGCACCTTCTGGGAGGGCGCCAACGTCGGCTGGTGGCCGATGCTCTGGTTCGTGATCAAGGTGCAGCTGCTTCTGTTCTTCTTCATCTGGCTGCGCGGCACCCTGCCCCGCGTCCGCTACGACCAGTTGATGAAGCTGGGCTGGAAGGTCCTCATCCCGGTCTCGGTCGTGTGGCTGATGCTGGTGGCGACCGTGCGGACCCTGCGCAACGAGAACTACGACTTCGCCGAGATCGCGCTCTATGTCGGCGGCGGAATCCTCGCCCTGCTGCTGCTCTCGTTCGTCGTGGACATCTTCCGCGACAAGGGCCGCGGCCAGGCGGCGTCCGGTGCGGAGCCGGTCGACAAACCCACCGGCTTCGACCCGATGGCGGGCGGATTCCCCGTGCCGCCCCTGCCCGGACAGACTCTTCCCCCGGTGCCGCGGCGACGCCCGCGCCGGGAGCGGGAGCTGATTGTCAGTGGTGGGTCGGATACTGCGAGTGACGGTGCAGATGGAAAGGAGGCGTCCGATGACTGAGCGATCCAGGGAGCCCAGCGAGTCCAGCGAGTCCAGGGATACCGCACAGGGGTTCCAGAATCCCGTGGCCGGCTTCGGCGTGACCTTCAAGGCCATGTTCAAGAAGCGGCTGACCGAGCAGTATCCGGAGCAGCCGAAGACGACCGCGCCGCGGTTCCATGGCCGGCACCAGCTCAACCGCCATCCGGACGGTCTGGAGAAGTGCGTCGGCTGCGAGCTGTGCGCCTGGGCCTGCCCCGCCGACGCCATCTATGTGGAGGGCGCCGACAACACCGACGAGGAGCGCTACTCGCCGGGCGAGCGGTACGGCCGGGTGTATCAGATCAACTACGCCCGCTGCATCCTGTGCGGCCTGTGCATCGAGGCGTGCCCCACGCGCGCGTTGACGATGACGAACGAGTTCGAACTGGCCGACAGCAGCCGCGAGAACCTGATCTACACCAAGGAGCAGCTGCTCGCCGGCCTCGAAGAGGGCATGGTCGACACGCCGCACGCGATCTTCCCGGGCACCGACGAGCAGGACTACTACAACCTGCTGGTCACGCACGCCGCCCCGGGCACCACCCAGCAGGTCGCCGTCTCCAAGGGCGAGGGGCCCGACGCGGACACCGGCAAGGGGGAGCAGGCATGAATCAGCTCGCCGCCTACTCCACCTCCACCGGCGAGGCGTTCCAGTTCTGGATCCTCGGCTCGGTCGCCCTGATCGGCGCGGTGTGCACGGTGTTCATGAAGCGGGCCGTGCACAGCGCCCTCTGTCTCGCCGCGACGATGATCGTCCTGGCGATCTTCTACCTCGCCAACGGCGCCTATTTCCTGGGCATCGTCCAGATCGTCGTCTACACCGGCGCGATCATGATGCTGTTCCTCTTCGTCGTCATGCTCGTCGGTGTCTCCGCGGCGGACTCGCTGAAGGAGACCATCAAGGGACAGCGCTGGCTGGCCCTGGTGTGCGGCCTCGGCTTCGGCGTCCTCCTGATCGCCGGGATCGGCAACGCGTCGATCACCCAGTCCACGGGCCTGACAAAGGCGAACGCCAACGGCAACGTGGAGGGCCTGGCCGCCCTCATCTTCACCAAGTACGTCTTCGCCTTCGAAATCACCGGCGCCCTGCTCATCACGGCGGCGGTCGGCGCGATGGTGCTCACGCACCGCGAGCGCACCGAGCGCGCGAAGACCCAGCGCGAGCTGGCCGAGGAGCGCGTACGCGAGGGCAAGCAACTGCCGCCGCTGCCCGCCCCGGGTGTCTACGCCCGGCACAACGCCGTCGACATCGCCGGACTCCTCCCGGACGGCACCCCGTCCGAGCTGACCGTCAACCAGACGCTGCGCGCGCGGGGCCAGATCCGCGATGTGTCGGCCGAGGCCATCGACGACCTGAAGGCGCTCGAACAACGCTCCGAGGATCGTCTGGAGCGGACGCGCCCCGAGGAGGCGTCGAAGTGAATCCGGTCAACTACCTCTATCTCGCCGCCCTGTTGTTCACGATCGGTGCCACCGGCGTGCTCATCAGGCGGAACGCGATCGTGGTCTTCATGTGCATCGAGCTGATGCTCAATGCCTGCAATCTCGCGTTCGTCGCCTTCTCGCGCATGCACGGCAATCTCGACGGGCAGATCATCGCGTTCTTCACGATGGTCGTCGCCGCCGCGGAGGTCGTGGTCGGGCTCGCGATCATCGTGTCGCTGTTCCGTTCCCGCCACTCGGCCTCGGTCGACGACGCCGACCTGATGAAGCTGTAAGGGGTCGCTGAATCGTGGAGAACCTGATCGCGCTGCTGGTAGCGGCGCCCCTGCTCGGAGCCGCCGTCCTGCTCTGCGGCGGCCGACGCCTGGACCGTATCGGCCACTGGATCGGTACGGCACTCGCCGGCGCGTCGTTCGTCGTCGGTGTCGTCCTGTTCGCCGACATGCTCGGCAAGAGCGCCGACAACCGCGCCCTGTATCAGCACCTGTACACCTGGATCCCCGTCGAACGCTTCCAGGCGGACGTCGCTTTCCAGCTCGACCAGTTGTCGATGACGTTCGTGCTGCTGATCACCGGTGTGGGCACCCTGATCCACATCTACTCGGTCGGCTACATGGAGCACGACGAGCGCCGCCGCCGCTTCTTCGGTTATCTGAACCTGTTCCTCGCGGCGATGCTGCTCCTCGTCGTCGCCGACAACTACCTGCTGCTGTACGTCGGCTGGGAGGGCGTCGGCCTCGCCTCGTACCTCCTGATCGGCTTCTGGCAGCACAAGCCCAGCGCGGCCACCGCCGCGAAGAAGGCGTTCCTGGTCAACCGGGTCGGCGACATGGGTCTGTCGATCGCCATCATGCTGATGTTCACGACCTTCGGGACCTTCACCTTCGGGCCGGTCCTGGGCTCCGTGGGCGACACGTCCGAGGGCAAGCTGACGGCGATCGGCCTGATGCTGCTGCTCGCCGCGTGCGGCAAGTCCGCCCAGGTACCGCTCCAGTCGTGGCTCGGCGACGCGATGGAGGGCCCGACTCCGGTCTCGGCCCTCATCCACGCCGCGACCATGGTGACCGCCGGTGTCTATCTGATCGTCCGCTCCGGCGCGATCTTCAACGCCGCGCCGGACGCCCAACTCGCGGTCGCCGTCGTCGGAGCGGTCACGCTTTTGTTCGGTGCGATCGTCGGTTGCGCGAAGGACGACATCAAGAAGGCGCTGGCCGGCTCGACCATGTCGCAGATCGGGTACATGGTGCTGGCCGCCGGACTCGGCCCCATCGGCTATGTCTTCGCGATCATGCACCTGGTGACGCACGGCTTCTTCAAGGCGGGTCTCTTCCTCGGCGCGGGTTCCGTGATGCACGGGATGAACGACGAGGTCGACATGCGCAAGTACGGCGGCCTGCGGAAGTACATGCCGATCACATTCGCCACCTTCGGCCTCGGCTATCTGGCGATCATCGGCTTCCCCGGTCTGTCCGGCTTCTTCTCCAAGGACAAGATCATCGAGGCGGCGTTCGCCAAGGGCGGCACCGAGGGCTGGATCCTCGGCGGCGTGGCCCTGCTCGGCGCCGCGATCACCGCGTTCTACATGACGCGCGTGATGATCATGACCTTCTTCGGCGAGAAGCGCTGGCAGCCGGATGCGGAAGGCCATGAGCCGCACCCGCACGAGTCTCCGAAGTCCATGACGATCCCGATGATCATCCTCGCCTTCGGATCGGTCTTCGCCGGCGGCTTCTTCAGCATCGGCGACCGCTTCCTGAACTGGCTGGAGCCCGTCACGGGGCACACGCACGGAGACTCGCCGCTGAGCGCCACGACGGTCACCCTGGCCACCATGGTGGTCCTGGTCGTCGGCGCCGCCATCGCGTACGCGCAGTACGGCCGGCGCCCCGTCCCGGTCACCGCACCGCGCGGCTCGCTGCTCACCCGCGCCGCCCGGCGCGACCTCCTCCAGGACGACTTCAACCATGTGGTCCTGGTCCGTGGTGGCGAGCACCTCACGCGCTCCCTGGTGTACGTCGACCACACCCTGGTCGACGGCGTGGTCAACGGCACGGCGGCCTCGGTCGGCGGCCTCTCCGGACGCCTGCGCAAGCTTCAGAACGGCTACGCACGCTCGTACGCCGTCTCGATGTTCGGCGGTGCGGCGCTCCTCATCGCCGCCACCCTGCTGATGAGGGCGGTCTGATACCGATGTCCTTTCCTCTGCTGACAGCGACGGCGGCGCTTCCGGCGGTCGGTGCGATCGCCACCGCCGCCGTGCCCGCCGCCCGGCGCACCGCGGCCAAATGGCTCGCGCTGCTCGTCTCGCTCGCCACCCTGGTCCTCGCGGCGGTCGTCCTCGTCCGCTTCGAGCCCGGCGGCGCCCGTTACCAGCTCACCGAATCGCACGCCTGGATCCCGGAGTTCGGGGTGCGGTACGAGCTGGGGGTCGACGGCATCGCGGTCGCCCTGATCGCGCTCACCGCGCTGCTCATCCCGTTCATCATCCTGGCCGGGTGGCACGACGCGGATCCCCTGGAGACGAAGAGTTCCCGGTGGCGGCCGACGCAGGGCTTCTTCGCCCTGATCCTGGCCGTCGAGGCGATGGTGATCATCTCCTTCGAGGCCACCGACGTCTTCCTCTTCTACATCTTCTTCGAAGCCATGCTCATCCCGATGTACTTCCTCATCGGTGGCTTCGGGGACCGGGCCCACGAGCACGGCGACGAGACGGCCGCGACCCAGCGGTCGTACGCGGCCGTGAAGTTCCTGCTCTACAACCTCGTCGGCGGCCTCATCATGCTGGCCGCCGTCATCGGCCTGTATGTGGTCGCGGGGAACTTCTCGCTCCAGGAGATCGCGCAGGCACGGGCCGCCGGCACGCTCGATATGGCGACCAACACCGAACGGCTGCTGTTCCTCGGCTTCTTCTTCGCGTTCGCCGTGAAGGCGCCTTTGTGGCCGCTGCACACCTGGCTGCCCAACGCCATGGGTGAATCGACCGCGCCGGTCGCCGTGCTGATCACGGCCGTCGTCGACAAGGTCGGCACCTTCGCGATGCTCCGCTTCTGCCTCGGCCTGTTCCCCGAGGCGTCGAAGTGGGCGACCCCGGTGATCGTGGTCCTGGCCCTCATCAGCATCATCTACGGCGCACTGCTCGCGGTCGGCCAGCGCGACATCAAACGCCTGGTGGCGTACGCGTCGATCTCGCACTTCGGGTTCATCGTCCTGGGCATCTTCGCGATGACCTCGCAGGGCCAGAGCGGCGCGACGCTGTACATGGTCAACCACGGCATCTCGACGGCCGCGCTGATGCTGGTCGCGGGCTTCCTGATCTCGCGGCGCGGCTCGCGGCTCATCGCGGACTACGGAGGAGTGCAGAAGGTCGCCCCGGTACTCGCCGGCACCTTCCTGATCGGCGGCCTTGCGACCCTGTCACTACCGGGACTCGCGCCTTTCGTCAGCGAGTTCCTGGTGCTGGTCGGCACCTTCGAGCGCTATCCGGCGGCGGGCATCATCGCGACGTTCGGCATCGTCCTGGCCGCGCTCTACACCCTCGTCCTCTATCAGCGGACGATGACAGGCCCGGTGAAGGCCGAGGTCGCCAAGATGCCCGACCTGCGGGTGCGTGAACTCGCCGTGGTGGTCCCGCTGATCGCGGTGCTGATCTTCCTCGGTGTCTATCCGAAGCCGCTCACCGAGATCGTCAACCCGGCGGTGCGGCACACCATGTCCGACGTCCAGCAGAAGGACCCCAAGCCCGAGGTGGAGGCGGCCAAGTGAGCGCATCAGCCGTCCACAGCCTGTGGACAACGGCGGCCGATCCGATCTCCAAGATCGAGGCGCCCAAGATCGAGTATGCCCAGCTGTCGCCCACGCTGATTGTCATCGGCGCGGCGGTCCTCGGGATTCTCGTCGAGGCATTCGTGCCGCGTAAGTCCCGGTACTACGCGCAGTTGTTCCTCTCCGTCGTCGCCCTGGCCGCCGCGTTCGCCGCGGTGATCGCCCTCGCGTCCGGCGGGTACGGCACGACAAAGGCGCACATCGCCGCCATGGGGGCCATCGCGGTCGACGGCCCCGCCCTGTTCCTCCAGGGCACGATCCTGCTGGTCGGGCTGCTCTCGGTGTTCACCTTCGCCGAACGGCATCTCGACCCGGCGGTGCACGGCAACCGCGTCGACTCGTTCGCCGCCGAGGCCGCCGCCGTGCCGGGCAGCGACAGTGAGAAGGCGGCGGTCAAGGCCGGGTTCACCACCACCGAGGTGTTCCCGCTGGCCCTGTTCGCCATCGGCGGCATGCTGGTCTTCCCCTCGGCGAACGACCTGCTGACCCTCTTCATCGCCCTGGAAGTCTTCTCGCTCCCGCTCTACCTCCTGTGCGCGGTGGCCCGCCGCAAGCGGCTCCTGTCGCAGGAAGCGGCGGTCAAGTACTTCCTCCTCGGAGCGTTCGCCTCCGCGTTCACCCTCTTCGGCGTCGCCCTGCTGTACGGGTACGCGGGCTCCGTCTCGTACGCCACGATCGCGCAGGTCGTCGAGGGCACCGTCGCCGACGTCAACCCGGCGCTCGCCGACACCATGGGCAATGACGCGCTGCTGCTCGTCGGCTCCGCCATGGTCGTCATGGGCCTGCTGTTCAAGGTCGGCGCCATCCCGTTCCACATGTGGACCCCGGACGTGTACCAGGGCGCCCCGACGCCCGTCACGGGCTTCATGGCCGCCGCAACCAAGGTCGCCGCGTTCGGCGCCCTGCTGCGCCTGCTGTACGTGGTCCTGCCGGGCCTGCGCTGGGACTGGCGGCCGGTCATGTGGGGCATCGCGATCATCACGATGCTGGGCGGTGCGATCGTCGCGATCACCCAGACCGACATCAAACGCCTGCTCGCGTACTCGTCCATCGCGCACGCGGGATTCATCCTCGCGGGTGTCATCGCGACCACGCCCGACGGCATCTCCTCGGTGCTCTTCTACCTGGGCGCGTACTCCTTCGTGACGATCGGCGCGTTCGCGGTCGTGACGCTGGTACGGGACGCGGGCGGCGAGGCCACCCATCTGTCGAAATGGGCGGGGCTCGGCCGGAGATCGCCCCTGGTGGCGGCCGTGTTCGCGGTGTTCCTGCTCGCCTTCGCCGGCATTCCGCTGACCTCCGGGTTCGCCGGGAAGTTCGCCGTCTTCAAGGCGGCGGCCGAGGGCGGCGCGGGTGTGCTGGTCGTGATCGGTGTGATCTCGTCGGCCGTCGCCGCGTTCTTCTACATCCGGGTGATCGTGCTGATGTTCTTCAGCGAGCCGCGGCCCGAGGGCCCGACGGTCGCCGTGCCGTCGCCGCTGACGATGACCGCGATCGCGGTCGGCGTGGCGGTCACGCTGGTGCTGGGTGTGGCGCCGCAGTACTTCCTTGATCTGGCGGGGCAGGCGGGGGTGTTCGTTCGGTAACAGGCAGTGCGTAGTGCGTAGCGCCTGTGCCGGCGTGACCCGGCTTTGTGGCCCGGTGCCCCCATGGAGGGCGCCGGGCCACCGGCGTGTGGTGACGGGGGGCGGGGCGCGCGACCGGGTCGTGCGCTCCGTGGGCCTGTGGATAACTCTCTCTGTGTCGGTGCGGGCGCCTATCGTGGCTGTGGTGGCGGAAGTACGGAGCACGGGGGCAAGGCGATGACCGGGATGGGTGGGATCGGCGGAATGACCGAGGCGACTGGAGCGAGTGGGGCGGCGGGGGTGCCCGGGGCGGGCGGTGTCGACGGAGGTATGCGGAGCGAGGCACTGGAGGCCCTGCACCGGGTCTTCGGGTACGACGCCTTCCGTGGCGAGCAGGAACAGGTCATCGAGCACGTGGTCGCGGGTGGTGACGCGGTGGTGCTGATGCCGACCGGCGGCGGCAAATCCCTGTGCTACCAGATCCCGGCCCTGGTCCGACCCGGTACGGGTGTGGTGGTCTCCCCGCTGATCGCCCTCATGCAGGACCAGGTGGACGCGCTGCGGGCGCTCGGCGTGCGGGCCGGATTCATCAACTCCACGCAGGACTTCGACGAACGGCGCGTGGTCGAGGCCGAGTTCATGGCGGGCGAGCTGGATCTGCTCTACATGGCGCCGGAGCGGCTGCGCCTCGACTCCAGCCTGGATCTGCTCTCGCGCGGCAAGGTGTCGGTGTTCGCGATCGACGAGGCGCACTGTGTGGCGCAGTGGGGCCATGACTTCCGGCCCGACTATCTGGCCCTGTCGGTCCTCGGCGAGCGCTGGCCCGACGTCCCCCGCATCGCCCTGACCGCGACGGCCACGCACGCGACGCATCAGGAGATCACCCAGCGGCTCGGCATGCCCGGCGCGCGGCACTTCGAGGCGAGCTTCGACCGGCCGAACATCCAGTACCGGATCGTGTCGAAGGCCGACCCGAAGAAGCAGCTCCTGACCTTCCTGCGCGAGGAGCACCCCGGCGACGCGGGCATCGTGTACTGCCTGTCGCGCGCGTCGGTCGAGAAGACCGCCGAGTTCCTCTCGCGCAACGGGATCGAGACCGTGCCGTACCACGCGGGCCTGGACGCCGGGACGCGCGCCGCCCACCAGTCACGATTCCTGCGCGAGGACGGCCTCGTCGTCACCGCGACCATCGCGTTCGGCATGGGCATCGACAAGCCTGACGTACGGTTCGTGGCCCACCTCGATCTGCCCAAGTCGGTCGAGGGGTACTACCAGGAGACGGGCCGCGCGGGCCGCGACGGAATGCCGTCCACGGCCTGGATGGCGTACGGCCTCCAGGACGTCGTGCAGCAGCGGAAGATGATCCAGTCCAGCGAGGGCGACGAGGCGTTCCGCCGCCGGGCCGCATCCCATCTCGACGCGATGCTCGCCCTGTGCGAGACCGTCCAGTGCCGGCGCGCCCAGCTCCTGACCTACTTCGGCCAGGACCCGTCCGCGTCGACCTGCGGAAACTGCGACTCGTGCCTCACCCCGCCGGAGACCTGGGACGGCACGGTGGCCGCGCAGAAGGTGCTGTCGACGGTGGTGCGGTTGCAGCGGGAGCGCGGGCAGAAGTTCGGCGCGGGACAGATCATCGACATCCTGATGGGCCGTAAGACGGCCAAGATCATTCAGTTCGACCACGACCAGCTGTCCGTCTTCGGTATCGGCGAGGAGCTGGCCGAGGCCGAATGGCGGGGCGTGGTACGGCAGTTGCTCGCCCAGGGACTCCTCGCGGTCGAGGGCGAGTACGGCACGCTGGTGCTGACCGACGCCAGCGGGACGGTGCTGCGGCGCGAGCGGGACGTACCGCTGCGCAAGGAGCCGAAGCGGCCCACGGCATCCCGGTCGGGCGGGGGCAAGGGGGAGCGCAAGGCGAAGACGGCCGCCGTCGAACTGCCCGAGGCACTGCTCCCGGTCTTCGAGGCCCTGCGCGCCTGGCGCGCCGAACAGGCCAGGGAACAGGGCGTTCCGGCGTATGTCATCTTCCACGACGCGACCCTGCGGGAGATTGTCACGGTGGCGCCGCGGTCCATCGAGGAACTGGGCGGTATCAGCGGGGTCGGCGAGAAGAAGCTGATGACGTATGGCGAGGGGGTGCTCGGGGTCCTGTCCGCGCAGGGACCTGGGCCCGGCGAGGTGGCCGCCGTCGTGGGTTCCGGTGTCACTGCGGGTTCCGTTGCCGCCGCCGGGTCCGTCGTGGGCCGTGCGGGTTCCGGCGAGGCGGATGCCGCGTGGGAGCGGGAGCCCGAACCGGAGGAGCCGGAGGACGACTTGGGCTGGTAGCGCTCGCCCCGCCCCCGGCTTCTCCGCCGGCTCGGTCCCGCGCCGGGCCTACCTCGCCGCCGCGATCCGCCCCCGTACCTCACCCAGGTCCACCCGGGTGCCGTCCGGGCCGGGGGCCCAGGCCGTGAGGGTCACCTCGTCGCCGTCCTCCAGGAACGTGCGCTTGCCGTCGGGCAGTTCCAGGGGGTCGCGGCCGTTCCAGGTGAGTTCCAGGAGGGAACCGCGTTCGGCTTCGGTGGGGCCGCTGACGGTGCCGGAGCCGTAGAGGTCGCCGGTGCGCAGGGAAGCGCCGTTGACCGTCATATGGGCGAGTTGCTGGGCGGCGGTCCAGTACATGGTGGCGAAGGGGGGTTCCGAGACGACGTGGCCGTTGATCGCGACGGTGATGCGGATGTCGTAGCCGCCGGGTTCGTCCGCGGCCTCCGTGGAGTCGTCCAGGTAGGGCAGCAGCTCGTGGGTGCGGGCGGGCGGGGCGGTCCGGGCGTCGTCCAGGGCGTCCAGGGGCGTGATCCACGCGGAGACGGAGGTGCTGAAGGACTTGCCGAGGAACGGGCCCAGGGGCACGTACTCCCACGCCTGGACGTCCCGCGCGGACCAGTCGTTGAGCAGGCACAGGCCGAACACGTGCTCGCGGAAGTCGCGCAGGGCCACCGGGGCGCCCTGTTCGGTGGGGAGGCCGACGACGAAACCGACCTCGGCCTCGATGTCGAGCCGTACCGAGGGGCCGAAGACGGGGGCCGGGTCGGCGGGTGACTTGCGCTGGCCGTGCGGCCGGACGACCGCCGTACCGGAGACGACGACCGTGCCGGAGCGGCCGTGGTAACCGATCGGCAGATGCTTCCAGTTGGGGGTCAGCGAGTCCTCGGCGTCGGGGCGGAAGATCTGGCCAACATTGCGCGCGTGATTCTCGGACGCGTAGAAGTCGACGTAGTCCGCGACCTCGAACGGCAGATGCAGGGTCACCTCGGACAAAGGGTGCAGCAGCGGCCGTAGCGTGTCGCGGTGGGCGGGGACCGTCACCCAGGCTGTGATCGCGCGCCGTACGTCGCTCCAGGCCGTGCGTCCGGCCGCCAGGAGGGCGTTCAGTGTGGGCTGGGCGAGCAGGGACACATACGGGGAGCCGAGGGCCGCCGCCGCCGCTCCCGCGTCCAGGACATAGGAGCCGAGGCGCACGCCCACGCGCGGGGTCTCCGCCGCGCCCTTGGCGGACGCGTCCTCGGCGGAGGCACCCTCGGCGGGGGTACGGGAGAACACGCCGTAGGGAAGGTTGTGCGGGCCGAAGGGGTCACCGGCCGGAAGCCCGAACGGGTCGCTCTCGGGAAGGCTGGACGGGTCACCCTCGGGAAGGTCGAGCGGGGTCTGCTCGTGCTGCTCGGGCATCGGCTGCTGCCTCGCTTTCCGTGTGGTTGGGGCACACGTTACGTGGGAGTTCCATCGGAGGGCAGCGTCTAAAGAGTTCGCAATGTCCGATTAACGAGCCTTGCTGGATTGTTCTGTTCCGCCCTGGCGTCTTCGGGGGACGCGGACGGGGTGGGTCCGGGTCGTAGGGGGGACACGTGGGGGGACCCGTGGCCAGGAACACCGCAGGTGTGCCGTGCGACGCCGACCGGGACGTACCGGGGCTGATCGTGAAGTTCGGCGACTATCCACTGCACCACGGAGGCGTCGGCGCCATCCGCAGCCTGGGGCGTATCGGGGTCCCCATGTATGCGATCACGGAGGACCGTCACACACCGGCGGCGGTGTCCCGCTATCTGCGGCGGGCGTTCGTCTGGCCGACCACCGGCACCGAGGAGCCGGGCCGGCTGGTCGAGGGTCTGCTGCGCATCGCGCGCCAGATCGGCCGGCCGACCGTGCTGATCCCGACCGACGAGGAGGCCGCCGTCCTCATCGCCGAACACCAGGAACAGCTCGCCGGTGACGGGAAGTTCCTCTTCCCGCGCGTGGAGGCCGCGCTACCCCGGCGCCTCGCGAGCAAGCAGGGGCTGCACGAACTCTGCGTCGAGCACGGCTTCCCGAGTCGGGCGGCGGCGTTTCCGCGGTCCTACGCCGATATTGAAACGTTCGCCCGTTCCGCGCGGTTCCCGGTGGTCGCGAAGAACCGGGAGGCGTTCGTCCGACGGGCCCGGCCCCGCGGTGCACGGCACCACCCGGACAGCGCACCGTGCGGCGCTGCTCGCGCCGGCGCGTGGCTGGGGGGAGGACCCCGGGGTCGTCCTCCAGGAGTATCTGCCGCGCGAGGACGCCGAGGACTGGATCGTGCACGCCTACTTCGGCGCCGACTCGACGCCGCTCGCCCTGTTCACCGGGGTGAAGGTGCGCTCCTGGCCGGCGACGCGGGCCCCCGGTCGGGTGTCGGTCAGGATCGGGGAAGGGTCCACGCGGACGAGTCGGCCGGAGGTGCCGGGCGGACCTCAAGGGCGGACTCGTCGATGTCCGCGTCCGCGTCCTCGTCGCCGGACGGCAGCCGGCCTTGCGCGTCGGGCCGGTAGTACAGCCCGTACGCCCAGAACTCCGGCATCTCATGACCCATGACATCCGGATAGGGGCCGATCTCCGTGTCCCCGTAGCGCTCGTTGATCCGTGCGACGGCCTCCGCGTGGGAGACGCCGAACCGCTCGGTCATCTCCTGCGCGATGTCGCGGAAATACTCAAGCATGCCCTCGTCGAGGCGCATCAGGAATTCTTCGGTCATGACGTCGATGGCCCCACTCGCCTATGGATGGAATTGCTGAAGAGTTCGGCCGCCCGGTCGCCGAAGATGGCGATCTGGTGACCTTCGAGTACCGGAGGTTTGCCGCCCTTCAGGAAGCCCTTGAGGTTGAGGAGCATGGGTCCTTCCACCATCTCGTAGCCGTGCATGGCGCCACCATTGCGATGGTGGCGGATGAAGTCGGCCACGTCGTCGCCGGGGCCATTGAATATCTTGCTGTTCAGGCTGTCCAGTTGGGCCTTGGGGACCCGGAAGTGGATCACTGCGGGCACATCGCTATTGCGTGTGGCCAGGTTCTTGGCCCAGTCCAGGGCCTGCTTCGGGTCGTTGGTGACATAGAAGCCGCCCTTACCGAAGTCCATCTTGCGTTGGCTCAGGTTGATGTCGATTCCGTGCTTCATGATGTTGTCCGCCGCGCTGCCGAACGTCCCGTGGTACAGGTCGACCATGCAGGGCGCTTTGAGGCCCAGCGGGTCCGTCCATTGCAGCGGATTCTTCACATACGCGTGCTGGTTCGGCGCGGGCGTGCGGCCCAGTGGGTCGGGGCTCAGATAGCGAGCGGTGCCCGGCTCGTAGTAGCGGTGGTGGTTGTAGTGCAGCCCGGTTTCCGCGTCGTGGTACTGACCGGGAAAACGCAAGGGGCAGTCGACGCGATCACCGTCGCCGGATCCGGTGGGAAGGCCCCACAAGGTCGATGACCGCTCCCAGACGATGTCGCCGTCCGCGTCGACCAGTTCCGTCGGCGTGCCGATGAGGTCCGTGACGATCGCGTAGAAACGTTCGTCGATCTCGGCCTGCGACATACCGGTGACGCGGACCCGCTGCCCGACCGGGTGGTGCCCGTCGTCGAAGTCCCACGACGTGCTGACCGCCCCGTCCGTCTGCTCGACCAGGAGATCGCCGTCCCAGTGGAAGGAGACCTCCTGGGCCACGGTCGTACCGTCATCGTCGAGGAGTTGCTTCGCCGTGCGCCGCCCCAGCGGGTCGTACGCGTAGTGCCAGTGCCGGCCGTCGGGCGTCAGGACGTCCGTGAGTTGGTCCTCGGCGTTCCACGCGTACCGCCACACGCGCCGGCCGCCCGACAGCAGCTTCGTCACTCGTTCGGTGACCCGGCCCTGACCGTCGTGGCGGTAGAAGGTGCGGCCCGCCCGCTCGATCAGGGTGCCGGAGTAGGTGCGGTCACCGGGCCCGGACTCCTGGTAAATGTCCTGGTCCTGGTCGCGGACCGTCCCGGAGGTACCAAAGTGCGTAAGGTTCCCGAGGGCGTCGTAGTCGTAGGTCTCCTCGGCTCCGCCTCGCACGGCGACGACCCGTCCCGCCCCGTCGAACTCGAAGGCCCGTTCCGCGCGACCGTCACCCAGCTCGGAGATCCCGGTGAGGGCGCCGTCCGCCCGGTGGTTGAACACCCGGCCCCGTACATCGCCGCCGGTCGAGGTGAGGCGCTGCGTGGTGCGCAGCCGCCCGGAGTCCCAGTGGTGGGTCAGCCGGACCGCGTCCCCGATCAGCCGCTCGATCTCCTGGCCCGCGATGTCGTACCGGAAGGTGACGTCACGCGTCCCCATCCGCTGCACCAGTGACCGCCGCTCGGGCTCGTACGTCCAGCGGGTGACGGCGCCGCTCGGCGTGGTGCGCTCCGTCCTGCGCCCGGTCATGTCGTACCGGGAGCCGACCCGCCGACCGTTCCAGTGCTCGCCCGTGACCCGGCCCACGGCGTCGTGTTCGAGGCCGAGTTCACCGTCCGCGTTCCGCGCGCCGATCAGTCTGCCCAGCGGGTCGTACGCGTACGTCGTGGTGGCGCCGTCCGCGTCCATCGCCGTGACGTTGCCGAGGACGTCGTATCGCAACCGTGTGGTCTGGCCCGCGCCGTTGGTGCGCTCGACCAGTTGCCCGGCGGCGTCGTAGCCGTAGGTGAGCGTGCGGCCGTTGAAGTCCGTCTCCGCGGTGAGTCGTCCCAGCGGGTCGTACGCGTAACTCCATGTGTGCCCGGCCGCGTTGGTCACGCTCGTCAGGCGGAGTTCCGTGTCGTAGGTGAAGCGTTCGAGCGTCCCGTCCTCGTCCTCCCGCTCGGAGCAGAGGTCGAAGTGTGTGTTCCGGTACGTGGTGTGGCGGCCGGTGGACGACCGGAACGACAGCGGATTGCCCTCCGCGTCATAGGTCCAGCGTTCGACGGTGCCCTGGGGCAGCTCGCGCCAGGAGATGCGGCCTTCCCGGGTCCAGCCCACCCGGGTGACCGCCCCGAAGGCATCGGTGAGTTCGGTGATCCGGCCGAAGGCGTCCCGTACGAAGGTGTTGGTTCCGCCCAGCGCGCCCGTCGTGCCGGTGACCAGTCCCGCCGCGTCGTTGACGGCCGTCTCCTGGCGTCGCCCGAGCGGGTCGACCACGCCGGTGAGGCCGCCGCGGTCGTCGTAGGTGTAGGACGTCCTGGCGCCGGACGGATCGATGACGGCCAGCCGGTTGCCCCGGCTGTCGTAGACCGACTCCCAGGTGCCCCCGTCGGCCTGCGTCACCTTGGTGACCTGGCGAAGGTCGTTGTACTCCCGGGCGATGACGGAGCTGTCCGCGCCGACGATCTCCGTGACATTGCCGACCGGGTCGTGGGCGAAGCGTGTGGTCCGGCCGAGCGGGTCGGTCAGCGAGGTGAGGCGGCCGTCCTCGTCCCAGCCACGCAGGGCCGTCGCGCCCAGCGCGTCCGTCTCGGTGACCGGGCGGTAGTTCTTGTCGAATCCGTAGGTGACGCTGTGCCCGAGGGAGTTGGTGGCCACGGTGGTCCGGGCGTTCTCGTCGTACCGGTACGCATAGGCGAGTACGCCTTCGGTGCCGCCGCTGCCCACACATCGGTCGGCGTCGTCGTACAGGTACCGGTACCAGGAGCCGTCCCGGCTCTGCCAGCCCGAGACGCGCTGCCCGTGGTCGTACGCGTACCGCTGGGGAATTCCCGACGAGTCCGTCACCGTGTCGAGCCGGCCGTCCGCGTCGTATCCGAAGTCCAGCAGCCGGGGCCGGTCGGGCGCGCTGAGCAGGGTGAAGGCGGTGATGCGGTCGTCTTCGCAGGTCACGCCTATGTGGTAGCCGCCGTGATGGACCAGCTCCGAGGGTGCGCCGGTCTCGGAGTGGCGTACCTCCCACGCGTTGCCGTTACGGTCGTGGACGCCGGTCAGGACATGCGCCGCAGCCGACGGATCGCCGGGCAACGCCCGGAATTGAAGGGTCCGGCCGGCCTCCGGCTGCTCCACCGTCATCTCGCTGCCAGGGACACCGTCCCAGCGCAGCGGCCACCGCGGACCGGCCACGGGGTACATCGGAGCGTCCGGTTCCGGAACGGCGTAGTACAGCACCGTGCCGTCCTCGGCGATGAATCTGATGCCGTCGCTGTCGGCGAGGAGCCGCTGATCGAGCGTGGAGGTCCAGTCGGGCCCGAACCAGCGACCGTTCCGTACGCCGGTGCGGTGGCTGCGTTCGACGACCAGGGGGAGGACTCCGGGCAGGGTGATGTCCGGAATCGACATGACCATCTGGCCCGTCGCCACGTCGATCGGGTCTCCGCAGGTGAAGAGGTTCTTCATCTGACGGCCCAGCGACTTCACCTTGGGGCCGAGGCCCTTGGCGCCGAGCGCCATACCCTTCAGGCCGATCTTGCTGAGGCCCTTGAGACCCTTGGCGAGGCCGCGGAGGCTGGTCAGGCCCTTCATGCCGGGGATGCAGTCCAGCGCGGCGAAGCCCACGTCCCAGAGGGATGCCTGGCCTTTGAAGTATTTGTTGAGGGTGTCCGCGAGGACGATGAGGGCCGCGATGAGGACGATCGCGCCGAGGATGGGCCCGCCGATGATCAGGGCGATGATGCCGAGGACGGCGACGACGACTTTGCAGACGGCGACGATGGTGTCCCAGTTGTCGGTGAACCAGTCGCCGACCTCTTCCCACCACTTGCGGTTGTGAATCCCGGCGTCGGAGGCGTCGTCGAGTTTGTCCTTCGCCTCGCGTGCCGCGTCCTCCCGCATCTTGCGGGCGTCCCCGGCCATCTTCTTCGCCGCGTCCAGCGCGTTGCCGGCCGAGGTGACATCCGACTGCGCGCTGCTGCGGGCGTCCTTGGCGCTCTGCGCGTCCCGGGTGGCCGCCTTCACCTTGTCCGGATCCGGCTTGGGGACGTCCTTGCCGCCGGTGGGGTCGTCCTTGTATTTGTCGGCCTCTTTGCCGGCCCGGTCGACCCAGGATTCGGCGGAGGTCAGCTTGGACTGGGCCGAGGAGAGATCGGTCTGCGCCTCGCGGCCCTTGACGAGTGCCTTGTCGGCGAGGGCCTGGGCACGCTCCAGTTTCGGCCAGTACGCGGCGAGCGCGTCGCCCGCCATCTCGTACGACTTCTTCAGCTTGCGCAGGTTCTTCGGCACTCCGGAGAACTCGTCCTGGAACGCTTTGGCGGACTTGCCCGCCCAGACCAGGACCGTGTCCTCCTCGGCCATGCCTTTGATCAGCCGCAGCGCCTCGGCGACGTCGTCCGCGAAGTCGTGCAGTCCCTTCGCCAGCGTCCGCACCCGGTCCGGATCACCCGGCGTCGGATCCTTGTCCAGGTCCAGGACATGCCAATCCGTCGGCCGACTCCCCGCCACCCCGTGTCCCCCGTTACGTCCGCCCGAAGGCGACACCCCTGATGTGACAACCTTCTTACCCGCCAGGGAAGTTATCAGTGCCTGATGTCCGGCTCATCTGTCGGTGGGCGGTGTCAATACCCTGTGGAGCTTGTGTGCGCAACCGCCATCCCACTGACCCTCGCAGGGTCCGTATTCTCTCGGATCATGGCCGCACTCGCATATGCCCTCATCGCCACTGACCTCGACGGGACCCTTCTGCGGGACGACGACTCGCTGTCGTCCCGTACCCGTTCCGCCCTCTCCCACGCGCGCGTGGCGGGGGCGCTGCATCTCGTGGCGACGGGAAGGCCCGTGCCGCAGGTCGTACCCGTCCTGCGGGCCCTCGGGCACCGGGGGCTCGCGGTGTGCGGGCAGGGCGCGCAGTTGTACGACGCCGGCGCGGACCGCATCGTGTGGTCCGTGACGCTGGACCGTGAGGTCGCCGAGGCCGCGCTCGGCAAGATCGAGGCGGAGGTCGGCGCGGTCTGCGCGGCGGTCAACCAGGACGGTACGGACGGTCTGATGCTGATGGAGCCGGGTTTCACGGTGACGCATCCGACGCTCGGGGGGGAGCGGGCCCGGCGCCGTGACGACCTGTGGGTCCGGCCGCTGACCAAGGTGCTGATCCACCACCCCGGTCTCGCCGAGGACGCCCTCGCGGAGGTGGCCCGCGCGGTCGCCGGGCATCTCGTCACGGTGACCACGGCGGGCCCCGACGCGGTGGAACTCCAGCCCTTCGGCGTCACCAAGGCGACCGCGCTCGCCCTCGCCGCCGAGCGCCTGGGCACGTCGCCGGAGGCCACCATCGCCTTTGGTGACATGCCGAACGACATCCCCATGTTCCTGTGGGCGGGTCACGGCGTCGCGATGGCGAACGCCCACGAGGACCTCAAGGCGGTGGCCGACGAGGTGACCCTCTCGAACGAGGAGGACGGCGTCGCCGCGTCCCTGGAGCACCTGTTCCCGGCCCGCACCGGTACCAACGACCCCACCGATCCCACGGAGCGACTGTTCCCCACGCGCGCGTGAGGCCGGTGGCTGTGCGGCGCGTGAGGCTCGCGGCTGTCCGGCGCGTATGGCTTCCGGCTGTGCGGCGCGTAACGACTGGCGCCTTTGGTCGCGTCCGCTCGCGTCACCCCGCCGTGCGCGGGATTCTCTTCCGCCAGGTCCGGTGGAAAACCACCTCGTCGCCCGCCCGGCACACCACCTCGTCCACGGTGACGAAATGGGTCGCGTCGCAGGTGAGCGAGGACGTGGTGTGTACGGAGGTGTCCCAGGCCAGGTCGGGGCGGTGCAGGCGGATCGACCAGGTCGCGTCGGCGCGGGCGGAGAGCGGGTCGGCCGCGTCGATCGTGTACGTCTCCAGGGCGTCCTCGGTGAATTCCAGGCCGTCGGGGTAGATCCGCGTACCGCCGTAGCGCGGGTCGACCTGTAGGCGCCAGGTGCCCTGGGCGACGTCCCGTACGACCAGGCGTTCCGGGCGCTGTTCGTCCAGCGTGCCGGGCGAGACGACACCCAGGGGCGGTGCCTGCTCCGGGGGTTCGAAGGTGATCGGGTGCTCCCCGGCCCCGTACGACGACTCCCGCGCGCGTACGGGCAGTTCCAGGGCGCTGCCCTCGGGGTGCAGGGTGAAGCCCTGGTCCGAGCCGGGCTGGGGCCAGATCCACGGCCAGTACGCCGAGGAGACGGCGAGCCGGATGCGGTGCCCGGCCGGGAACGCGTACCCGATGCCGTTCAGGTCGAACTCGACGGTCTCCGTGGCGCCCGGCGGCCAGTGCGACACGCGGTCCCGGCCGTGCCGCGCGGACAGATTCAGCACCCCGCGCGTGACGAGCGTCGACGCCCCGTCCGGCGCCACGTCGCACAGCCGTGCCACGACCTGTCCACGCTCCACGGGACACGTCAGCCGCAACCGGACCCGCGGCCGGCCCAGGACCCACACGTCGTCCGGTACCTCGAACTCGAAACACGCCGACTTCGCGTCCTCGTCCCGCTGGTCAGGGGGCAGATCGGCGTCGTTCCCGAACGGGAAGAAGCGGCCCGCGTCCAGACCGGTGTGCTGCGGAGACCGTACGATCACGGGCGCCCCGCCGAGCGCGTACGGCACTGAGGCGACATGCGGCGACGGCCAGGACGGGTCGCCGACCCAGCGGCCCGGCAGTTCGGCGTACACCGTCGCGGGCGGGTGCGCGGCGGTGACGTACGAGCGCAGCCGGGGCTCCGTCATGATCCCCGTGTCCTTGCCCTTCAGATGCTGGTCCCACCAGCGCAGCGTCTCCTGGAGGAACCCGATCGCGGGCCCCGGCGGCAGCCCCCGGTCGGGGTACTGGTGCGACCACGGCCCGATCAAACCCCTTACCGGACCGGGCAGATGTTCGATCAGACGCAGGACGGTGTCGCGGTACGGATCGTGCCAGCCGCCCACCGCGAGGACCGGTGCCTTGATCGCCGCGTAGTCCTCGCAGACGCTGCCGTGCCGCCAGTACGCGTCCCGGGTCTGGTGGCCGAGCCAGGTGTGGACGAACGGGTCGACGGCCGCCAGGCGCCGCGCCCACAGCTCGCGCCACGCGTCCCCGACGTACACCGGGTCCGGCGGCCGGGACACGAACGCGAGCATCGTCGAAGCCCAGGCGTGCATGTCCACCGCCAGGACGGAACCACCCATGTAGTGCACGTCGTTGTCATAGCGGTCGTCCGTGGAGCAGACGGTGACGACCGCCTTGAGCGGCTCGGGCGCGAGGGCCGCGATCTGAAGGGAGTTGAAGCCGCCCCAGGAGATGCCGAACATGCCCACCGAGCCGTCGCACCAGGGCTGCGCGGCGAGCCAGTCGACGACCGCCACCCCGTCGGCCAGCTCCGTCGCGGAGTACTCGTCGCCCGGCAGCCCCTCGGAGTTGCCGTGTCCGCGGATGTCGACGCGCACGGACGCGTAGCCGTGGCCCGCGTACCAGGGATGGCGCTGCCAGTCGCGGGGGGCGGTCCAGTCGGTCAGCCGGTAGGGCAGGTATTCGAGCAGCGCGGGCACGGGTCCGTCGGTGACGGGGCGCCAGACCCGCGCGCACAGCGTGGTGCCGTCCGGGAGCGGGATCCGGATGTCCTCACGGGTCGTCTCGTACGGGAAGGAAGTGCGGATCTGCATGAGCGGTGACCTCGATCGGACGGGGCGTCGGTGATCTCCGTGGGCGGGAGTTTCTCGGCGGCCGGGAGTTTCTCGGCGGTTTCGGTGGACGGGGCGTTTTCAGCGGTCTCAGTGGACGGGGTGCATGGTGCGGCGCAGCCAGGGCGCGGCGGCCATCACGGCGAGCCCCGCGGCGACCGCGATGGCGCCGTTGACGCCGAAGTACGCCGGGTGCGAGACCTTGTCGTAGAGCTTCACGACCTGGGCCTGGATGCCGTTGGCGAGGGCGAGCGAGAGGAACCAGAGCGCCATCGTCTGGCTGGCGAAGGCGGCCGGGGCGAGCTTCGTGGTGGCCGACATGCCGGAGGTCTCCAGAAGGATGTCGCCGAGCCCGAGCAGCAGATAGGAGCCGACGATCCACCAGGCGGCCATCTTGTAAGTGTCACCGCTGTGCCCGGAGGTCGGCACCACCATCAGCAGGAAGGACAGACCGCCGAGGACGACACCAAAGGCGATCTTGTTCGAGGCGTGCGGCTGGCGCGGCCCCATCCGCGACCAGACGGCGGCGACCACGGGCGCGAGGGCGACCTCGAAGGCCCCGAGCGCGGAGGCGTACCAGCTCGCGGGGAAGTGGTAGCCCAGGATCTCGGTGCGCGCGTTGGTGGAGGCAAGCAGGATCATCGTCGAGTACGCCTGGAAGAGGATGAAGTTGAACACCACGGACGCCAGGAACAGCACGATGTACGGGCGCAGCCTGCGGCGTTCGTCGGGGGCGACCCGGGGGCTGCGGAACATCACCACGAAGTAGACGACCGGCGCGACCACCGAGACCGCGGTGAGGACGTCGACGAAGCGGGCCATGGTGAGCACGCCCCCGAGGACGAGCACGGTGGCGAACGCCGCGACCACGACCAGTCCGCCGGCGATCCGGGTCACCGTGGCGCGCATCGTCTCGGGCGGGAGGGCGAATTCCGCCGCGTCCGTGCGCCCGGCCAGGTGACGCCGTCCGGCGACGTACTGGATCAGGCCGAAGGTCATCCCGACGGCGGCGGCCGAGAAACCCCAGTGCCAGCCCTTGTGCTCGCCGAGCCAGCCGGTGACCAGCGGCCCGGCAAAGGCGCCGATGTTGATGGCCATGTAGTAGAGGGCGAAACCGGCGTCGCGGCGTTCGTCGTCGGTGCGGTAGAGCTTGCCGACCATGGTCGCCACGTTCGGCTTCAGCAACCCGGTGCCCGCGCTGATCAGTCCGAGCCCCACCCAGGTCATCGCGGCCGCCGGCACGGCCATCGCGTAGTGCCCGCAGGCGATGAGGATCCCGCCCCACAGCACCGCGCGGTAGGAGCCGAGGACACGGTCGGCGAGCCAGCCGCCGGCCACCGACACCAGATAGACCAGAGTGCCGTACGCCGCCGAAACGGATGCAGCCGTTCCGGGGGACATTCCGAGCCCGCCGTGGGCGACCGTGTCCGCGAAGAACAGGACCAGGATGGCCTGCATCCCGAGGAAAGAGAAACGCTCCCAGACCTCAAGGCCGGAGAGCGTGAGCAGCCCTCTCGGGTGCCCGAAGAAGGCGTGGTCGTCACCGGGTGGCGGCTCGGACGCCGGATCGCGTTCGGGCTCGGGATACGGATCGGTATCGGCCGGGCTGCGGGACAAAGGGGCGGTATCCGATCGTCATGGTCGGCAGAGCCGTTATTTCATGGGGTTCAGCAGCATTCGTCAGGCTGTCAGGTGAAATCCGATGAGCTGATCAAAAACATACCGGCGCCGATCGCGTGCCGCCCCCTCTGGCCGGGCAGGCGACCATGGTGATCGAAAGGCGACCGGATACGCTGACTTGAGTGACAGCAGCGACACATCGACAAACCATGTCATCGACCATGTGATCGTCAGCAGACAGGAGAACCCCTCGTGACCGTCGTCGGGCCGTTCGGGCTGAGCGTGCGGGACCAGGCTCTCGAAGCCGATGTCCAGGCCGGATTGGCTGCTGTCGAGGAGGGCCTCCTGGAGGCCACCAAGAGCGAGGTCCCCTTCATCACGGAGGCCGCGCAGCACCTGGTCCGCGCGGGAGGCAAGCGTTTCCGGCCGCTGCTCGTGACGCTGGCCGCCCAGTTCGGCGACCCCTACGCGCCGGGTGTCGTGCCCTCGGCCGTCGTCGTCGAACTGACCCATCTGGCCACGCTCTACCACGACGACGTCATGGACGAGGCGGAGGTCCGCCGAGGCGTCGAAAGCGCCAACAGCCGCTGGGACAACTCGGTCGCCGTACTCACCGGCGACTTCCTCTTCGCGCGCGCGTCCCACATACTGGCCGACCTCGGGCCCGAGGCGGTCCGCATCCAGGCCGAGGCGTTCGAACGCCTGGTCACGGGTCAGATCCTGGAGACCGCGGGTCCGCGCGACGGCCGTGACCCGGTCGAGCACTACCTCGATGTCATCAGCGGCAAGACCGGTTCACTGATCGCCGTGTCCGGCCGCTTCGGGGCGATGATGTCCGGCGCCGACGAGACCGTCGTGGACGTGCTCACGCAGTACGGCGAACGGCTGGGCGTCGCCTTCCAGCTCGCCGACGACGTGCTGGACATCGCCTCCGACTCCCGCGAGTCCGGCAAGACGCCGGGCACCGATCTGCGCGAGGGCATTCCGACGCTGCCCGTGCTGCTGCTGCGTGAGCGGGTCGCCCGGCTGGGCCTGGCCGAGGACATCGCCCTGTGCGAACTGCTCGACTCCGACCTGACCGACGACGCCCGGCACCAGGAGGCGCTGCACCGGCTGCGCGCGCACCCCGCCCTGGAGCAGGCCCGCCGCGACACCGTGCGGTACGCCCAGGAGGCCCGCGCCACGCTCGCACCGCTGCCCGAGTGCGACGCGAAGGCGGCGCTGGTGGAACTGTGCGACGCGGTGGTGCACCGGGCGGGCTGACCCCCGTTTCACCGGCGGGCCGATCGCGCCCGCCGGACCGGGGAACCCCCCTACTGGGGTATGTGTCGCAAGGGCCGACCCCTACGGGTGGGTCAGGGTGAGCGCACTCGATGTCATACCGCAGCAGTACACGGAGTTGGCCCCGGGGGTTGACGCCTCTTCCGCGCCGATTTGGTCTTATGGAAAGCACCACTCCTGAGCAACACGGGTGAGCATGGCGGCGCGGGGTGGACGACGCAGGATGACCGAAGGCCGCCGCCGAACCACGGAGGTAGGGCAAACAGATGGCACCGAACGAATCCGGCAACACGTCCGACGAAGGCGCCGCGGACGCCGCGGACCTGCGCGCGGCGCGCCGCCGCAAGGCGGCGCGTTACGCGGTCCCGGTGACGGTCATGGGGGTGGCGGCGGCGACCATCGGGCTCGTGCCCGCGCTCGCCAGCTCCGGTGACCCCGATCTGCCGAAGATCAGCGCACAGCAGCTCATCGAGAAGATCGCCAAGTCGGACACCCAGCAGTTCTCCGGCACCGTGAAGATCAGCACCGACCTCGGCCTGCCGGATGTGGGTGGCGCCCTGAGTTCCTTCGCGCCCGGCGCCAAGGGCGGGAACGCGACGGCGGACCCGCAGGCCAAGCTCACCGAGCTGGCGACCGGCACGCACACGCTGCGCGTCGCGGGCGACGGCCCGGACCGGCAGAAGCTGTCGGTCCTGGACGACGCCGCGGAGTACAGCCTCATTCACAACGGCGACCAGGTCTGGGCGTACGACAGCAAGTCGAACTCCGTCTACCACGCCAAGGACACCGGAGCCGCCGAGCACGGCGCCAAGGGCGACAAGAGCGACAAGGCCGACAAGACCGCGCCGAAGGACCTCCCCTCCACACCGAAGGAGTTCGCCGACGAGGCCCTGAAGGCATCCGCCGACACCACATCCGTGACGGTCGACGGCACCGCGAAGGTCGCGGGCCGCGACGCCTACAAGCTGCTGATCAAGCCGAAGCAGTCCGGCTCGACGGTCGGCGCGATCACCATCGCGGTGGACGCGCGGAACGGTACGCCGCTGAAGTTCACGCTGACCCCGGCGAGCGGCGGCAGCGCGGTCGTGGACGCCGGATTCACCAGCGTCGACTTCTCCAAGCCGGCCGCGTCCACCTTCGACTTCACTCCGCCGAAGGGTGCCAAGGTCACCGAGGCCGACGACGTCAAGGCCGAGCACAAGGCCGACGGCTCCGCGAAGGACCAGGGCAAGGGCGCCGCCGAGCAGGGCTTCAACAGCACGGATGTCATCGGCGAGGGCTGGAGTTCCATCGCCGTCATCAACACCCCGGGTGGCCAGGGCATACCGTCAGGCAGCGAGACGGGCGGCTCTCCCGAGGCGCAGAAGTTCCTGAACTCGCTGGGTGACCAGGTGACCGGCAAGTTCGGCAAGGGCACGGTCTTCTCGACCCGCCTGATCAACGCCCTGGTCACGGACAACGGCAAGGTCTACGTGGGTGCGGTCACCAAGGACGCCCTGGTGAAGGCGGCCGACGCGGCACACTAGGAGGCACAGCACGGCCGGAGCAGGGGCGCTCGGCCACCGGAACAGGCTGGGGGAGCGCATGGAGGAACTGTCCGCCGCGGGGCGGGACACGGTGATCACCACCCGTGCCCTGACCAAGCGCTACCGCGGCGGGCAGCTCGCCGTCGACGGGCTCGACCTGGCCGTTCCGGAGGGCAGCGTCTTCGGCTTCCTCGGGCCCAACGGCTCCGGCAAGACCACCACCATCCGGATGCTGATGGGCCTGATCGACCCGACCTCGGGCTCCGCCGAGGTCCTCGGCCGGCCGATGCCGCGCTCGTCCCGCGCGGTCCTGCCGCAGGTCGGCGCACTCATCGAGGGCCCCGCGCTGTACGGGTTCCTGTCCGGCCGGGACAACCTCCTGCGGTACGACTCGGCCGACCCGACCGCCGACCCGCGTACCCGCCGCGCGCGGGTCGGCACCGCACTCGACCGGGTCGGACTGACCGCGGCGGGCGGTAAGAAGGCGCGGGCGTACTCCCTGGGGATGAAGCAGCGGCTCGCTCTCGCCGCCGCGCTGCTCCAGCCCCGCAGACTCCTCGTACTGGACGAGCCGACGAACGGACTGGATCCGCAGGGAATGCGGGAGATCCGGGCGCTGGTCCGGGAGTTGGCGTCGGACGGCACCACCGTCTTCCTCTCCTCGCATCTCCTGGACGAGATCGAGCAGGTGTGCACCCATGCGGCCGTGATGGCGCGGGGCCGGCTGATCACGCAGGGCCCGGTCGCCGACCTGGCCGCGCACGCCCGGGGCAGGCTCGTGGTGATGACGCCGGACCCGGCCGACGCGGTCCGCGTCCTGAAGGAACAGGGCCTGACGGATGTCGTCGCGACCGAGGACCGGGTGACCGCCGAGCCCCCGGACGGGGAACTGTCCGAGCTGACGGCGGCGTTGGTCACCGCGGGGGTGCGGGTGCGGGGATTCACGGTGGAACGGGCCTCGCTGGAGGACGCGTTCGTGCAGTTGACGGGGGAGGGCTTCGATGTCGCGGGCTGAGACGACGGCTTCCGCCGCCAGATCCGGGACCCCGGTCGGCGCGGTGCCCGAGGTGCGGTGGGTGTGGACCCTGGGGCTGTTCCGTTCCGAGGTGGCCACGACGTTCCGGCGGTGGCGGACTCTCGCCCTGCTCGGTGTGCTCGCGGCGGTGCCCGTCCTGGTGGGTATCGCCATCAAGATCGAGACCTCGGACGGCGGCGGCCTGGGCGGCGGGCCCGCCGGGGACGGCACCGGGGGCCCGGCGTTCATCGCCCAGGTCACCAACAACGGCCTGTTCCTGGTCTTCACGGCACTCGCAGCGACCCTCCCGTTCTTCCTGCCGATGGCGATCGGGGTGATCGCCGGGGACGCCATCGCGGGCGAGGCCGGTTCCGGCACGCTGCGCTATCTGCTGGTGGCACCGGCGGGCCGTACCCGGCTGCTGTTGGTGAAGTACGCGACGACGTTGACGTTCTGCCTGGTCGCGACGCTCGTCGTGGCCGGGTCGGCCCTGACTGTCGGGGCGTTGCTGTTCCCGCTGGGGGATGTCACGACGATCTCGGGCACCCGGATCAGCTTCGGGGACGGTCTGTTGCGGGCGCTGTTCATCGCCGTGGCGGTGGCCGTGTCACTGATCGGCGTGGCCGCGCTCGGCCTGTTCGTCTCGACGCTGACGAACAGTGGCATCGCCGCGATGGCGACGACGGTCGGTCTGCTGATCACGGTGCAGATCCTCGACCAGATCCCCCAACTGCACGCGATACAGCCGTACTTCTTCTCGCACTACTGGCTGTCCTTCGCGGACCTGATGCGGGACCCGATCTACTGGGACGACCTCGTCAAGAACCTGCAGATACAGGCGCTGTACGCGGCCGTGTTCGGGTCGGCGGCGTGGGCGAGGTTCACGGCGAAGGACATCACGGCGTAGCCGTCGACCTCACGCGGTGGCCATCGCCGTGCCGGTGGCCGTCGCGTACGGGAAGCGGGCGAGCGGCGCGTCCTGGCGGAAGAAGGTCTTGGCGTCGGTGAGCGCCTCGGTGTCCTGGAGTACGTCACCGGGCTTGCTGCCGCTGCCGACGAGGACCCCGCCGAAGCGCATGTCCATATAGGCGGCGGAGTTGTTGAGGGCGCCGATCAACGGGTCCGCGAAGACCTTCTCCTCGGCCGCCAGGACGCTCACGCCCCACAGGGTGCGCCCGGTGAGCGTGGCCTTGAAGTCGATGGCGGGTGTGCGCAGCCAGCCGGACCAGTGGTCGAGGTAGTGCTTGGTGGCCGTGGAGAGCGTGTACCAGTACACGGGCGAGGCGATGACGATGTCCGTGGCGTCGAGGGTGGCGTCCAGGAGCATGGCCGCGTTGCCGTCGGTCGGGCGGGCGTGGTCGGTGTCGTGGCGCAGATCCTCGAACTCGGGCAGCGGATGGTCGGCGAGCCGGATCCAGCGCTGTTCGACGTCCGGCGACAACTGCTCGGCGGCGCATCGGGCGAGCATCTCGGTGTTGCTCTCGTTCCGGCTGCTGCCCAGCAGGAACAGGAAGCGGCGGCCCATGGGGGACTCCTCGGACTCGGCGGTCAGGCGTACGGCGAACGGGTACGGCGCGCAAGTACGGGGAACAAGTACTTGCGCATGCAGTATATGCACGCGCAAGTACTTGTGTCAGGGGGACCGTGTCAGGGTGACCGTGTGGCCGCCCTGACGGGGGACCGCGTGGCTGCCCTGGCCGGTGACCGCGGGGCCGCCGTCGCTATGAGGACAGGGTCCAGACCGCGTGGGCGAGTGCGTCGCTGTTGCGGTCGAGGGCCGTGGCGGAGATGTTCGCGGTGGTGTCGCAGGAGGAGTGGTAGCAGCGGTCGAAGGGCTGACCCACGGTGCCGCCCCACTTCGCGGCCTGGGCGGAGGTCTTCAGATAGTCGGCGCCGCTGAACAGGCCGCCGACGGGGATGCCCGCGTTCTTGAACGGGGCGTGGTCGGAGCGGCCGTCGCCCTCGGTCTCTATCTCCGTGGAGATGTTGATGCCGGCGAAGTAGTCCTTGAAGACCTTCTCGATCGCCGGGTCGTCGTCGTAGACGAAGTAGCCCGGGTTGGGGGAGCCGATCATGTCGAAGTTCAAGTACCCGCTGATCTTGGCCCGGTTGGCGGTCGAGAGGCTGTTGACGTAGGTACGGGAGCCGACCATGCCCAGCTCTTCGGCGCCCCACCAGGCGAACCGCAGATGTTTCGTCGGCTGCAACTGCGCGCGGGACACGGCGAGCGCGGTCTCCAGGACGGCCGCGGAACCGGAGCCGTTGTCGTTGATACCGGCGCCGGCGGTGACGCTGTCGAGGTGCGAGCCCGCCATCACGACCTGGTTGAGGTCACCGCCCGGCCAGTCGGCGATGAGGTTGTACCCGGTCCTGCCGCCCGAGGTGAACTGCTGTACGGAGGTGGTGAATCCGGCCGCGTCCAGCTTGCCCTTCACATAGTTGAGGGATGCCTGGTAACCGGTGCGGCCGTGTGCGCGGTTGCCGCCGTTGGCGGTGGCTATGGACTGGAGCTGGGAGAGATGGGCCTGGACGTTGGCCACGGGTATGTCGGGCGCCGCGGCCGGGAGGGGCGCCGTGACCGATGACCGGGCGGGCGCCGCGCCGGCCATCGGGCCGGTGGCGAGCAGCGTCGCGACGACCGTGACACCCGCGACGAGGGCAGCCGTCGAGAGGCGCCCGGGAACGGAGAGCTTCATGTGGGGGGCTCCGGATTCCGTGGGGGGAATGTGGTGCCCGATGGTCAACGGATTCTGAAGTTCCGTCAAGAGCGCTATTTGGACACGGGTGTTCGATTATCGGGGTGTGCTGTCTCGGCTTGTTCCTGAAGGCGCCGACCGGACGTCGCGCTGCCTTCGAAAGTGGCCAGATCGCTGTGGTGACGGCCGATCACGCCATTCCCCGGGGGCGGTCCGGCGCCGGGTCTCCCCTGCCGGAACCGAGGGCGGTTCGGACATGTGTATCCGTTTGGGCAGCAGGAGCGGGGTGGCCAGCAGGAGAACGCCGGACATGGTGATCGCGGCGAGTGGGCTGGTGAGTGTGGCGAGGATGCCCCAGATCACCATCAGGGCGGCCTGTACGAGTTTGCTGCTGACACTCCAGGTGCTGAGGATGTGCGCGGCATGATCCGAGGGGGCCCGTTGCAGGCGTTCCGTCGCGTAGATCGGATTGAAGACGCCCATGCAGGTGATCAGCAGTGCCTCGACGACGATCACCGTGAGGAGCCCGGGGATGCCGGGACGGATGAACGCGAGACCGAGCGGGAAGAGCGAGCGCGACCAGCCGGACACGATCATGACCCGGTGCCGACCGTACCGCTTCACGAGACGTGCGGAGAGGCGGGCCCCCACGAAGCCGCCGAGTGCCGGGACGCCGAAGGCAAGACCGTACTGCCAGGCCGGGTACCGGTATTCGCCCAGCAGGAGGACGGACAGGAGCGGGACGGTGGCCATGATCAGGCCGCTGACCAGGATCGAGTTGAGGAACAGGCGCCGTAGTGCGTGGTCGTGGACGATGAACCGCCAGCCGGCCAGAAGGTCGGATCCGCGCGAGCTGGTGGCCGGGGCTCCTTCGGTGGCCGGTGCCTGTTTGGTGGCCGGGGCCCGTTCGGTGACCGGTGTGCGCTTGCTGACCGGGGCGCGGGGTGCCGCGACGTCACTGCCGCGGATGCGGAGGACCCCGAGCGCGGACAGCAGATAGCTGAGGGCGTTGGCCAGGACAGTGACGACCGGGCCGAGCAAGCCGATGAGCGCGCCACCGAGGGGTGGGCCCGCCGCGGTCGCCACCCAGCTCGTGCCTTCGAATCTTCCGTTCGCGGCAAGGAGATGATCGCCGGGGACGAGGTGCTTCAGATACGCGCCGGCGGCGGCCGTGAAGGCGATGCTCGCGGTCCCCGAAATGACCGAGACAACCAGCAGTTGGACGTAGGACAGCAGGCCGAGGAAGTACGCGACCGGAACGCTCGCCGTCGCGAGGAACCGGGCCAGGTCCATCGCGATCATCACCGACCGTTTGGCCCGGCGGTCGACCCACGGCCCCAGTGGAAACGCGACGACCGCGGCGACGGCGAGCCCGGCCGCCTCAAGCAGCGCGACGGCGAAGGCCGTTGAGTGCAGCACGCGCACCGCGATGAGCGGGAACGCTCCGAAGGCGATCCACGTGCCGTAGGTGCTGACGGCGTAGGCCGACCACAGCCGGCCGAAGTTGCGTCCCAGTTGAACGCGCATCCCACTCCTTCGGACAACCGATGCTCGGGTCCCCGCATCACATCAGCCGTACCGGATCAGGATCAAACAACTGAGCCCCCGACCAGCCACAACCATTGGTTGGGCGCACATAGGCTGGGTCCATGGATACCGAGGCAGTGCGCTCGTTCGTCCGGGCGGCCGAGCTGGGACAGCTGCGACACGCGGCCGACGAGCTGGGCGTGACGCAACAGGCCGTCTCGAAGCGGATCGCGACCCTAGAACGGGAAGTCGGAGTCCGCTTGTTCACCCGTACCGCCCGAGGGGTCGAGCTGACCCTCGACGGTCAGGCGTTTCTCCCGCACGCCCGGAGCATTGTCACGGGTGCCGAGCGCGCCATCAGCGCCGTCAGGCCGGGCTCCCGGGCCCTGCGGATCGACGTACTCGGCCTGCGATCCGCGCAGGCCGTCGTTCTGCACGACTATTGGCGGTCGCATCCCGAGACCAACCTCGACGTGGTGACCCTCAGGGTCAACGACCCGCGCGTGGCGGTCGCCGCCGTCGAGGCGGGCGATATCGACGCCTCGTTCCGCACGGTCACCGATCCGGCCGCGCTGCCGCGCGAGCTGCGGATGATCCACGCGTTCCACTCGCCGCTGGAACTCCTCGTCGGCCCGAGACATCCGCTTGCCGCCGCGCGCACACTGACGCCACCGCAGCTACGCCGGCATCGGATCTGGGTGCCGGGAATCGCGCCCCGCAGCGAATGGGCGGAGTTCTACGACCAGCTCACCACCGAGTTCGACCTACGCGTCGACGCCGCGGGCCCGAACTTCGGCAACGAAGTACTCCTCGACGCCCTCGCGGACTCCGCGGACGTGGCCACCCTCGTCGGCGCCCGCGACCGGTACATCTGGCCGACGAGCTACGACCTGCGCCGCATCCCGATCGTGAATCCGACGCTCGCGTACCCGCTCTCGCTCATCTTCCCCAGAACGAACCCGCACCCAGGACTCCGGGCCATCATCGACCACTTCGGAACCCTGCCCCCGCTCCCGGAGGAAGTCTGGCTCCCCACCTGGGCCGGCATCAGCTAGTGGACGCAGAATTCGTTCCCCTCAGGGTCCGTCATGACCACCCACTCGCCGCCCTGTTCCTTGACCTCGCGCTGCACCGCCGCGCCCAGTGACGTGAGCCGGGCGACCTCCGCCGCGCGCTCGTCGGCGCCGGCGCCCGTGTGGACGTCCAGGTGCAGCCGGTTCTTGCCGGTCTTCGGCTCCGGCACCCGGTTGAAGAGGATCCGGCGTCCCAGTCCCGTACCGCTCTCCTCTGCGTACGGGTCGTCCGGGTGCCGTACGGCCGCGGCCTCCCGCCAGGCGCGGCGGCCCTCGTACTCGACCGTGTCCGCATCCGTGACCACACCGAGGCCGAGCAGGTGCTCGATGAGACCGCTGTGGTCCTCCAGCGTGTAGCCGAGGGTGTCGGACCAGAAGGACGCCTGGCGGTGCGGGTCGGCGGCGTCGACGACGACTTTCCAGTGCAGGGGCTGCGTACGAGTCATGTAACTAGTTATAGTGGTTACGTGACGGAGACGGCAAGGGAACATGCGGCGGGCGGACGAGGGTCCGGGCAGGCGTCGGGGCAAGCTTCTGAGCGAGTTTCTGGGCAAGCGTCCGCGCAAGCGTCCGCGCAAGCGTCCACGCAGACGTCCTGGCTGACTTCCCCAGTGGCGGCGGCCGTGGAGCCGACCGGGGGCCGGACCGAACCGGAGCCCGGCCTCACGCTGCGCACCCGCACCGGTCGGCCCTACCGCTTCGACCCCGGCGCCCTCTGCATGGAACTGCTCGTGACCGGCGGCCCTGGGGCCCTCGCGCGCTTCGAGGTGTTGTTCGAGCCGGCCGACCTCGCGAGCTGGGTCGAACAGAGCCGACTGGCCCCCGGTCTCGAACTGACGCTCACGGACGGCGACGTGGCCGCGCTGCGGACCCTCCGTGACGCCCTTCAGCCGATCGCGTCCGACCGGGTGCACGGCCGCCCCCTCGATCCCGTACACCTGGCCGTCGTCAACGCGGCGGCGGCGGGCGCGCCCCTGGCCGCCCGCATCACACCGGACGGCGGGCGCGCGTGGGCCCCCGGCGGCACCGGTCCGCAACTACTGGCGACGGTGGCGCGCGACGCCGTCGACCTGCTCACCGGTCCGTACGCGGACCGCATCCGCGAATGCGGCTCCGACAACTGCCAGTTGCTCTTCGTCGACACCTCGCGCCCCGGGCGCCGCCGCTGGTGCGCCATGGAGCACTGCGGAAACCTGCACAAGGTGCGCAGTCACCGCGCCCACCTCGCCGATCGCACCCGTCCGGCTCGGACCGATCAGGCCGATCAGACCGATGAGCGGGATTCCGCCTCCGCCGCCGACCGCTCGTCGTAGGCCGCCCGCGCCGCCGCGATCTCGTTCCGGTGCTCCTCCGTCCAGGTCACCAGCGCCTGGATCGTGTCGTGCAACGTGCAGCCCAGGTCCGTCATTTCGTAGTCGACGCGCGGAGGCACCACCGGGTGCACGGTACGTAGGACCAGGCCGTCGCGTTCCAGTTGGCGGAGCGTGACCGTCAGCATGCGCTGGCTGATGCCGTCGATCTCCCGGCGGAGTTCCGTGAACCGCATGCGGCGCCGGTCGAGCAGCGCGATCACGAGCAGGGACCACTTGTCGGCGACCCGGTCGAGGATCTGCCGCACCTCGCAGTCCTCACGGGTGTCCCACTGGAAGGGGTCGGCGTCGTAGTCCGCGCCCGCCGCGCCCGCCGCCCCTGCCACCCCCGTCCGGCACTCGGCGGCCCCCGTCGTGCCCACGGTGCCTTCCAGGTAACCGGGTGACTTCGAAGTGCCTTCTTCCATACCTGCCGATGGTGCCGCAGGCTTCCATTGGTTACAAGAGGGAACCGACCCTCATTCCCGTAACCAAGGCCCTTCAAGGGGCCGTAATCATCGCTGCCGACATCGCTGCCATCACCCTCAGGAGCCACCATGGGCGCACGCGCCTGGGCACTGCTACTCGTCCTCTGCGGGACGATTTTTCTGGAGGGCATCGACGTCGCGATGCTCGCCGTGGCGATCCCCTCGATCAGGGCCGATCTGGGCCTGGAGACCGGCACGGCGGCCTGGGTGATGAGCGCCTACGTCCTCGGGTACGCCGGTTTCACGCTGCTCGGCGGGCGCGCGGCCGATCTGCTCGGGCGGCGCCGGATGTTCCTGTTCTGGCTGACGGTCTTCCTGCTCTTCTCCGGCCTGGGCGGCTTCGCGACGGACGGGTGGATGCTGATCGTGGCGCGCTTCGTCACGGGCGTGTCGGCCGCGTTCATGACACCGGCCGCGCTGTCCCTGATCACCACCTCCTACGAGGAGGGCCCCCAGCGCAACAAGGCGCTCCTCGTCTTCGCGGGCACCGGGGCCGGCGGCTTCTCGCTGGGCCTGGTCATCGGCGGGCTGCTCACCGAACTCGGCTGGCGATGGGTGTTCTTCGCGCCGGTGCTGCTCGCCGGCGCGCTGCTGGCGGCGGCGGTCCGGGTGATCCCCGCACAGCCGGCGCCCCCGCGCGCGAAGGGCGGCTTCGACACGCTGGGCGCGATCACCGCCGCGGGCGCGATGCTGCTGACCGCGTACGGGATCGTCCGGCTCGAACACGGGCTCGTGGGCTGGCCGTTGACGGCGGGCGCGGTGGCGGCGGGGCTGCTGCTCGTGGGCACGTTCGTCGCCGTCGAACGCCGTAGCGCCGCACCGCTGGTCCGGCTCGGCATCTTCCGTATGAGCTCGGTGGTACGGGCCGATCTGGGGGCGCTGCTGTTCGTCGGGGCGTTCTTCGGGTTCCAGTTCGTAGTGACGCTGTACCTCCAGGAACTGCGCGGCTGGTCGTCGCTCCAGACGGCCGTCGCCCTGGTGATCATGGGTTGCGACGCGATCCTCGCCCCCACGCTCACTCCGAAACTCGTCGAGCGCTTCGGCAACGCCCGCGTGATCCTCGGCGGTTTCGTCCTCGCGGTGGTGGCGTACGGGCTCTTCCTGCCGGTCGGCATGGACTGGACCTACATGGCGATGCTCCCCACGCTGTTCCTCGCCGGTGTGGCCTTCGCGCTGGCGTACGGGCCGCTCACGATCGCGGCGACCGATGGCGTGGCCGCGTCGGAACAGGGGCTGGCGGGTGGGCTGTTGCACACGGCGACCCAGTTCGGCTCGGCGGTCGGCATCTCAGCGGTGACCGCTGTCTACGGTCTGTCGAAGCCCGAAGGACCGGCCACGGACGCGGAGTCGACCCTGACGGCGTTCCGCGCGGCGCTGACCGTGCCGGTGGTGATGGTGGTGGTGGGGTTGGTGTTGTCCGGCGTTGGGGTGTGGGGGAGTCAGGGGAGGCGGCCGGGGAAGCGGCGGAGTGAGCGGCGGGGAGAGTCGTACGGGGCGTCCTCCGGCGGGGCGGCCGTGGGGTCGCCGAGCAGCTCGCATCAGTAGCGGGCCGACAAATTGCGGGCCGATCAATTGCGGGCCGATCAATAGCGGGCCGATAAATTGTGGGCGGATAAACAGTTGGCGGACCGGAGCGGGGACCGGCTACTCTCCCCGCGATGACGACATACTCCGCTCTCGGATTGGGGGTCCCGTCCGCGCAAGGTGAGTGCTGATGCTCCCTTCGCTCGCGAACGAGGAATCCCCCGAAGTACCCCGCGAGGAATCCGCCGAGGAATCCCGCGACGAATCCCGGCTCTCCTTCTGGCTGCGCGTCCGCGAGTTCGCCGTGCTGCCGTCCGTGATCGAGACCGCGACCGCCCGCCGACGTGCCGGGGACTGGGCAGGCGCGTGTGCTGCCGCGGGCATCGACGTCGACCTGAATCTCCGTGCTGTGGCCCGCACTCACGGCACGGAATTCGTGACCCAACTCCGGTCCGATCTCCGTAACTTGGCGCCTGACCTGCTGCGCTGGCACATGCCGAGGATCGCTCCGTACGGGGTGCTGCGGCCGGGGTTGACGGTCGCACTGGCTCGGTACGAGGTTCCGGGCCGGGTCCGGGTCCGGGTCCCGGTTCCTGGGCGGGACGGGGCGGTGTTCCTGGTGGTCCGGACTCCGCCTGCCTGGGCGGATGCCGGTCAGCGGATGAGCCTCGCCCTGTGGGACGGGTCCCGTCGATCTCATCCCGAGGCGCGTGCGGCCCACCGCTATCCGCATCCCCACCCGAGCCGTCGATTCCGTCTCGATCTGCACCGCCACCTCTGGGACGCGCGCAGAACCGATGAGTTGCGGATCCGGTCCGGGGCGGATCGGGCGCCCGGCGAACGGCATTCCGTGCAGGGGCCGTACCGTCACTGTGTCGTTGACCAATGGGCGGCCGAGGCGGCGATCCTGCTCCACGCCGAGAGGCACCCCGGCACCGGGACCGCCACCGGCACTGATCCCCGTACCGTCGCCGTGCGCCTCGGCACCCGGCACTGGGTGCACCTGGACGTGGACCTGGACCGGAACGGCCTCGGTAACCCCGTACCCCGGATCGCGCCGGCGACCACGGACGGCGGTGCCGCCCCCTCCGCGCTGCCGGTCCTGCCCGACGCGGCGACCTGGGCGCTCCCCGACCTGGACCTGCTCTGCACCGGTTCGATCGAGCCCGACCGGCTGCATCCGCTGGTGGCCTCGGCACTCGTACCGGGTCACACGCCGTCCGGTCCGTCCCGTACTCCCGACCCGGCGGACCGGCCGTACCTCGTGGAGTGCCGGGGAGGCACGCACCGGATCGGTCTGGTCGACGGCGTACTGGCCCCGCTGGACCATGACCCGGCCGAGATCCGCCGCGAGGAGTTGCTGGCCGAACTCACCGGCACTCCGCTCGCCTGCCTTCGGGCGATCGACCAGGCACACCGGCACCCGGACTGTCTCGTCGGCGTCCGCGAACGCCTGCACCACGGCGATACCGCCGGCGCACTGGCCGTGGTCGAGGGCCTCCTCGGACCCGATGCGGTGCTGCGCGAGGGCGCTCTGCGGGACGAACTGGAGCGGGCCGTGGCGCGGCGGATCGCGTACGGGCTGTTCAGAGTGGGTCTGGCCGGACCTGGACCGGGGCCTCGACCCGGCCCGGCACCCGTACCCGTACCCGCGCCCGGCCGCAGAGCCGAACGCGACCGCCCGGATCATCACCGCGCACCGGACCGTCTCCCCGGCCGGCCTCTCCACCGTCGCGATCACCCGCGCCTCGCGACCTTCTCCTGACCTGATCTGACCTGTCCTGACCCGGGAATCGCACGTTCCGGCACCCCCGGCACCCTCCCAGCCCCAGGCACCCTCCCGGCACTCACCCGGCGCATCACTCATCGCTCCTCACAACCCCAAAGGTGATCAAACGTGCCCATAGCCACCCCGTCCCTCACGCCCCAGACCGCCCCCCAACTCGACGTAGCCGCAGCGCTGTTGTCCCTCCTCCGGGACGCCACCACGGAACCGCGTCCCGACATCCAGTTGGAGGCCCTGACCCTGGCCGTCGCCGCCGATCTGCCCGTCCTGCTGTGGGGTGAGCCGGGGATCGGCAAGACCGCGGCCCTCACCCAACTCGCCGCCGCCCTCGACCTGCCGCTCACCACGGTCATCGCCAGCGTCCATGAACCGTCCGACTTCTCGGGGCTGCCCATCGTCGGGGACGACCCCGCCGAGCAAGGTGTCCCGATGGCCCCGCCGGACTGGGCGGTCCGACTGGTACGGGCCGGCCGGGGGCTGCTCTTCCTGGACGAACTGTCCACCGCGCCGCCCGCCGTTCAGGCGGCCCTCCTCCGGCTCGTACTGGAGCGGCGCATCGGCGCGCTGCGACTGCCGCCCGGTGTACGGATCGTGGCCGCCGCCAATCCGCGGTCGTCGGCGGCCGACGGCTGGGAGCTGAGCCCACCGCTGGCCAACCGTTTCGTCCACCTTCAGTGGACCCACGACCACGAGGTCGTCGTACGCGGTCTCGGCGGGACCTGGCCCCGGGCGACGCTGCCCCGGCTCGCACCGGAGCGGTTGCCGGAGGCCGTGGACTTCGCCCGGCGCGCGGTGTGCGGGCTGCTCGCCGCCCGCCCCACCCTCGTCCACCGGCTGCCCAGCGGTGAGACCCGCCGGGGCGGGCCCTGGCCGTCGCCGCGCAGTTGGGAGATGACGCTGTGCCTGATCGCCTTCGCGACGGCGGCCGGCTCCTCACGGGACGTACTGTCCTTGCTGGTCAGGGGCACGGTCGGGGACGGTCCGGGGCTTGAACTGCTGGCATCCCTGGACCGGATGGACCTCCCGGACCCGGAGACGCTGCTCGCCGACCCGGCGGGCGCCGAGCTGCCCGAACGGGGCGATCTGCGGCAGGCCGTGCTCGACGGTGTGGTGGCGGCGGTGCGTGAGCGGCCTGAGAAGTCCCGTTGGGACGCGGCCTGGGCTCTGCTTGTCCGGGCTCTGGAGACCGGGGCCCCGGACCTGGTGGTCGTCCCGGCGACCACGCTCGCGTCGCTGCGGCGGGCGGACTGGGAGGTTCCGGCGTCGATCGAGCGGCTTGCCGGGGTGGTGACCCTGTCGCGGCGGGCGGATCGGGTGGGGGACAGGGCAGCGGAACGGGGCACCTTTGGCGCGCGTGCGGGCCGATGACCGCCCGAACCCCGGACACCCCGGACGCATCGGACACCCCGGAGCCCCCGAACACCCGGCGAACCCTGGACCGCGACAAACTCTTCGCCGCCCGACTGCACGCCGTCCGCGCCCGCCCCTACCTGGCCACGGCACTCTTCGCCCTGCACATCGTCGAGTCCCGCCACGTACCGACGATGGCCGTCGACCGGTACTGGCGCTGCTATGTCTCACCGGCGTTCGTGGACCGCACCCCGGAGGAGGAGTTGGCGGGGGTATGGGTGCACGAGGTGTCGCATCTGCTCCGTGACCACCACGGGCGCAGCGACCGGTACGCCCGCGAGCACGGGCTGTCCGGCCCCGCCGAACGGCTGCGGATGAACATCGCGGCGGACTGCGAGATCAACGACGACGTGTTCGGCGACGGTCTGACCCGGCCCGAAGGCGCCGTCGATCCGGCACTGCTCGCGCTCAGCGACGGCGAACTCATGGAGGACTATCTGCGCCAGTTCCGGCTCGGGCCGCGCACCCAGAGTCTCGCCTGGCTGGACTGCGGCAGCGGGGCCGACGGGCTTGAGCGGGAGTGGGAGCTGGGTCCGGACGGCGCGTACGGGCTCAGCGAGCAGGAACGGGACGCGGTCAGGTTCCTGGTGGCGCAGGGCATCACCGGCTGTCCGGGAAAGGCGCCGAAGGGGTGGCGGCGCTGGGCGGAGGAGGCGTTCCAACCGCCGCAGCCGTGGCGGGAGTTGCTGGGAGCGGCGGTCCGCTCGGCGACCTCGGTGCCCGGTGTGGGCGAGGACTACACCTACGGGCGCCCGGCGCGCCGCTCGACCTCGGTGCCCGGTGTCGTCCTGCCGAGCCTGCGGCGCAGACCGCCCCGGGTCTCCGTGATCATCGACACCTCGGGTTCGGTCAGCGACGCCGAACTGGGCAGCGCGCTCCGCGAGGTCGCGGAGATCTCCCGTACCGTGGGCGGCCGTCGCGACCTGGTCTCCGTACTGCCGTGCGACGCGTCGGCCCGGCTGGTGCACTCGATGTGCCACGCCGAGGGGATACCGCTGGTGGGCGGTGGGGGTACGGATCTGCGGACGGGTTTCGCCAGGGCGCTCCGGGAGTCGCCCCGGCCCGATGTCATCGTGGTCCTGACCGACGGGCAGACACCCTGGCCGAGCGCGCCGCCGCCGTGCCGGACGGTGGTGGGGCTGTTCCCCCGGCATCACACGGACGCGATGTGGGATGAGGACGACCCCTATTACGTACCGGATGCGCCGCCGGAGTGGGCGCGGGTGGTGGAGATCGGGTCGGGGTCCGGTGCGGGGGGCTGATCGGGGCCGGTGTCGGTGTCGGCATGGGTGCCGGGGCCGGCGGTGGCGGTGAGAGCGGCACCGGTGTGGGAATTGGCCGTGGCGGTGATGGCGGCACCGGTGTGGGAACTGGCCGTGGCGGTGGCCGAACGGACCCCCTCCCGTGCCCGTCGCGCGGTCCGCAGCGCGTTCCACGTCAGCAGACTGAGCGCCAGCCACACCAACGCGAACCCCGCCCACCGCTCCGCCGGCATCGCCTCATGGAAGTACAGGACGCCCAGCAGGAACTGGAACACCGGTGCGAGGTACTGCAACAGCCCCAGCGTGGACAGGGGCACCCGTATCGCCGCGGCCCCGAAGCAGACCAGCGGCACCGCGGTCACCAGGCCGGTCGCCGCGAGCAGCACGGCATGTCCCGTGCCGTCGCCCCCGAAGGTGGCCTCGCCCCGGGACCCGAGCCACAGCAGATATGCGAGCGCGGGCAGGAACTGGATCGCGGTCTCGGCGGCCAGGGACTCGATACCCCCGAGGTTGACCTTCTTCTTCGCCAGTCCGTACGTCGCGAAGGAGAAGGCCAGACAGAGCGAGATCCACGGCGGATGCCCGAACCCGACCGTGAGTACGACGACCGCGAGAAAGGCGATGCCGACCGCCGCCCACTGCACGGGCAGCAGCCGTTCCTTCAGCAGCAGGACGCCCATCGCGATGGTGACGAGCGGGTTGATGAAGTAGCCGAGGGACGCCTCCACGACATGGCCGGAGTTGACGGCCCAGATGTAGACGCCCCAGTTGACGGTGATCGTGGCCGAAGCGACCACGATCAGGGCCAGCTTGCGGGGCTGCCGTATCAACTCCTTGGCCCAGGCCCAGCGCCGCATCACGACGAGCGCGACGCCGACGACGACCAGCGACCAGACCATGCGGTGGGCGAGGATCTCCCCGGCGCCCGAGGGTTTGAGCAGTGGCCAGAACAGCGGGACCAGGCCCCACATGGCGTACGCGGCGATGCCGTTCAGCAGCCCCGTCCGCCGCTCGTCCTTCGACGACCCCACAGCCCCTCCTCCACCGCCCGGACACCCGAGCCGTGGATGAAGGTAGCGCCGCGCCGGGCGCCATGTCATATGCGTATCGCCATACGGTCATGACATGCGCCGCTCTGAGGTCAGTCGCGCAGCGCCGCCGCGATCGCCTCGCCCACCGGAGTCGTCGGCCGCCCGATGAGGCGTGCGAGATCACCGCTGGTCCCGGCGAGCCGCCCCCGTTCGATCGCCGCGTCCACATCCACGAGGATCGCGGCCATCGGCTCCGGCACCCCGGCGCCGGTGAGGATCGCGAGGTGCTGCTCGGCGGGCACGCGCGCGTAGGAGATGTCCTTGCCGGACTGCCGGGCGATCTCGGCCGCGTACTCGTCCAGGGACCAGGCCGTGTCGCCGCTCAGCTCGTACGCCTTGCCCTCGTGCCCCTCGCCCTCGCCCGTCAGTACGGCGACGGCCGCAGCGGCGTAGTCCGCGCGCGACGCCGAGGCGACCCGGCCGTCACCCGCCGAGCCCACGACGGCGCCGTGCTCCAGGACCGGCGCGAGGTTCTCGGTGTAGTTCTCGTGGTACCAGCCGTTGCGCAGGAAGACATACGGCAGCCCCGAGTCGAGGATCGCCCGCTCGGTGGCCTTGTGCTCGTCGGCGAGATCGAAGTCGGCGTCGGGGCCGCCCAGGATCCCGGTGTACGCGAGCAGCGCGACACCCGCCTCGCGCGCGGCCCCGATCACGGCGGTGTGCTGCTCCACCCGCCGGCCGACCTCGCTGCCCGAGATCAGCAGCACCCGGTCGCCCGCGGCGAAGGCACCCTTCAGCGTCTCGGGCGCGTTGTAGTCGGCGACCCGTACCTCCACGCCGCGCGCCGCGAGATCGGCGGCCTTCGCCTCGTCGCGCACGACGGCGGCGATCTGCCCGGCGGGCACCTGGGCGGCCAGCAGCCCTTCGACGACAAAGCGGCCGAGATGGCCGGTGGCTCCGGTGACGACGATGCTCATGAGGGAAAACTCCAGTTCATCAGGTCGGTACGGTCCGGCCCGTGCTGCTCGACCGGCTCTGACACTCACCCTAGGACTGGCACTAACTTCACGAAAGTACCCACTTCAAAGTAAGGTACCGGCATGCCGGTAAGTAACGCAGTGAGCGAGGCCCTGTGCCCGTACCGCCTGGTCCTCGAACATGTCACCAGCCGCTGGGGCGTCCTCGTCCTGATCGCCCTGGAGGAACGCTCGTACCGCTTCAGCGAGCTGCGCCGGGAGATCGGCCGGGTCGCCCGGGTCAGCGAGAAAATGCTGACGCAGACCCTTCAGACCCTGGAGCGCGACGGCATGATCCACCGCGACGCCAAGCCGGTGATCCCGCCGCGCGTCGACTACTCGCTCACCCCGCTGGGCCGCGAGGCGGCGGAGCAGGTACGGGGGCTGGCGCTGTGGACGGAGCGGCGGATGGAGGCGGTGGAGGGGGCCCGGGAGGCATACGACAAGGCCCGGCTCTGAGAAGTACTCAGAACCGGGCCTTGGTGTTGCTCAAAACCGGGCCCTGGCGCAATCAATCAGCCCGTCCGGCGTTTGAGGACCGGGGTCCGGGGCGGAGCCCCGCGAGGGCACGGGAGCCGACGGAACCGGAACTACCCGACCACCGTCCACGTATCCCCACCGGTCAGCAACGACTGCAAGTCGCCCTTACCGTTCTGCTCCACCGCCGCGTCCAGCTGGTCCGACATCTGCGTGTCGTACACCGCCCGGTCCACGGAGCGGAACACTCCGATCGGCGTGTGGTGCAGGGTGTCCGGGTCGGCGAGCCGGGAGAGCGCGAACGCGTTCGTCGGCGACGGATTGTGCGCGTCGTGGACCAGGATCTGCGACTGGTTCTCCTCGGTGACGGCGACCACCTTGAGGTCCCCGGTCAGCGAGTCCCGTACGACACCCTTGGCATCGTCCACGCCGAAACGGATCTGCTGCCCGTGCTCCAGGCGGATCACCGCCTCCTGCGCCCGCTGACGGTCCTTCAACACCTCGAACGCGCCGTCGTTGAAGATATTGCAGTTCTGATAGATCTCCACCAGCGCAGTGCCGGGGTGCGCGGCGGCCTGGCGCAGCACGCTCGTCAGATGCTGCCGGTCGGAGTCGACCGTACGGGCCACGAACGACGCCTCGGCGCCGATCGCCAGCGACACCGGGTTGAAGGGCGCGTCGAGGGAGCCCATCGGCGTCGACTTGGTGATCTTCCCGACCTCGGAGGTCGGCGAGTACTGGCCCTTCGTCAGCCCATAGATCCGGTTGTTGAACAGCAGGATCTTCAGGTTGACGTTACGCCGCAGGGCGTGGATCAGGTGATTGCCGCCGATCGACAGCGCATCGCCGTCACCGGTGACCACCCACACACTCAAGTCCCGCCGCGACGACGCCAGTCCGGTCGCGATGGCCGGGGCACGGCCGTGGATCGAGTGCATCCCGTACGTGTTCATGTAGTACGGGAAGCGGGAGGAGCAGCCGATGCCCGAGACGAAGACGATGTTCTCCTTCGCCAGGCCCAGCTCCGGCATGAAGCCCTGGACGGCGGCCAGCACCGCGTAGTCACCGCAGCCGGGGCACCACCGGACCTCCTGGTCCGACTTGAAGTCCTTCATGGACTGCTTGGCCTCGGCCTTGGGCACCAGCGAGAGCGCTTCGATGCTCCCCGAACCGGTGCCTTCCGTGGTGGTGTCAGCCATCGATGGCCTCCTTGAGAGCCGTGGCGAGCTGCTCAGCCTTGAAGGGCATTCCGTTGACCTGGTTGTACGAGTGGGCGTTCACCAGATACTTCGCGCGGATCAGTGTGGCGAGCTGACCGAGGTTCATCTCGGGGATCACCACCTTCTCGTAACGCCGCAGCACCTCCCCGAGGTTCCCGGGGAAGGGGTTCAGATGACGCAGATGGGCCTGCGCGACCTTCCCGCCCTCCTTCCGCAGGCGCCGGACCGCCGCCGTGATCGGCCCGTATGTCGATCCCCAGCCGAGGACCAGCAGCTTCGCGCCCTCGCCCGACGCGTCCGCCGGGTCGTCGACCACCAGGTCCGGGACCTCGATGCCGTCGATCTTGGCCTGCCGGGTGCGGACCATGAACTCGTGGTTCGCCGGGTCGTAGGAGATATGGCCCGACCCGTCCTGCTTCTCGATGCCGCCGATACGGTGCTCAAGGCCCGGCGTCCCCGGAATCGCCCAGGGCCGCGCGAGGGTCTGGGGATCGCGCTTGTACGGCCAGAAGACGTCCTCGCCGTTCTCCAGGGTGTGGTTCGTGCCCTGGGCGAACTGCACCCGCAGATCCGGAAGTTGATCGACCTCCGGAATTCGCCACGGCTCCGAACCGTTCGCCAGATAGCCGTCCGACAACAGGAACACCGGCGTCCGGTACGTCAGTGCGATCCGCGCCGCCTCCAGCGCCGCGTCGAAGCAGTCGGCCGGGGTGCACGGCGCCACGATCGGCACCGGCGCCTCGCCGTTGCGCCCGTACATCGCCTGGAGCAGGTCCGCCTGCTCCGTCTTCGTCGGCAGCCCCGTCGAGGGACCGCCCCGCTGAATGTCGATCACCAGGAGCGGCAGCTCCAGGGAGACCGCCAGGCCGATCGTCTCGCTCTTGAGCGCGACGCCGGGGCCCGAGGTCGTCGTCACGGCGAGCGATCCGCCGAACGCCGCACCCAGCGCTGCCCCGATCCCCGCGATCTCGTCCTCCGCCTGGAAGGTGCGCACCCCGAAGTTCTTGTGCCGCGACAACTCGTGCAGGATGTCGGAGGCCGGGGTGATCGGGTACGAGCCCAGGTAGAGCGGCAGGTCCGCCTGCCGGGACGCGGCGACCAGCCCGTAGGACAGCGCGAGATTTCCCGAGATGTTGCGGTACGTGCCTGTCGGGAACGCCTTCGACGCCGGCGCCACCTCATAACTGACCGCGAAGTCCTCGGTGGTCTCGCCGAAGTTCCAGCCCGCCCGGAACGCCGCGATGTTCGCCGCCGCGATGGCCGGCTTCTTCGCGAACTTGGTGGCCAGGAACTTCTCCGTGCCCTCCGTCGGCCGGTGGTACATCCACGACAGCAGCCCCAGCGCGAACATGTTCTTGCTGCGGCCCGCGTCCTTGCGCGAGAGGTCGAACTCCTTCAGCGCCTCCACCGTCAACGTCGTCAACGGCACCGGATGCACGCTGTACCCGTCCAGCGAGCCGTCCTCCAGAGGCGAGGTTTCGTACCCCACCTTCTGCATCGCGCGCTTCGTGAACTCGTCGGTGTTCACGATGATCTCCGCGCCGCGCGGGACGTCCGCGATGTTCGCCTTGAGCGCGGCCGGGTTCATCGCGACCAGAACGTTCGGCGCGTCACCCGGCGTCAGGATGTCGTGGTCGGCGAAGTGCAACTGGAACGACGAGACACCCGGCAGTGTCCCGGCGGGCGCCCGGATCTCGGCCGGGAAGTTCGGCAGCGTCGACAGGTCGTTGCCGAAGGACGCCGTCTCCGAGGTGAAACGGTCACCGGTGAGCTGCATGCCGTCGCCCGAGTCGCCCGCGAAGCGGATGATGACCCGGTCGAGTCGGCGTACTTCCTTCTCACCCGGTGAGTCGGACGGCGCATGGCGCTGCCCTCCCACGTGTTCACCTACGACGGTCCCGTCGGCCGGCTCTGCTGGGCTACTGACCTGGCTGGTCACTGAACTGGACCTCCCTCGGGGCGGCTCTTCGGGGACGGTCGGCCGACCGGCCTCCCCAGGGCCCACCCTACGTCGGTAAGGGTCGCCTTCCCTCGGCCGTTCGTATGATGGACGCTCATTTGAGACGGCCTGACGCCCTGATTTGCCATGATGTGATTCGTCCCCCGGCTCTTCCCATGACGACGCTCTCGGCGCAACGGGTGGTTCTGTGCCGGTATTCCCTCGCATATCTGACAGGGTGTCAGGTCCTCAGGAATTCAGATATGTAAGGACTGCCAGAACACGCCGGTGATCCCCGTCACTTTGCGACAGACCCAGCTTCAGGAAGATGTTGCTGACGTGCTTCTCGACGGCTCCGTCGCTCACGACGAGCTGCTTGGCCACCGCCGAGTTCGTCCGCCCCTCGGCCATCAGCCCCAGCACCTCCCGCTCCCGGGGGGTCAACCCCGCGAGCACGTCCTGCTTACGGCTGCGGCCTAGCAACTGCGCCACGACCTCCGGGTCCAGTGCCGTGCCGCCCCGGGCGACCCGCACCACGGCGTCCACGAACTCCCTGACCTCGGCCACCCGGTCCTTGAGCAGATAGCCCACGCCCCTGCTCGACCCGGCCAGCAGCTCCGTCGCGTACTGCTCCTCGACGTACTGCGACAGCACCAGCACCCCGAGCCCCGGATGCTGCTTACGCAGCAGCACCGCCGCCCGCACGCCCTCGTCCGTATGTGTCGGCGGCATCCGTACATCGGCGACCACGACATCCGGCAACGCGTCCTGCGCCGCCAGCTCGGTGATCGTCTTGATCAACGCCACCGCGTCCCCGACCCCCGCCACGACCTCGTGCCCACGGTCGGTCAGCAGCCGGGTCAGGCCCTCCCTGAGCAGCACCGAATCCTCGGCAATGACCACACGCACCCTGTCCTCCACAACCCTCGGCCCCCCGCCTTGACCCGCCCATCAAACAACGTCCAGCATCCCAGCATCCGGAACACGAGGGGTGACGACCCCGCAAGTGGACGGTGAGCGGGGCGTCGGGTGGGGGCGGGGAGGGGTAGGGGAGCGGCGCGAGGTGGGGGTGCGAGGCAGGGGTCATACCGCCCGGGGGTTGGTGCCGGGCGGCACGGGCTTCTGGTCGGTCGGGGCCCTTGGGCGGACGGCGAGCCCGGTCCCGGCAGGGCCCCTGGTAGACGAAGGCCGGTCAGTGGCGCCAGGGAAGCTCCGCCGTGATCCGTGTCGGGCCCGCCGGGGGCGAGTCGACCACGAGGATGCCGTCCACCGCGTCGAGCCGCTCCGCGAGCCCCGCCAGACCGGAACCCTGGGAGACATCGGCGCCGCCCAGACCGTTGTCCGTGACCTGGAGCATCAACCGGTTCTCCACCCGCCACACATCCACCGTGGCCCGTGACGCCCGCGAGTGCTTGCTGATGTTCTGCAACAGCTCCGACACCGTGAAGTAAGCGATCCCCTCTATCGCGGGCGCCGGGCGGGCCGGCAGATCCACCTCCACCTGCACCGGCACCGTGCACCGGGACGCCACCGAAGACAGCGCCGCGTCCAGGCCCCGGTCCGTGAGAACGGCCGGATGGATACCCCGGGCCAGATCCCGCAGCTCCTGCAACGCCGTCTTCACCTCACCGTGCGCCTCGTCCACCATCCGCGCCGCCGCCTCCGGGTCCTCCGTCAGCTTCTCCTTCGCGAGCCCGAGATCCATCGCGAGGCTGACCAGCCGGGCCTGCGCCCCGTCGTGCAGATCCCGCTCGATCCGGCGCAGATCGGCCGCCGCCGTGTCCACCACGACCCCCCGGTCCGACTCCAGCTCCACGACGCGTGTGGCCAGCCGCGACGGCCCGAGCAGCCCGTGCACCATCAGCCGGTCCACCGTGGTCAGCGCCCGGATGATCCACGGCGTCGCCAGCGTCACCAGCAGCCCGAGCAGCGCCGTCACCGTGATCTCGAAGGGGTTGTCCAGATACACCGAGTGGTCCTCGTCCCCGTACAACTGGATGCCCCCCTGCCCCCCGTACATCGGGAGCGTCCACTGCCACAGCGGATACGTCAGCAGTGTCCAGCCGGTCGTCCAGAACGTCACCGCCACCGAGAACGTGAACACCGCCCACGGGAAGTGCAGCACCATGAACAGCAGATTCCGCCAGGAGGTGCCGCTCTTGAACACGGCGCCCATCCACGCCACCGGCCCGTTCTTCTTGACCCGGAGCGGCACCGGGTCCGCCAGCTCCACGCCCAGCAGCGCCCGCGCCCGCAACCGCTCCATCGCCCCGAAGCCCCGGGCCCCCGCCAGGGCCGCCGCCAGCACCGGGATGCCGAGGAACGTGACGAGCAGACCCGCGCCCAGCGACACCATCGTCACCGCGAACGTGAACGCCGCGATGGCTATCGGCAGGCTCAGCAGCACATAGCCGAACTCCCGCCAGGCCCGCCCCTCGATCGGCGCGCGCAGCCCCGCCGGCAGCAGATGCCGCCTGCCTCCGGCCCCCGCCCCGTCGAACCCGGGCCGGCCCGGCTGTCCGTACCCCTGTCCGTACTCCGTGGCCATCGCTCTCGTCCGTCCTCTTGGTATCGCGTCACTGGGCGTCTCGGGTGTTCCGGTGCTCCGGGTGTGCCGGTCGTGCAGCGCTTCGGTGTTCCCGTGCGGTCACTCGGTGTGTGCCGATGTATCTCAAGAGTGCTCGGCGCGCGGCCACGGGACCATGCGGCAGGTCGGCCTCTTGGACCGGGGGTTTTCCCTACCCTCTTGGCGCTTCCCGGTCCCGCCAGGGCAGCTCCGCCGTCACCGTCGTCGGGCCGCCCACCGGTGAGTCGATGACGAACAGCCCGTCGACCGCGCCGAGGCGATCCGCGAGGCCGGCCATCCCCGTACCCCCGTCGAGGTTCGCCCCGCCCTTGCCGTCGTCCCACACCTGTATGAGCAGCCGGTCGTCCGTCCGCCACACATCGACGGCCGCCGAGCGGGCACCGCTGTGCTTCGACACGTTCTGCAGCAGCTCCGAGACCGTGAAGTACGCGATGCCCTCGATCGCCGCCGCAGGGCGCGCGTCCAGGTCGGCCGTCACCTTCACCGGCACCGTGCACCGCGAGGACACCGAGGACAGCGCCGCGTCCAGGCCCCGGTCCGTGAGGACCGCCGGATGGATACCCCGGGCCAGGTCCCGCAGCTCCTGGAGGGCGAGCTTCACCTCGCCGTGTGCCTCCTCGACCATCGAGGCCGCCGTGTCCGGGTCCTCCAGCAGCTTCTCCTTCGCCAGGCCGAGGCCCATGGCGAGGTTGACCAGCCGGGCCTGCGCGCCGTCGTGCAGATCCCGCTCGATCCGGCGCAGGTCCGCATTGGCCGTGTCGACCACGACGCCCCGGTCCGACTCCAGCTCCGCGATCCGCCGCTCCAACTCGTCGGACGGCGACAGCAGGGCCCGGACCATCATCCGGTCCACATTCGTCAGACCGCGCGCGATGAACGGCAGCACAGGCCACAGCACGAACAGCGAGGCCAGCGTGATCGTGAAGGTGGCGATGCCCCAGGGCAGGCGGATGAACTCGTACAACGCCGTCCGCCAGCCGACCGGGTCCTTCAGGCCCGCCCACACCCGGCCGAGAAAACCCTGCCGGCCCGGTGGCAGCGGGCTCGGCTCGTCCACCCGCACCTTCAGCAGGGCCCGCGCCCGCGCCCGCTCCGCCTTGCCGAGCTGCCGGGTCCCCAGCAGCGCCAGGGCGAGCAGCGGAAAGCCGATCACGGTCACGGCCAGCCCGATGCTGGTGAACAGTGCCGTCACCACATACACGAAGCCGACCAGGCCCAGCGGAAGATTGGTCAGGAGATGGGCGATCTCCAGCCAGGTCTGCCGCCCCAGCGCGAAGCGCGCCGGAGGCAGCCGGTCCGGGCCGGTCGCACCGGCGGGGAAGGCGGCGACGCCGGATCCGCCCCGCTGGGTGCCGCCGCCACCGTCGGCGGTCGTGGTGATGATTCGTGCGGTCATATCGACAGCGTGCCCGGCCCGGAAGCCGGGCGCCATGAGGTGGACCGCAGAACCGCACTGTGGATAACCCCACCGTGCCCGGGACCTGGCACGACCACGGCCCCTCCCTGCCCAGGACCCGGCACGACCACGGCCCCTCCCCGCCCGGGACCTGGCGCCACCAGGGACCTTTCCGCGCCCGGAACCGATACCTCCCCGATACCTTCCCGGTCCCGCCCCGTCCCTGGTTATCTCTTCCTGTGACGGACTGCTTACCCTCTCTTTAACAGGCCCTAGACTCCCGTGCGTACAGATCGTCGAACACGGTGCACGACAGGCGCACCACCCGACACGAGGTCCATGAGGTCAGAGAGCGAGGTGCGGACGTGCGGGAGCCGACCACCGTGCTCGCGGAGGGCTACTTCCAGTCGTACTCCGTCGTAGGACTGCTCGCCCTGATCGGCGTGCTCTTCGTCGCGGTCGCCTTCGGCGCCGGACGGCTGCTGCGGCCGGTCGTGCCCACACCCGAGAAACTCCTCACCTACGAGTGCGGAGTCGACCCGGTCGGCGAAGGCTGGGCGCACACCCAGGTGCGGTACTACGTCTACGCGTTCCTGTACGTGATCTTCGCCGTCGACTCGATCTTCCTCTTCCCTTGGGCCACGATCTTCGCCGCCGATGGGTACGGGGCCACCACGCTCGTGGAGATGTTCATCTTCCTCGGCTTCCTCGCCGTGGGACTGCTGTACGCGTACAAGAAGGGCGTCCTCGCATGGACGTGACCCGGCCCGCGTCCGCCGAGGACGCCGCACCACCCACCGAGCCCGGCGCGGTCGCCCCGCCCGTGTTCCTGCCCGAGCCGAAACGGCTCGGCGCGCTCTCCCGGCTCGCCCCCGAGCCCATGAAGGTGATCCTCAACTGGGGCCGCCGCTACAGCCTCTGGGTCTTCAACTTCGGACTCGCCTGCTGCGCCATCGAGTTCATCGCCGCGTCCATGGCCCGGCACGACTTCATCCGGCTCGGCGTCATCCCCTTCGCACCGGGACCCCGCCAGGCCGACCTGATGGTGGTCTCCGGCACGGTCACCGACAAGATGGCCCCCGCCGTGAAACGCCTCTACGAACAGATGCCCGAGCCCAAGTACGTCATCTCCTTCGGTGCCTGCTCCAACTGCGGCGGCCCCTACTGGGACTCGTACTCCGTCACCAAGGGCGTCGACCAGATCATCCCCGTCGACGTCTACGTCCCCGGCTGCCCGCCCCGGCCCGAGGCGCTGCTCCAGGGCATCCTCAAACTCCAGGAGAAGATCGCCCGCGAGTCGCTGGGCGAGCGGTACGGGGCCGTCGCCGGGCGTCCTTCGGCCACGGCACTCCAGAGCGACCTGGTCCGGCCGCCCGCCGCGCCCCCCGCCGCCGATGCCGCCGATGCCGCCGGGGAGGGAGACCGGTGACCGGCTGGCTGACGGCCCCCGTCGAGGAACTCTTCGGCGCCGACGCGACCGCCGACGAGTCGTACGACCTGCTCACCGTCGACGTACCCGCCGCCTCCTGGATCGCCGCACTGGAGACCGCGCGCTCCGTGCTGGGCTGCACGTATTTCGACTGGCTGAGCGCCGTCGACGAACCCGGCACCGGTTTCCGCGTCGCGGCCCACGTGGTCGCGCTCGCCCCCGTACGCCGTCTGCTCGTGCGGACCACCGTCCCGCACGACGCGCCCGTCCTGCCGTCCGCCGTCGGCGTCTACGCGGGCGCCGCCTGGCACGAACGCGAGACCCACGAGATGTTCGGCGTCGGCTTCGACGGCCACCCCGGACTCGACGCGCTGCTCCTTCCCGAGGGCTTCGAAGGCCACCCCCTGCGCAAGGACTTCGTCCTCGCCGCGCGCGTGGCCAAGGCGTGGCCCGGCGCGAAGGAACCGGGGGAGTCGGACCACGGGGGCCCGAAGCGCCGCCAGATGCTGCCCCCCGGCGTACCCGACCCCAACGAGTGGGGCCCCCTCAAGGGCCAACTCCCGCCGGCGCCGTCCCGCCCGGCCCGTGGCGCGGCCCGCGCGGCGGGAGATCGCCCGCCCCGACGCACCCGCTCCGCGGCGAGCGGCTCAGCAAGCCAGGCACCCCCGGCTCCCGCCGCCACCGGTACGGATACCGGTTCCGGTACGGATACGGGCGCGGGTACGGATACGGGCGCCGCAGCCCCGAAGCCTCCGGCCAACGGACCCGGAACCACGGACCCGACGAGCACGAAGGCCCCCGCCCCGACCGCCCAGCCGACTGAGGCAAGCGAGGCAACCGAGGTGACAGAGGCCACCGAGCCTGTCGCCCCCAAGCCACCGGCCAGCGAACCACCGGCCACCGGGCCACCGGCCAGCGAGACCGAGGCACCCGCAGCCGCCCCCACCCCGTCACGTCCCGCCGCCCCCGACGCCCCGTGGCACCATGCCCGCCCGGCATTCGAGGACCCGGACCAGAAGCGCGCACCGGACCGGGAGCCCACGCCAGATCGGGAGCCCACTCCGGACCACGAGGCCGCACCGGACCGGGATCCCGAGCCCGCCCCCGAGGACCGCCAGGAGTCTCAGGAGCCCCCGGCGACTCCGCCCGCCCCGGAGGACGCCACCCCGGACGCCCCCGGCACCACATCCCCCGACAACCCCGACACCCCCACCGGAGGCCCGCAGTGAACGACGTGCTCGACGTCGCTCTGCGACTCCTCGTCGTCTTCGCCGTCTTCCTCGTCCTTCCGCTGGTCATCGGCCAGACGGAACACAAGGTGATGGCTCATATGCAGGGTCGCCTCGGCCCGATGTACGCGGGTGGCTTCCACGGCTGGGCCCAACTCGTCGCCGACGGTGTGAAGTTCGCGCAGAAGGAAGATGTCGTACCGGCCGACGCCGACCGCCGAATCTTCCAACTCGCCCCCGCCGTCGCGCTGCTGCCCTATCTCCTCGTACTCGTCGCCATCCCCATCGGCCCCCAGGAGGGCGCGGTCGGCGAGATCGTGGACGCGGGTATCTTCTTCGTCCTCGCGGTCATGGGCGTCGGCGTCCTCGGTTCGCTCATGGCCGGATGGGCGTCCGCCAACAAATTCTCCCTCCTGGGCGGTCTCCGCACCGCCGCCCAACTCCTCTCCTACGAACTGCCGATGCTGCTCACCGCGGCCTCCGTCGCGATGGCCGCCGGCACGGTTTCGCTCCCCGGTGTTCTCAACGCCTTCGAGTGGTGGTGGGTTCCCTGGCAGATCGTCGGCGCGCTCGTTTTCTTCGTCGCCGGTCTCGCCGAGCTGCAACGCCCGCCGTTCGACATGCCGGTCGCCGACTCCGAGATCATCTTCGGCGCGTACACCGAGTACACGGGCCTGCGCTTCGCCCTCTTCCTCCTCGCCGAGTACGCCGGAATCGTCGTCCTGTGCGGGCTCACCACCGTCCTCTTCCTGGGCGGCTGGCACGGTCCCTTCGGGGGTGACGGCCTCGGCTGGATGTGGACGCTGCTCAAGACGGCACTGCTCGCCTTTGTCGTCATCTGGCTGCGGGTCAGCTACCCGCGGCTGCGTGAGGACCAGCTCCAGAAGCTCGCCTGGACTCTCCTCGTCCCCCTCGCCCTCGCCCAGATCGCCCTCACCGGCGTCGTCAAGGTGGTGATCCAGTAACCATGGCCGAGCCGCTCCCGCCCACCCGGCGGACCTTCCCTGGCGCCGGTCTCGCCAAGGGCCTCGCCGTCACCCTGCGCACGATGACGAAGAAGACGGTCACCGCGCAGTACCCCGACGTGCAGCCCGATCTCCCGCCCCGCTCCCGGGGTGTCATCGGTCTGTTCGAGGAGAACTGCACGGTCTGCATGTTGTGCGCCCGCGAGTGCCCGGACTGGTGCATCTACATCGACTCGCACAAGGAGACCGTCCCGGCCGCCGCCCCCGGTGGCCGCGAGCGCAGCCGCAACGTACTCGACCGCTTCGCCATCGACTTCTCCCTCTGTATGTACTGCGGTATCTGCATCGAGGTCTGCCCCTTCGACGCGCTGTTCTGGTCTCCGGAGTTCGAGTACGCCGAGACCGACATCCGCGAACTCACCCACGAGCGCGACAAGCTCCGCGAGTGGATGTGGACCGTGCCCGCGCCGCCCGCCCTGGACCCCGGCGCCGAGGAGCCCAAGGAACTCGCCGCCGCCCGCAAGACCGCCGACAAACTGGCGACTGCCCAGGAAACGGCCGCTCAGGAAACGGCGGCTCAGGACACCGCGGCCCCCGAAACCCCCGGACCGGAGGGAACCCCGTGACCCTCGCAGCCGCCGGCCACGGCTTCCTCTCCCCGACCGGAGTCGAGATCGCCTTTGTTCTCGTCGGCATCGTCACCTTCGGCGCGGCGATCGTCACCGTCACGACCAGGCAACTGGTGCACGCCGCACTGTGGCTCGTCGTCGCACTCGGCGGGATCGCCGTCGAATACCTCCTGCTCACGGCCGAGTTCATCGCCTGGGTACAGGTCCTCATCTACGTCGGTTCCGTCGTGGTCCTCCTCCTCTTCGGGCTGATGCTCACCAGGGCGCCCATCGGCCGTTCCCCGGACGCCGATTCGGGCAACCGCTGGGCCGCGCTCGCCGTGGCCGTCGCCTCGGCCGCCGTCCTGGTGTGGGTCGTCGTGGACGCCTTCCGCACCACCTGGGTCGACCTGGACGGGCCTGCCGAGGGCTCCACCAAGGTCACCGGCGAGGCCCTCTTCCAGAACTGGGTACTGCCCTTCGAGGCGCTCTCCGTGCTCCTGCTCGCCGCGCTCGTCGGCGCGATCGTCCTCTCCCGCAAGAACGTCACCCCGAGCACCCCGAGCACCCCGGACCCCCGCGACCCGGACCCGAGCGACAAGGAGCGCCAGCGCTGATGCATCTCGCCTATCCCGCCGTGCTCTCCGTCCTCCTCTTCTGCACCGGCCTGTACGGGGTCCTCGCCCGCCGGAACGCGATCCTCGTCCTGATGTCCGTCGAGCTGATGCTCAACGCCGTCAACCTCAACCTCGTCGCCTTCGACGTCTGGCTCAGCAAGGCCGCCCGCGACACCCTGCACTCCGGCCAGGCCCTGACCCTGTTCACGATCGCCATCGCCGCCGCCGAGATCGGCATCGGCCTCGCGATCGTCCTCGCCGTGTACCGCAACCGGGGCACCTCCGACGTCGACAAGCTCCGTGACACCGCCGAGCCCGACACGGACCCCGACGACCCGGAGCACCCCGACTCAACCCGGCGCCCGGCCGCTCCCGCCACGGCAGACAGGACTGAGGCCGCCGCGTGACCACCACGACCCTCGCCGTACTCGTCCCCCTTCTGCCGTTCCTGGCCGCCGCCGTCGGGCTGCTCATCGGCCGGACGGCCCCCGGCTTCGTACGCCCGCTCGCGGTGCTGCCGACCCTGCTGTCGCTGGTGCTCGCCGTGCTCGTCGCGGCGCGGCAGGGCGGCGGCCGGGCCATCGACGCGGCCACCGAACTGACGCCCACCGGCTCGGTCCCGATCGAACTCGCCCTGCACCTCGACGGCTTCGCCGTCCTCGTCGCCGTCCTCGTCGGCGTGGTCGCCTCCTGCGTGCAGATCTACTCCACGGCCTACCTGCGCGACGACCCGCGCTACGCCTCGTACGCGGCGCTGGTGTCTCTGTTCACGTCCGCCATGCTCCTGGTCGTCTACTCCGGCGACCTGATCGTGCTGCTGGTCGGCTGGGAGGTCATGGGCATCTGCTCGTACTTCCTCGTCGGCCACTACTGGGAGACCCCGGAAGCCCGCGCGGCCTCCCTGAAGGCGTTCCTGGTCACCAAGCTCGGCGATGTCCCCTTCCTGATCGGTCTGTTCGCACTCGCCGTGGACGCCGGGTCCTTCCGCATCACCCGGGTCCTCGGCGCGGTCGCGGCGGGCGCGATCGACCACCCCACGCTGATCGCGCTGCTGCTCCTGGCCGGTGTCGCGGGCAAGTCGGCGCAGTTCCCGCTGCACACCTGGCTGCCCGACGCGATGGCCGGTCCCACTCCGGTCTCCGCGCTGATCCACGCCGCGACGATGGTCGCCGCCGGTGTCTACTTCGTCGCGCGTCTCCTCCCCGTCTTCGTCGCGTCGGCCGCGGCGCTGGTCGTACTCGCCGTCATGGCCGCGATCACCATGGCCGGTTCGGCGCTCGCCGCGCTCGCGCAGGACGACATCAAACGCGTCCTCGCGTACTCGACGATCGGCCAGCTCGGCTACATGACCGGTGCCCTCGCCGTCGGCGACCGTGGTGCCGCCGTCTTCCACCTCCTGTCGCACGGCGCCTTCAAGGCGCTGCTGTTCCTCGCGGCGGGCGTGATCATCCACGCCGCCGGCACCAACTCGCTGGCCACGATGTCCCGGATGAAGGACCTCCGCGCCCGCGTACCCGACGCGTACTGGACGATGACCGTGGCGCTTCTCGCGCTCGCCGCGATCCCGCCCTTCAGCGGCTTCTTCTCCAAGGAGGCCGTGCTCGGTGCCGCCGAACACGCCGCCACCGGTCATGCGGCGGACATCCCCGGCGCCGCGGGCTGGATCGTCCTCGTGTCGGGCCTCGTGGCGGCCCTGCTCACCGCCGCCTACGCGACCCGGCTGTGGCTGCTCACCTTCCGCGGTCAGGGAGCGGAGGCTCCGGACCACGGAAAACAGCCGGTCGCGATGAACGCCGTCCTATGGGTACTCGCCGTCCCATCCCTCGCCTTCGGGCTGACCGTGGGCGTACTGCCCGACTGGTTCCACGGGCGCGCGCTCACCCCCACGCTCACCACCTCCGTCCTCGGTACGGGTGTCGCGCTCGTCGGCGGGCTGGTCACCTACGGCGCCTGGCGGCAGACCACGGCCCTCACCGCGCGGTACCCACTGGGTGCCCTCGCCGCCCACCCGGAGGGCGACGCCGGACTCGTCGAGGCCGAGGCCATCGCCACCCACACGCCCGCCTACGGCGATATCGCGTCCGCCCCCGACCCGGCCGACCCCGGACGGCTGCTGCTCGGCCCCCTGCACCGCCACGCCGCCGCCGGATTCCACCTGGACGCGATCTACGGCGCGCTCTTCGTGCGCCCCGTCCAGGCGGCGGCCGAACTGGTCCGCTTCCTCGACCGCGAGGTCGTCGACACCTATGTGCGCGGCGCGGGCGCCCTGCCCCGCTGGCTCGGCACCGCCGTACGGCGCGCGCAGACCGGCAACGTCCAGACCTATCTGACCGCGCTGCTCGCCGGATCCGTCGTCCTGGCGGTCGCCGCCGTCCTCGTCGCCACCGCCGGAGCGTGAGCAGCAGTGATCGATATCAGCGAGTCCGTGATGCAGTTCCTTCTGGCGTTCGTGGTCGTCGGCCCGCTCCTCGGCGCGGCCACGGCTCTGCTGCCGGCCCCTCCCGGGCTGAAGGGGAAGTCACCGGACCAGGCCGTGCTGCGGCACGGCGTGACCGTGAGTGGCGCCGTCCTCCTCGCGGCGATCGTCCTCGCGCTCGGCTTCGACCACGACCAGCCGTCGAGGATGCAGGCCACGACGGACATCAGCTGGATTCCGGCACTCGACGTACGGATCCATCTCGGCATCGACGGCATTTCGCTCCCCCTCCTCGTCCTGACGGCGCTGCTGACCTTCCTCTGCGCGCTCTACTCGTACTTCAAGATGCCCGCGGGCCCGTCCCCGAAGGCATTCGTCGCCCTGGTCCTGCTGCTTGAGTCCGGCACCCTCGCGACCTTCGCCGTCCTCGATCTGCTGCTGTTCTTCCTCGCTTTCGAGATGGTGCTCATCCCGATGTACTTCCTCATCGCCCGCTGGGGCGGCGAGGGCAGGCAGGCCGCTGCCTGGAAGTTCATCCTGTACACGCTGCTCGGTTCGGTCGTGATGCTGCTCGGCCTGCTCCTCATCGGGCTGAGGGCGGGCACATTCGACATGGTTGCACTCGCCACTGACAACGGCCGGTCGCTGAGTACATCGGTGCAGGTCATCGCCGTTTTGGCGATCGGGATCGGGCTGGCCGTGAAGGCGCCGATGTGGCCGTTGCACAGCTGGCTGCCGGACGCCCACACCGCCGCGCCGACGGTCGGCTCGGTCCTGCTGGCCGGTGTCCTGCTCAAGATGGGTACGTACGGGTTCGTCCGGATTCTGCTGCCGATCACACCAGATGGCATGCACACGTTCGCCCCGTATCTCGCGGCCTTCGCCGTGATCGGGATCATCTACGGATCCCTCGCCTGCCTCGCCCTCGCCCGGCAGGGCGCGAAGGGCGACCTCAAGCGCCTCATCGCGTACTCGTCCGTCGGCCACATGGGTTTCGTCCTGCTCGGCATCGCCACCCTGACCCCGACCGGCGTCAACGGCGCGCTGTTCGCGAACATCGCCCACGGCCTCATCACCGGCCTGCTGTTCTTCCTGGTCGGCGCCCTCAAGGACCGCACCGGCACCACCGACCTCGACTCCCTCGCCGAGGAGACGGGCGCCGCGCTCTACGGCAAGGCACCGCGCCTCGGCGGTCTGCTCGCCTTCGGCGCCGTCGCATCGCTCGGCCTGCCCGGACTCGCCGGATTCTGGGGCGAGATGCTCGCCCTGTTCGGCGCGTTCCGGCCCGCCGAAGGGCTCAGCCGCCCCGCGTACCTGACCTTCATGGCCTTCGCCGCCTTCGGCACCCTGCTCACCGCCGCCTACATGCTCATCGTGGTGCGCCGGGTCTGCATGGGCACCCCGCGCGCGGGGGAACGTCCCGCACTCGCCGACGTCCGTGGCTACGAGTTCGCCGCCTGGACCCCGCTCGTCGCCCTCACCGTCATCGCCGGACTCTGGCCCGCCCTGCTGCTCGGCCTGACCGACCCGGCCGTGCAGCAGCTCCTCGCAGGAGGCAAATCGTGACAGTCGCCGCCGGAGGCAGCCTCGTCCAGTCGGTCGACTGGCTCGCGATCGCGCCGCCCACCATCGCCGCGGTCGTCGGCCTGCTGGTGCTCGTCGCCGACCTGTTCGTGGGGGAGCGGCACAAAAGCGTCCTCGGTTGGGTGTCCGTGGCCGGACTCGTCGCCGCGCTGGTGTTCCTGCTGCCCCTCCTGGACGGCGACCGGTCCTCGTTCTGCCTCGCCGGCGACCCGACCGTGTGCAGCTACACCGCCGACCGGTTCACGCTGGTGATCCAGTTCCTGGTCCTCGGCGGCGCCCTGCTCACCGCACTGCTGTCGATGAGCACCCTCAAGGACACCTCCCGCGCGCGGGACGTGCCCGGCGGCGAGTACTGGTTCCTGCTGCTGTCCTCCGCGGCCGGTGCCGCGCTGCTGCCCGCCTCACGCGACCTGGCCACCCTGGTCGTCGCCCTCGAAGTGGCCTCCCTGCCCGCCTTCGCGCTGGTCGGCATCAAACACGGCGACCGCAAGTCGTCGGAGGCCGCCCTCAAGTTCTTCCTGTCGTCCGTCACGGCCACCGCGGTGACCCTGCTGGGCGTCAGCTTCGTCTACGCCACCACCGGCACGCTCTACCTGACGGAGATCGCCGGAAAACTTCAGCAGGTCGACCCGCAGTTCCACACCCTCGCCCAGGCGGGCGTCGCCCTCACCCTCGTCGGCTTCGCCTTCAAGACGGCCGCCGTGCCCTTCCACTTCTGGGTGCCCGACACCTATGTGGGCGCCCCCCTCCCGATCGCCGCCTATCTGTCCGTGATCGGCAAGGCGGTCGGCTTCTCCGGGCTGATCCTGGTGACCGTCATCGCCTTCCCGTCGTACGCGGACGTATGGGGCCCGGCGCTCGCCGTGCTCGCCGCCCTCACGATGACCGCCGGCAATGTCGCCGCGCTGCGCCAGCGCGCCACGCGCGCGTACAGCGCGGTCCGGCTGCTCGCCTGGTCGTCCGTCGGCCAGGCCGGCTACCTCCTGGTACCGATCGCCGCCGCCGGGTACGCGAAGGACGCCGAGCGCGCCATCGGATCGACCGTCGCGTACGCGCTGATGTACGCGGCCGTGAACCTCGGCGCGTTCGCGGTGGCCGCCCTCGTCGCCCGCTCGCGGCCCCTCAACCGGATCAGCGACTACCGGGGCCTCTACGCGGAGCGCCCGCTGACCGCCCTGGTGCTCGGTTTCTTCCTGCTGTGCCTCGCGGGACTGCCGCCCGGCATCATCGGTCTGTTCGCGAAGGTCACCGTGTTCTCGGCGGCCGTCGACGCGGGCCTCGGCTGGCTCGCCGTCGTCATGGCCGTGAACGTCGTCATCGCGCTGTACTACTACCTCCGGTGGACGGCCCTCCTGTTCCGTGCCCCCGAACAGGCATCCGAAAGTGCCCGTCTCAAGGTCCCCGCGCCTTTGACGGCGGCCATCGCCCTGACCGCCGTCCTGGGCATCGCGCTCTCCGGGGCACCCCAACTCGTCCTCCGGTTCTCCGCCACCGGCCTCTTCTGACACCCCGTCCCACCGGCGGCCGGAAGGCCCCATCCCGGGCCGTAGTGAGGCCGTCACCCGAGCGGACCATCACGGTGAGTGCGCGCACAAGGGAACTAGTGCTCCCCGCCTGGCGTTGACCATTGCGGGAGGGTCCACTGGACAGTGGAAGCACCAGAGCATCAATGAGCAGAGGGTTCCCCTGCCGCACCATCAGGAGGGCGTACTGTGCACCGCCGGCACAACGGGCTGAAGACCGCCGTACTCCTCGGGGGACTGTCCGCACTCATCATCGTCATCGGCAGTCTCTTCGGGCGTACGGGCCTGATCATCGCGCTCGTCGTGGCGATCGGCACCAACGCGTACGCGTACTGGAACAGCGACAAGCTGGCCCTGCGCGCGATGCGGGCCCGCCCGGTCAGCGAATTCGAGGCACCCCAGCTCTACCGCATGGTCCGCGACCTGTCGACGCAGGCCCGCCAGCCCATGCCCCGGCTGTACATCTCACCGACCGAGGCGCCGAACGCGTTCGCGACCGGCCGCAACCCGCGCAATGCCGCGGTCTGCTGCACCGACGGCATCCTGCGGATCCTCGACGAGCGGGAACTGCGGGGCGTCATCGGCCATGAGCTGAGCCACGTGTACAACCGCGACATCCTGATCTCGTCCGTCGCCGGAGCCCTCGCCTCCGTGATCATGTTCCTGGTGAACTTCGCCTGGCTGATCCCGTTCGGCCGCTCCGACAACGACGACGGTCCCGGCATCTTCGGCATGCTGCTCATCATGCTGCTCGGCCCGCTCGCGGCGAGCGTCATCCAGCTCGCCATCAGCCGCTCCAGGGAGTACGAGGCGGACGCGTCCGGCGCGCAACTCACCGGCGACCCCCTGGCTCTGGCGAGCGCCCTCCGTAAACTCGACGTCGGCACCAAGCAGTTGCCGCTGCCGCCCGAGCCGCGGATCGAGACCGCGAGCCACATGATGATCGCGAACCCCTTCCGTCCGGGCCAGGGGCTGTCCAAAATGTTCTCCACGCACCCGCCGATGGCGGAGCGCATCTCCCGGCTAGAACAGATGGCAGGTCGTCAGCAGTGAAGACAATCCTCAACATCATCTGGCTCGTCCTGAGCGGCTTCTGGCTGTTCCTGGGCTATCTCCTGGCAGGGGTCATCCTCTGCATCACCATCATCGGCATCCCCTTCGGCCTGGCCTCGTTCCGCATCGGCCTCTACGCGCTCTGGCCCTTCGGCTACACCACGGTCGAGCGCCGCGACGCCGGAGCGCCGTCGTGCGTCGGCAATGTGCTCTGGCTGGTCCTCGCGGGCTGGTGGCTCGCGCTGGCCCACATCACCACCGGCATCCTCCAGTGCCTCACGATCATCGGCATCCCGCTGGGCATCGCCAACTTCAAAATGATCTCCGTCTCGCTGCTGCCCCTGGGACGCGAGATCGTCCCGACGGACCAGCCGTTCGCCTCGCGGTAGCGGACGGCACGGGGGTGCAACTGCCGAGATACGCGCTGGTGTCGTACGACGCCGCCGAACTCACCGACGGCGAGCCCGGGTACGACGAGGTGTGGGCCCTGTGCGCCGACGCCGACGACCTGTTCGTGAACCCGCGCCTCCGCGCGCGGGAGCGGTACGAACTCCTGGGCTGCGCCGTCGAGGGCGCGTTGCGTACGGCCCTGGACCGCGCCCGGACCGAGGGCTCCGCGCCGCTCGGCGTCCTGGTCATGAAGGCACTCGACAAGAACGGCCACCACGTCGACGAGTGGTGTCTGGAGGACGTACGCCTCCTCGGCGACCGCCCCTGCGCGCGTGACCTGTCCTTACGCGACCTCACCGTGGAGGCGTCCGAGCCGGCCCACGCCCAACAGGCCGACTACCCGGCCCGCCCCGCCCTCTCGCCCGGCTACCAACTGCTCGACGCGGAGGACCGGCCCTGGGGCCGCTGCAAGGACCTCGCGCGCGTGGCGGACGACCGCTCCGAACCCGAGGAGCCCCCGATACGGCTCACCGGCTGCTCCCCGCGCGGCGCCCTGCGCGAGGCCCTCGACAGGGGCGAGGAAGACCTCGGACATGCCATGCTCCTCCGCCTGGACGCCCTCGGCGGGACTCTCGCGTCCGCCGTCGAGGGCGAGATCACCGCGTGGATCCCCTCCGCGCGCGGGCACGGCCTCATCGACCTCACCCTCGAATCCTGGTCGGACCAGCCGCCGTTCGCGGCCCGCCACGTCTGGGACCTGTGGTGGGACGGCCGCCCCACCCGAACCAACCTCTGGGCGCCCTGCTCCTCGGAGGGCCGCGACGTCTGGCTGACCCTGGCCCTCGAAAACCGGCACCGCGGCGCCCCGCACCGGCCGCCCGGTTCCCCGTACCACCTCGACGGCCGCCACATCACCGACGAGAAGGGCTTCTACTGCGCACTCGGCGAGGCGATGAACGGGCCCGGCGGCTACTTCGGCGGCACTTCGGGCGGCCTGTTCGACTGCCTGCGCGGCGGATTCGGCGCGACCTCGCCCTTCACCCTGGTCTGGCACGACGCCGAAGTGGCCCGTACCTGCCTCGGCGTGACTCCGCGCACCGACTACCGCCCGGCCACCTTCGAGCAATTCCTCACGCACCTCACCGAGCGGGGCGTCCGGGTCGTCATCGACTGACGGCGGTCGACCGCTAGCGATCGATGCACGGCGGTCGATTCACGGTGAACTCCGTCCGAGCGGCGGGCGAGGGCCGATTGTCAGTGGGGCCCTGCATCATGAACCCATGACCGAGATCGAGCAGTTGCTGACCAGGCTCGCCGTCCGGGCGAGGGAAAGCCGGCCGTGGGGCTGGACTTCCCTGCCCGACCCGGTGGACGCCGAGTCCGTGGCCCGCGCCGAGGCCGCGCTCGGTTTCCCGCTGCCGCCACTGCTCACCGCCCTCTACCTGCGGATAGGCGACGGCGGATTCGGTCCGGAATACGGCCTGTTGCCCCTGCTCGAAGGCTTCCCGTCCGGCGAGATGCCCGTCGTCGCCCAGTATCTGGACCACCGCAAGGACGGCCGCGACGACCCTTCCTGGCCGTGGCCCGAGGGCTTGCTCCCGATATCCCACTGGGGCTGCGGGATGTACGCCTGCGTCGACTGCCTGACCGAGGACGCGCCGGTCCTCCTCTTCGAGCCCAACGCGGACGAGGCGGACCACGCCTGGTACCTCGACGCCCCGAGCCTCGCCGACTGGCTGCGCACCTGGCTCGACGGCGCCGGCTGGTACGAGGAGGCCAACGACGGCCTTGACCTGGCACCGTGGGCCGAGTTCCGAGCACGGACGGAGCGGGAGCGGGCAGCGGGAGAGGCGAAGGAAGCGGGGGAGTCGAGGGGAGCGGACGCGATGCCGTAACCCCGGCCCCGGTTCCGGCCCCAGTCTGTCACCGCCCCCGCACCCCGTACGTCACCACACCCACCGCCAGGACCCCGACCCCCAGCAGGACCGACGGCACCGGCAGGGCGAAGGCCAGCGCCAGGCACCCGGCGAATCCCACCACCGGCACGACCCGCGACAACCGCGAGGAGTCGAGGGTCCACGCGGACGCGTTGGCGATCGCGTAGTACACCAGCACACCGAAGGAGGAGAAACCGATCGCCCCACGGACATCCACTGTGGCGGCGAGCACCGCGACCACCACACCCACGGCCAGCTCCGCGCGGTACGGCACCTGGAACCGGGGGTGCACCGCGGCCAGCGCACCCGGCAGATGACCGTCCCGCGCCATCGCCAGCGTCGTCCGCGACACCCCGAGGATCAGCGCCAGCAACGAGCCCAGAGCCGCCACCGCGGCGCCCACCCGCACCACGGGCACCAGTCCGGGCACACCCGCCGCCCGGACCGCGTCCGCCAGCGGAGCTGTCGCGTCCGCAAGTCCGCCCGACCCCAGCACCGAAAGGACGGCCGTCGCCACACACACGTACACGACGAGCGCGATGCCCAGAGCCAGCGGGATCGCGCGGGGGATGGTGCGCGCCGGATCGCGTACCTCTTCGCCGAGGGTCGCGATGCGCGCGTATCCGGCGAAGGCGAAGAACAGCAGCCCCGCCGCCCGCAGCACCCCGTCCGGCCCACCGGACGCGCCCGTTCCGAGCCGCCCGAAGTCGGCGGCGGCCGAACCGAGACAGACGACCACGACCGAGACGAGGACCGCCAGGACCACCGCGACGATCACCCGCGTCAGCCACGCGGACTTCTGAACGCCCCCGTAGTTCACGGCGGTCAGCGCCACCACGGCGCCCACGGCCACCGCGTGTGCCTGATCGGGCCACGCGTACGCGCCGACGGTGAGCGCCATCGCCGCGCAGGACGCCGTCTTGCCGACGACGAACGCCCAGCCGGCGAGGTACCCCCAGAACGGTCCGAGCCGTTCCCGCCCGTACACATAGGTCCCGCCCGACGCGGGGTACAGGGCGGCGAGGCGCGCGGACGACATCGCGTTGCAGTACGCGATCACGGCGGCCAGCCCCAACCCGAGCAACAGGGCAGACCCGGCAGCCCCCGCGGCCGAACCCAGGGCGGCGAAAATGCCCGCGCCGACCATCGAGCCCAACCCGATGACGACGGCATCGAAGACGCCGAGAGACCGCCGCAGCCGCTGTGTCATGCGCCGCACCCTACTGACCGCCGCAACCGGAACGAGTCGCCTCTACGTCTCATGGGACAAGAGCGTGCGAAAGGTGGGTTCACGGATGGGCATCATCAGCTGGATCGTTCTGGGGCTGCTGGCCGGGGCCATCGCCAAGGTCCTGCTGCCCGGCAGAGACCCGGGCGGCTTCATCGGCACGACCCTCATCGGCATCGCGGGCGCCTTTGTGGGCGGCTGGATCTCCGCCCGCTTCCTCGACCGTCCCGTGGCCACCCACTTCTACGACGGCGCCACCTGGATGGCCGCGATCGGCGGCTCCCTGGTCCTGCTGATCGGCTACCGCATTCTCTTCGGCCACTCGCGCCGCTGACGCCGCCCACGACAGTACGTACAGCGGAGGGCGACACCCGGTCCGGGTGCCGCCCTCCGTCACATCCGCGGGCGCCGCCACTCAGCTAGCGATAGTTCACGAACTGGAGCGCGAAGTCGAAGTCCTGCCCCTTGAGCAGGGAGATGACGGCCTGGAGGTCGTCGCGGTTCTTCGAGGTGACACGCAGCTCCTCGCCCTGCACCTGGGCCTTCACGCCCTTGGGACCCTCGTCACGGATGATCTTCGCGACCTTCTTCGCGTTCTCCTGGGAGATGCCCTCCTGGATCGAGGCGAAGAGCTTGTACTCCTTGCCGGAGAGCTGCGTCTCACCCGTGTCGAGCGCCTTCAGCGAGATACCACGCTTGATCAGCTTGGACTGGAAGACGTCGAGGATGGCGTCGACCCGGTCCTCGGAGTTGGCCTGCATCAGGATCTTCTCGCCGGACCAGGCGATCGAGGCGCCGACGTTCTTGAAGTCGTAGCGCTGCGAGATCTCCTTGGCGGCCTGGTTGAGGGCGTTGTCGACCTCCTGCCGCTCGACCTTCGAGACGATGTCGAAACTGGAGTCGGCCATGTCCTGTGGCTCCTTGTATCGGTGTATCGGTGTGCGCAAAACGGTGTGCGTAAGACACGGCCGTCGGTCCCGGGCCGCATCAGCAAAGACTAGCCATGCGCCCCCCACCGGGCGCCCCGGAATCGGGTGGCGGAGCACCCCTGGGCATCGGGTATCGTTTACGTCGTTGCAGGGGAGCCCCGCGAAAGCGCCTCCACAGCAGCAATCCCTGGCGGTGTGCCCGAGCGGCCAAAGGGAGCAGACTGTAAATCTGCCGGCTTCGCCTTCCCAGGTTCGAATCCTGGCGCCGCCACAGTGAGAGACCCCCTTCGTACTGCGTGAGTGCAGTGCGGAGGGGGTTTCTTCGTTTGTGGGCGCGTTGGCGACGGCCGAACGCATCGCGGTACGGGACGTGTTGAGCCGGGCGCACCGATCACATGGCTTGCTCGGTCAGAGGAAGGCGCGGATGGCCGGGGCGATCGCGCGGGCGAGGTCGGTGGGTGTGTGGAGGGTGCCGTCGATCGCGGGTTCGGCCAGTTGGCCGTGGGGGAGGGTCGCGGCGGCCTGCTCGGCGAGGGCGGAGGGGTGGCGCGGATCGGTGCCGCGGAAGACGAGTGTCGGAGCGGCGATCGTCGCGAGTTCGGCAACGCTGCGAAAGGAGCGGTCGTGGCCGATGGCCGCCGCGGCCACGATGCTCGCGGGGTCGGAGCGCGGGATGGCGTCGCGCACCATGGCTCCGACGACGGGCGGGAAGTCGGCGAGGATGGGCTCCCAGCCCGCTTCGATACCGTCCGACGCGACCCGGGCGGCGAACGCGTCGAGGAAGCGGATCTCGGCCTCCTTCGCCTCGTCGTCCTCGATGTCCTCGACCCCGATCAGCACGGCGGCCCGCACCCGGTCCGGATACGCGGCTGCCGTCCGGAGGGTGATCGTGGAACCGAGGCCCGCGCCGGCGAGTACGGCGGCCGGGATGTCCATGTGGTCCAGGAGTTGGACCACATCGTCGGTGTACCGGGCCCAGGAGTAGCGGGCGGGATCCGTGCAGATCGAGCGGCCGTAGCCGCGTAGGTCGGGGAGGACGACCATGAAGCGGTCGGCGAGCCGTTCGGCCAGCGGGAGCATGCTCTTGTGGTCGGGGCCTCCGGCATGCATGAGGACAAGAGGCCGCCCCTCTCCGAGGGTGGTGGCGTACAGGGCACAGTGGTCGGCCGCCCGATAGCTGATCTCTGCCATCAGCCCAACCTAGTTGTGGCACCGGGGCGTCCGGTATGCGTTATCCGCCGACTGATATCGCGAAACCGCCATCCCGAATCCGCCATCTCGAAGCCACCGTCCAGGACATGGCCCAACGCCTGGTCCCGTGGGTTCGGTGTGCCGTGTCCGCTGCGTATCTGCTCCCTGTGGGCTTCCTCGGTGCAGACTGAAGCCATGTCGTCCCGTCGCAGGTTCTGCCCCGAGTGCCGTCGCGAAATCGCCGTCGTCGCGGGCCGCTTCGCACGTCACGATCCGCCGGGTCCGCGCGGCGAGAGCACCCTTCTCTCCTGCGCGGGCTCCCGCCGACCGGCCCAACTCGACGCCGCCCAGCCCGCACTGGACGGCTACACGGTCCCAGACTTCCCCGGACAACTGCCGCTGTTCTGACCGGCTCTTCTGGCTCTACTCATGGCTCTACCGATGGCTCCACTGACTTTTCTGATCGCCCCGATGAGTCAACGGCCCGGGGGCCGGGTCAGTTCCCCGCGATCGACTTCACGGCCACCGCCACCGGTGACGACCCGCTGATCAGTTCCAGCGTCAGCCCGCTCGTCGCCGGAGTGTCGACCAACTCCGCGAGGACCGCCGCCACATCGTCGCGCGGCACCGGCCCGCGACCTGTGTCCGCCTCCAGCCGCACCTGCCCGGTACCGGCGTCGTTCGTCAACATCCCGGGGCGCAGGATCGTCCAATCGAGACCGGCACGCGCGCGTACGTTGTCGTCGGCCTCGCCCTTGGCGCGCAGATACGCGTCGAAGATCTCGTCGCCCGGGTGGGCCGGATCGGCGCCCATCGACGACACGACGACATACCGGCGTACCCCCGCGGCCTCGGCCGCGTCGGCGAACAGGACGGCCGCGCCGCGGTCCACGGTGTCCTTGCGGTCGGCGCCGCTTCCCGGACCCGCGCCCGCCGCGAACACCGCCGCGTCCGCGCTCGCCAGATGGCGCGCCACGTCCTCGACCGACGCCGACTCCAGGTCGCACACGACCGGTTCGGCGCCCGCCTCCAGCAGGTCGCCGCTCTGCTCGGGGCGGCGGATGATCCCCGCCACCTCGTCACCGCGCGCGGCGAGCAGACGCTCCAGCCGCAGCGCGATCTGACCATGACCTCCAGCGATGACAATGCGCATGCCTCCGACCGTACGCCGGGCAGGACGTCCTCGCCGTACGGCCTTGCGCCAGGTTGACGCAACACCCACCCACCGCGCACCCGCGACACATCCCACCGCGCACCCGCCACACATCCCGCCGCGCGCGTGAGGACGCATCCAACCCCCGCGTCAGGACGCCCCCGAGCCCCCCGCACCGCCCCCACTGCCGCCCCCGGCACCCCCACCCGGCGCCGTCCTCCCCTGGCGTGGCAGGTCGAGCGCCACGGCCACCGCCGAATCGCAGTACTCGCGTACCGCGCTCGTCCGCGCCACCACGCGCCCCCGGTGCACCACGATGCGGCTGTACGCGAGGGACAGCACCCCCGACAGGCGTTCGCCGCGCACCGCGAGCAACTCCGCAGGGAAGCCCGCCTCGACCCGTACCTCGGGCAGCCCCAGCGCGGCCCGGGACTCCGCGCAGACGGCGTCGTACGCGTCCTCGGGCCGCAGCCCGAACCGCGACGCCAGCAGGTACGCGGCCTCCAACGGGTCGCCGCGCCCCACCTGGTTGCCCACGTCCCGCAGGGCGCCGCTCCCGGCGGCCACCCGAACCCCGGCCGCGCGCAGCAGCCGTACCGGCGCCGTGTCCCGGCGCTCGGCGCCGTCGCAGCCGCCCTGCGGCAGACAGACCACGGTCACACCGGCCGCCGCGAGCCGGTCCGCGACCCGCCCTGCCGCGTCCGCCGGCAGCCGGGCCAGACCGCCGCACGGCCCGATCGTCACACCGGGCCGCAGCCCGCCCGCCATCGCGGCGAGCCGTGCGAGCCGCGCGGGATCGTCGCCGTCCGTGTGCAGATCGACCGCGCAGCCGTGCTCCGCGGCGACCTCCAGGACAGTTTCCACATAGCCCGTCGGATCGGGATCGAGGTCCGGGCAGCCGCCGACGGCGGAGGCGCCCATCTTGAGCGCGTCGCGCAGCTCCGAGAGCCCGTCGGCGCCCGCCACTCCGGTCAGCAGCCGGGGCATCGCCACCACCGAGAGATCCACCAGACCCCGCAGCGACCGCCGCGCCTGAAGGACCGCTTCCATCGCGGCGAGCCCCGGTACGTCACCGATCCGCACATGCGAACGCAGTGCCGTGGCACCGTGCCCGAGCTGCAGCAACGCGGCCTCGGTGGCCCTGCGCTGCACATCGTGGACCTCGTACGAGACCGGCCCGTCCGTGTCCGCCGACAGGGCCGTGTCGCTGTGCGCGTGCGGCTCGGCGGGCGCGGGCAGCAGCAGATGGCCGGCGAGGTCCACGCGCGCGGTGTACGCCGTCAGGCTCCCCGTCGTGCCGACCGCCTCGATCCGCCCGCCACCGAGCCGTACGTCGACGATCCGGCCGTCCGTGAGGCGGGCGCCGCAGAGCAGCAGGCCCGCGGCGTCGGACGACTTGCCGTCGTCACCGGGCGTCGGGCGGGGCGAACCGGAGGGCGGGGGCTGCTGCGGCTGGCTGTCGGGCATCGCGCTCCTGGGGCTCTGCTGGGGGCTCTGCGTGCAAGATCACTCAGCGTGAGTCGAGCCTAGGGCGACGGCCGGGTGGCTTCGCGGAGGAGCGGAATAGTCGTACCGGTGTGGTGCGGTGCGGGTGTGTCCACGGGGGTTCGGCCCAGTCCGGAACAACGCGCGCGGGAGGGGCGTCAGAGGCGCGAGAGGGTCGCGAGAGCGCCGGGAGAGGGCGGGGAGAGGGCGGGGAGAAGAAGCCGTACTGCCCCTGCGTGCCCGGTACGAAACGGATTTGGGCGATCGGTGGGCGAGCGTGTAATGTCTTCATCGCTCGCCCCAATAGCTCAGTCGGTAGAGCGTCTCCATGGTAAGGAGAAGGTCAACGGTTCGATTCCGTTTTGGGGCTCTGATGTGTGAGGTTCCTCTCCCTCGGGTGAGGTGCCGAAGCGCATCGCAGCGGTGTAGCTCAGTCGGTAGAGCAAGCGGCTCATAATCGCTGTGTCACCGGTTCAAGTCCGGTCACCGCTACTCTCAGTAGCCGATTGCGGGGTCGGTCCTTCAGTCGGCTACTCTTTCTTGCGTTAATGCCATTTCCATCCGTTCGTCAAGGAGCACTCACGTGGCTGCCACCGACGTCCGCCCGAAGATCACGCTGGCCTGCGTGGAGTGCAAGGAGCGGAACTACATCACCAAGAAGAACCGGCGTAACAACCCGGACCGTCTTGAGATGAAGAAGCACTGCCCGCGTTGCAACGCGCACACCGCGCACCGCGAAACGCGATAAAACAGGCTCGTTCGCGAGGCCGTCCCCTCCCCGGGGGCGGCCTCGCGGCGTTGGCGGCGACCGCTCTTCGGCGGACAGCCGCCCACCCTCTACGGAGCCTGGCCCTCCGGAGCCATGAGCTACGGAGCCGGCCCCTCCGGAACCGTCAGCACGTCGTGGAAACCAGGAGGTGCCGAGCCATGGCGCTCGACCAGTCCTTCGTGGGGCGGACCTACCCGCCCACCGACCCCTATGAGGTCGGCCGGGAGAAGATCCGTGAGTTCGCGGTGGCCGTGGGGGACACCCACCCCGCGTACACCGACCAGGAAGCCGCCAAGGCGCTCGGCCACGCCGATGTGATCGCCCCGCCGACCTTCGTCTTCGCGATCACCTTCAAGGCGGCCGGACAGGTGATCGAGGACCCGCAACTCGGCCTGGACTACAGCCGGGTCGTGCACGGCGACCAGAAGTTCACCTACACGCGCCCCGTGCGCGCGGGGGACCGGCTCACCGTCACCTCGACCATCGAGGCCATCAAGTCCATGGCGGGCAACGACATCCTGGACATCCGCGGCGAGGTCCACGACGAGGTGGGCGACCATGTGGTCACCGCCTGGACCAAGCTGGTGTCCCGAGCGGCCGAGGAGGCGTGACCATGACGGCGAGCATCGCGTACGACGACATCGAGGTTGGCGCCGAACTGCCCGCGCGGGCCTTCCCCGTGACCCGGGCCACGCTCGTGCGCTACGCGGGCGCCTCCGGCGACTTCAACCCCATTCACTGGAACGAGAAGTTCGCCAAGGAGGTCGGACTGCCGGACGTCATCGCGCACGGCATGTTCACCATGGCCGAGGCGATCCGCGTCGTGACCGACTGGGCCGGCGACCCGGGCGCGGTCGTGGAGTACGGCGTCCGCTTCATCCGTCCCGTGGTCGTACCGAACGACGACGAGGGCGCCACGATCGAGGTCACCGGCAAAGTCGCCGCCAAACTCGACGACAACAAGGTCCGCGTCGACCTGACCGCCCTGTCCGCCGGCCAGAAGGTCCTGGGGATGTCACGGGCAGTCGTGCGGCTGGCCTGAGGTTGGCCTGAGAAGGGTTGGCCTCAGAGTGGTCGGCCCGGGAGAGACGGGTAACCCGAGAGGGACAGGTAAGGGGTGCTGCTCCATGAAGGGTGCCCCTTACGCGCGCCAGGCCCTCGCCCACCGGCGAGACCGTACCCTTGTGCGCGTGCAGGAACTCCTCGATGCCCCGCTCGCCCCGCTGACCACCTTCCGGCTCGGCGGCCCCGCGACCCGTCTGATCACCGCGACGACCGACACCGAAGTGATCGACGCCGTCCGTGAGGCCGACGACACGGGCACGCCTTTGTTGCTCGTCGGCGGTGGCAGCAACCTCGTTATCGGCGACAAGGGCTTCCTCGGCACGGCCCTGCGCATCGCCACCCGCGGCTTCACCCTCGACGGCACCCGGCTCGAACTGGCCGCCGGAGAGGTCTGGACCGACGCTGTCGCCCGCACCGTGGACGCCGGACTCGCCGGCATCGAATGCCTCGCCGGAATCCCCGGCTCCGCCGGCGCGACGCCCATCCAGAACGTCGGCGCCTACGGCCAGGAGGTCTCCTCGACCGTCACCGAGGTCGTCGCCTACGACCGGCATACGCGCGAGACGGTCACCCTGGCGAACGACGCCTGCGCGTTCTCGTACCGGCACAGCAGGTTCAAGGCCGAGCCCGAGCGCTTCGTCGTGCTGCGGGTGCGGTTCCTCCTGGAGGACGCGGACGGTCTGTCGGCGCCCCTCAAGTACGCGGAGACCGCGCGGGCCCTCGGCGTCGAGGCGGGGGAGCGGGTACCGCTCGCCCGCGCGCGCGAGACCGTCCTCAAGCTGCGCGCGGGCAAAGGCATGGTGCTCGACCCGGAGGACCACGACACCTGGTCGGCGGGGTCCTTCTTCACCAACCCGATCCTCACCGAAGAGGAGTTCGGCGTGTTCCACGCGCGCGTGGTGGAGCGACTGGGCGCCGATGCGGCGCCGCCCGCCTTCCCCGCGGGGGACGGCCGTACGAAGACGTCGGCGGCCTGGCTCATCGACAGGGCCGGATTCACCAAGGGATACGGCACCGGGGCGGCGCGGATCTCCACCAAGCACACGCTCGCCCTCACCAACCGGGGCGGTGCCACGGCCGAGGACCTGCTCGCCCTCGCGCGCGAGGTCGTCACCGGAGTCCGGGACGCTTTCGGCGTCACCCTGGTCAACGAGCCCGTGATGGTCGGCGTCGACCTCTAGCACGCGCAGTACAGGCCGAGTAAGCCCCCGTACACCCTGTGCGCGCTCAGTACGCGACCCCCACCGCCTTCCGTACCGTCGCCGGGTCGTCGATCATCGACAGCATCGCGTGCGCCACGTCCGCGCGGCCGATCATGCGCCCCTTGCGCGGATTCCCGCCGACGACCCGGCGATACGTACCCGTCAGGGGCCTGTCCAGCAGGCGCGGAGGCCGCACCGACGTCCAGCCGGTGTCGCTGCGCTCCAACTCGGCCTCCATCTCCGCCAGATCGGCGTAGACGCCCTTCAGAAGCGACCGGATCACCGACCGCACCGCGCGGTCCAGCACCGGCTCGTCCGCCGCGGAGGCCCCCACCGGGGCCGCGCTCACCACCAGGAGCCGGCGCACCCCCTCGGGCCGCATCGCCTCCAGGACCGTACGGGTCAGCCGGCACGCGACCCCCACGTCCTTGCGGCTGCGGGCGCCGAGCCCGGACAGCACCGCGTCCCGGCCCGTCACGGCGGGCCGCAGCGCCTCCGCGTCCGTCAGATCCGCCCGGAACACCTCCAGACCCTCACCCGTCACCGACAGCCGCGCGGGATCCCGCACCACCGCGGTGACCTGGTGGCCCGCCGCCAGGCCCTGCCGGACGATCTCCTGACCGATGCCGCCGGTCGCCCCGAACACTGTCAGCCTCATCGTGCGCCTCCTGGCGGTGGGTAAGTACTCACTCACCCACTAGGGTGGATACGTCGTCACCCACCCGTCAAGCCCGGAGGGAGCGCGTATGCGGCAGCAGTCCGCCAGGCCCCGCATCCTCGACGCCGCGCACGAGCTGATGCTCACCGTCGGGCTCGCCCGCGCGACCACCAAGGAGATCGCCAAGGCGGCCGGCTGCTCGGAAGCCGCGCTCTACAAGTACTTCGCGAGCAAGGAGGAGCTGTTCATCAGCGTCCTCGCGGAGCGGCTGCCCAAGCTCGGACCGCTGCTGGAACACCTCATGGAGGAACCCGAGACGCACACCGTCGAGGAGAACCTCACCGAGATCGCCCGCCGGGCCGCCCTCTTCTACGAGCAGAGCTTCCCGATAGCCGCGTCGCTCTACGCCGAGACCCGCCTCAAGCGCCGCCACGACGCGGCCCTGCGCGACATGGACGCGGGCCCCCACCGGCCCATCCAGAGCCTCGACGCCTATCTGCGCGCCGAACAGCGCGCCGGCCGGGTCCGGGCGGACGCCGACACCTTCGCCGCCGCGTCGCTGCTTCTCGGCGCCTGCGCCCAGCGCGCCTTTGCCTACGACATGACCGAGACCGGCCGGCCCCCACAGTCCCTCGACACCTTCGCCGCCGGCATCGCCCGCACCCTGCTCGCCGGTGTCGCCGGTATCGCCTGAGCGTCACCCACGCGCGCGGGACACGCGTCAGCCCACACCCTCACCGGCTCACGCCGTCAACCACGCGTCCACATCGGCCAGCAGCTCCCCCTTGACGCCCTCCGGCGCCGCCGACGCCCGCACCGACTGCCGGGCCAGCTCCGCCAGCTCCCGGTCGTCGAAACCGTGGTCCCGGCGCGCGATCTCGTACTGCTCCGCCAGCCGCGACCCGAACAGCAGCGGATCGTCCGCCCCGAGCGCCATCGGCACCCCCGCCTCGAACAGAGTCCTCAGGGGTACGTCCTCGGGCTTGTCGTAGACGCCGAGCGCCACATTCGACGAGGGACACACCTCGCAGGTCACGCCCCGGTCCGCGAGCCTCTTCAGCAGCCGGGGGTCCTCAGCGGCCCGCACCCCGTGCCCCACCCGGTTCGCGTGCAGGTCGTCCAGGCAGTCCCGTACCGACGCGGGGCCCGTCAGCTCGCCGCCGTGCGGGGCCGACAGGAGCCCGCCCTCGCGCGCGATGGCAAAGGCGCGGTCGAAATCACGTGCCATGCCCCGCCGTTCGTCGTTGGACAGCCCGAACCCGACGACACCCTGGTCCGCGTACCGCACCGCGAGACGCGCCAGCGTACGGGCGTCCAGCGGGTGCTTCATCCGGTTGGCCGCGACCAGGACCCGCATATCGAGCCCCGTCTCCCGCGAGGCCGTACCCACCGCGTCCAGGATGATCTCCAGGGCCGGGATCAGCCCGCCGAGCCGGGGCGCGTACGAGGTCGGGTCGACCTGGATCTCCAGCCACCGCGAGCCGTCCCTGACGTCCTCCTCGGCGGCCTCCCGCACCAACCGCTGTATGTCCTCGGGCTCCCGCAGACACGACCGCGCCGCGTCGTAGAGCCGCTGGAAACGGAACCAGCCACGCTCGTCGGTCGCCCGCAGCTTCGGCGGCTCACCGCTGGTCAGCGCGGCCGGGAGGTGCACTCCGTACTTGTCGGCGAGTTCGAGCAGGGTCGCGGGCCGCATCGACCCGGTGAAGTGCAGATGCAGATGGGCCTTGGGCAATGCGGCCAGGTCACGTACTCGCTCCATCCCAGGATCTTGCCGCACGCACCCGGCTTCCTGGTAGCCGCTTTCCCCGTTCGTGGTCCGCACCGAACGAAGAAGCGGGCCGCCTCCCCAGGGGGAAACGGCCCGCACGCGCGCGTAGAGGCGCTTTTCGCCTTCGGACGAAGTTCCGGAGCGGTCAGTCCTTGGCCTCGGCCAGAAGCTTCTGGAGCCGCGAGACACCCTCGACGAGGTCCTCGTCACCCAGCGCGTACGACAGCCGCAGATAGCCCGGCGTACCGAACGCCTCGCCCGGGACGACCGCCACCTCCGACTCCTCCAGGATCAGCGCGGCCAGCTCGACCGTGTCCTTCGGGCGCCGGCCGCGGATCTCCTTGCCGATCAGGGCCTTCACCGACGGGTACGCGTAGAAGGCGCCCTCCGGCTCCGGGCAGAGGACGCCGTCGATCTCGTTCAGCATCCGCACGATCGTCCTGCGGCGCCGGTCGAACGCCTCCCGCATCTTCGCGACGGCCGTCAGATCGCCCGAGACGGCGGCCAGCGCGGCGACCTGCGCGACGTTGGACACGTTGGACGTCGCGTGCGACTGGAGGTTCGTCGCCGCCTTGACGACGTCCTTCGGACCGATCAGCCACCCCACGCGCCAGCCGGTCATGGCATACGTCTTGGCCACGCCGTTGACCACGATGCACTTGTCGCGCAGCTCCGGCACGACCGTCGGCAGCGAGGTGAACGTCGCGTCGCCGTAGACCAGGTGCTCGTAGATCTCGTCGGTCAGTACCCACAGCCCGTGCTCGACGGCCCAGCGGCCGATCGCCTCGACGTCCTCGGCGCTGTAGACGGCGCCCGTCGGGTTCGACGGCGACACGAAGAGCAGCACCTTGGTGCGCTCCGTACGGGCCGCCTCCAGCTGCTCGACCGAGACGCGGTACCCCGTCGTCTCGTCCGCGACGACGTCGACCGGCACCCCGCCCGCGAGCCGGATCGACTCCGGGTACGTGGTCCAGTACGGCGTCGGGACGATGACCTCGTCGCCCGGGTCGAGGATCGCGGCGAACGCCTCGTAGATCGCCTGCTTTCCGCCATTGGTCACCAGGACCTGCGACGCCTCCACCTCGTAACCGGAATCGCGCAGCGTCTTGGCGGCGATCGCGGCCTTCAGCTCGGGCAGTCCGCCGGCCGGCGTGTAGCGGTGGTACTTCGGGTTCTTGCACGCCTCGACGGCGGCTTCGACGATGTAGTCGGGCGTCGGGAAGTCCGGTTCACCGGCGCCGAAGCCGATCACCGGCCGTCCGGCGGCCTTCAGGGCCTTGGCCTTGGCGTCCACGGCGAGGGTCGCGGACTCGGAGATCGCGCCGACTCGGGCGGAGACCCGGCGCTCGGTCGGAGAGGTTGCAGCGCTCATGACCCCATCGTTTCAGACCGGAAACGCACCCGGCACACGGGTTTCACAGTGCGGGCAGCCGGGCACGCGGCGAGTGAGCGGCGCTTACTGTTCGACGTCGGCCCGAGGACCACGTACACTCTCACCTCGTTGGCCTTCAGGGGCCGCTCCCGCGCAGCGCACTCCACGCAGTTGAGCGGATGCGGTACGTTGGGGCGCACCAAAGGGTCGTAGCTCAATTGGTAGAGCACTGGTCTCCAAAACCAGCGGTTGGGGGTTCAAGTCCCTCCGGCCCTGCAACACACACCTCTCCGCCAGGATGTGTGGGAAGTACACACTGCAATGCATCGCCGTGCGGCTCAACCGGGCGCGGCACGGCCACGACCCGGGATTCAGGTGAGGACGAGTGACGGACGCCGTGGGCTCCATCGACATGCCTGATGCCCAGGACGAGTTGCCCGAGTCCCAGAAGAAGGCCCGTAAGGGCGGCAAGCGCGGCAAGAAGGGCCCCCTGGGTCGGCTCGCGCTCTTCTACCGCCAGATCGTCGCGGAACTCCGCAAGGTGGTCTGGCCGACTCGCCATCAGCTGACGACGTATACCACTGTGGTGATCGTCTTCGTCGTCATCATGATCGGCCTTGTGACCGTGATTGACTATGGGCTCAGCCACGTCGCGAAATACGTCTTCGGCTGATCGAAGGCGAAGGGCGCCGTTCCTGGCGCCCCTTTCGCGTGTTCCACCCCTTGTATCCAGGAAGAAGCAGCCACAGTGTCTGACCCGAACCTGAACGACGCCGTCGAGCCGCGGCCGGGCGCTGTCGAGTCCGCTGAGGACGAGCTCGACATCGTCGAGGCGGCGGACGCCGAGGACCCGGACCAGGCCGAAGCTTCCGACGCCGCCGCGGGCAAGCCCGCCGAGCAGGCGGCTGTGCACGTCGAGACCGACGACGAGTCCGAGACGGACGAGACCGAGGCCGCTGAGGAAGCCACGCAGTCCGACGAGGACACGGACGACACGAACGACACCGAGGGCAGCGAAGAAGCCGCCGAGGAAGCCGAAGAAGAGGCTGCCGAGGAAGAGGCCGAGCCGGTCGACCCGGTCGCCGCCCTCCGCGAGGAACTCCGCACTCTGCCCGGCGAGTGGTATGTCATCCACACCTACGCCGGCTACGAAAACCGTGTGAAGACCAACCTCGAACAGCGTGCCGTCTCGCTGAACGTCGAAGACTTCATCTTCCAGGCCGAGGTGCCGCAGGAAGAGGTCGCCCAGATCAAGAACGGCGAGCGCAAGACCATCCGTCAGAACAAGCTCCCCGGCTATGTCCTGGTGCGCATGGACCTGACGAACGAGTCCTGGGGCGTCGTCCGCAACACCCCCGGCGTCACCGGCTTCGTCGGCAACGCCTACGACCCGTACCCGCTGACCCTGGACGAGATCGTCAAGATGCTCGCCCCGGAGGCCGAGGAGAAGGCCGCCCGCGAGGCCGCCGAGGCCGAGGGCCGCCCGGTTCCGCAGCGCAAGGTCGAGGTCCAGGTCCTGGACTTCGAGGTCGGCGACTCGGTCACCGTCACGGACGGCCCGTTCGCCACGCTCCAGGCCACCATCAACGAGATCAACGCCGACTCGAAGAAGGTCAAGGGCCTCGTCGAGATCTTCGGCCGCGAGACCCCGGTCGAGCTGAGCTTCGACCAGATCCAGAAGAACTAGACGCATACGAAGAACCAGCGGCCCGGCAGTCACCGCGCCGCACGCGGAAGCCCTCGCTCACCGGAGACGGTCGGCGGGGGCTTTTTCGTACGCGCGATCGTGTACCCCCCGATCGTGTACCCCCCGATCGTGTACCCCCCGAATGTGTTCTGCGCCACAACCATCCGGTGACCCCGCGGGTCTGACCCTGTGACCGAAACGCGTGGACGGTGTTCTTCGTGGTGTTCTGCGTGATCCACGAAGGTTGACCGGCATCGTCCGCGTATGTAGCCACACATCAGTCAGGGGGAACCACCACATGCGTGCCCGCACACCCTTCATCGCGGCAGCGGCCTGCGCCTTCGCGCTCATTCCCGCGACCACCGCCCTCGCCGGTACGGGACCCGCGCCCGCGCCCACCAAGAAGGCGGCCACCCAGTCCACCGCCGCGTCGGAGGCCGGCAACCCGCGCACCGCCAAGGCCGCGGCGGCGGGCGTCTGTTCGGACGCCTACCAGATCGGCACCACCGTCTACATCAACCGCGGTGGCGCCCACGCCGCCTCGGTCAAGCAGTTCTACTCGCCCCGCTGCGACCGTAACTACGGCTATCTGTGGGTGTGGCAGAGCTTCCGCGACAAGACCAAGGACTACGACGTCAGCGTCGGCGTGTACAGCTACTCGCGGGACCAGGTCGTCGGCCAGGACTGGTGGAACGCGACCAACGGCCAGGAGTTCTGGTCGCTGCCCGCAGCGACCGTCAAGGAGTGCACCGCCGCCATCGGCACCCTGCGCGCCCCTGGCGACCCGGTGCCCGGCCAGGCGGTGACGTCGAAGCGCTGCTGAGCACCAGACCGCCGGACGCGTCCGCGTTCACTCAGGGTCCCGGCCATCAGGGGGTGGCCGGGACTCCGGTTTGGGCCCCGCCGGGTTACCCGTTATCGTGGTGCGGTATGCCTCCATCCGGATGATCCGGAGTGGACGGCTCAAAACTCTCACTAGGACCCGGAGAGAGCAATGCCTCCCAAGAAGAAGAAGGTCACGGGGCTCATCAAGCTCCAGATCCAGGCCGGTGCGGCCAACCCGGCGCCGCCGGTCGGCCCCGCGCTGGGCCAGCACGGCGTCAACATCATGGAGTTCTGCAAGGCGTACAACGCCGCGACCGAGTCGCAGCGTGGCTGGGTGATCCCGGTGGAGATCACGGTCTACGAGGACCGTTCCTTCACCTTCATCACCAAGACGCCGCCGGCCGCCAGGATGATCCTGAAGGCCGCGGGCATCGAGAAGGGCTCCGGCGAGCCGCACAAGACCAAGGTCGCGAAGATCACCGACGCGCAGGTCCGCGAGATCGCCACCACCAAGATGGCCGACCTCAACGCCAACGACCTGGACGCCGCCGCGAAGATCATCGCTGGTACGGCCCGTTCCATGGGCGTGACCGTCGAGGGCTGATCGCGCCCCCGTACGACCTTTCACAGTGGTAGGGCCAGCGCTGGCCCGGACCACGAACTCCCACCCTGAACCCAGGAGTAGAAGTGAAGCGCAGCAAGTCTCTCCGCGCTGCGGACGCCAAGATCGACCGGGACAAGCTCTACGCCCCGCTTGAGGCCGTGCGTCTCGCCAAGGAGACCTCCACCAGCAAGTTCGACGGCACCGTCGAGGTCGCCTTCCGTCTGGGTGTCGACCCGCGCAAGGCCGACCAGATGGTCCGTGGCACCGTGAACCTCCCGCACGGCACCGGTAAGACCGCCCGGGTCCTGGTCTTCGCGACCGGTGACCGTGCCGAGGCCGCGCGTGCCGCGGGCGCCGACATCGTCGGCTCCGACGAGCTGATCGACGAGATCTCGAAGGGCAACCGCCTGAACGAGTTCGACGCCGTCGTCGCCACCCCCGACCTCATGGGCAAGGTCGGCCGCCTCGGCCGTGTCCTCGGCCCGCGTGGTCTGATGCCGAACCCGAAGACCGGCACCGTGACTCCTGACGTGACCAAGGCCGTCAACGAGATCAAGGGCGGCAAGATCGAGTTCCGCGTCGACAAGCACTCCAACCTCCACTTCATCATCGGCAAGGTGTCCTTCGACGACACCAAGCTCGTGGAGAACTACGGCGCCGCGCTGGAGGAGATCCTCCGTCTGAAGCCGTCGGCCGCCAAGGGTCGCTACATCAAGAAGGCCGCCATCACCACCACGGTGGGCCCCGGCGTTCCCGTCGACCCGAACCGCACCCGCAACCTCCTCACGGAGGAGGACCCGGCCGCCGTCTGAGCCTCCCGGCTCCCCACGGCGACCGCGTCCACGCACGCGTTCCCGGACGGGCCCCGCACCTTTCGAGGTGCGGGGCCCGTCCCATTGCCGCCCCCCGACCCGGCCTGAGCTGCGCTAGCGTGCGGAGGACAGGCGATACGGGCGCGGGGGTGGGAGCCGGGATGCTAGGGAGCGGGGACACCGGGCGGGGCGACGTCGTGTTCACGGCCATGTGTACGTTCATCGTGGCCGCGCTGACCGGATCCGCAGCGCTCCTCGGGCTCGTCGGCTGCGATCCGGACCACGGCGACACGACCGCGCCCACGGCCCGTACGAGCGCCCCGGTGTCCGCGCCGCCCGAGGTGACCGAGGCCCTGCGCGCGGCGCACACCGCGACCGACAGGGCGGGCTCCGCGCGCGTGGACGCCGTGCTGCGCATCGGTGACCGGATGTCCACGACGACCCGTGGCACCCTCGGCTGGTCCGACGGCCTCAGCGGCACCCTGACCATCGGCTACACCGGCGGCTCCATGGCCCGGACGATGCGGGAGTTGGGCAGCGCGCGGACCGAGGCCCGTTTCGTCGCCGACGTGTACTACGCGCGCATGAGCGACAAGTTCGCCGCACTCGCCCAGGGCCGGCACTGGGTCAAGTACCGCTACGACGCCTCGACGAACTTCGCCCCGAACCAGTCCGTCGCCCTCCTGCTCGCCGCCGGGGACGCCCGCAAGGTCGGCCGGGAGACGGTACGGGGCGTCAGTACGACGCACTACACCGGCACCGTACGGGTGGCCGATCTGCCGACCGAGGGGCCCGACGCCGCGGGCTCGGCCGACCTGCGCAAACAGCTTCAGGACGCCGGGGTCACCAGCCAGCGGGTCGACGTCTGGATCGACGCCCGGAACCTGCTCGTCAAGCGCGTGGAGCGCAGCGGTACGGCGTCCGGGGCGATGGACACGACCGCGCACTACAGCGATTTCGGCGCACCCGTAAAGGCCGGAAAGGCACCGCCCGCCGAGGACACCGTCGACTACCAGGACCTTCTCGATCAGAGCTAGTCGGAGCTGGTCGGAGCTGGTCGCCGGAACCCGCCTACGCAGTTAATTTGCGGCCCCTGTCGTAGTGCTCCGCTAAAGTCCCAGTAAAGTTATGTGTTGTTCGCATTACAGGGGACGGGGGCTATGAAGGTCATGAAGAAGTCAAGGATGACGGGTGCGGTGCTCGCCACCGCATTGCTGTGCGGTGGCGCAGTCGCGTGTTCGGAGAGCACGGGGGGCGGCTCCAAGGGGGCCAAGGCGGACCAGCAGCCGCACTCGAAGGCAGCGGTCGCCAAGGCCATCACCGCCGCGTACAAGAAGACCGCCGCGGCCAAGTCCGCGCACGTCGAGATGACGATGAAGATGCCGGCCGGGGCGGCCGACGGCGGCGGCGACATGAAGATGAGCGGCCTGATGGGCTGGGACCCGACGGTGATGGACATGACCGCGTCGGGCTCCGCGTTCGCCGGCGCGGCCGGCGGGCCCGACAAGATCCGTATGGTCTGGCAGGACAACGTCATGTACATGGACATGGGGGCGGAAGCCGCCAAGGACATGGACGGCAAGCGCTGGATGAAGATGGACCTCAACGCCATCGCCGAGCAGTCCGGCGACGACAAGATGGCCAAGCAGCTCACCGGCAGCATCGACAGCGCCAACCAGGACCCGGCGCAGCAGCTCGCGATGCTCCTCGACTCGCCGAACCTCAAGCACGTGGGCAGCGAGAAGATCGACGGTCAGCAGACCGAGCACTACAAGGGCAAGCTGACCGTCACCGAGATGATGGAGTCCAACGACTCCCTCGACGTCTTCAGCGAGAGCGAGCGCGACGAGATCCTGAAGAACATCGAGAAGGCCGGCATCACGGGCTACGACACCGAGGTCTGGGTCAACGAGGACGACTACCCGGCCCGCATGGACATCGCGATGGACAACGCCGAGGGCACCGTCGACATCTCCATGAAGTACTCGGACTACGGCACCGCGGTGAAGGTCTCGCCGCCGGCCGCGAAGGACACCTTCGACCTGATGGAGATGCTGAAGGATCTGGAGGAGCTGGGCGCCGAGGACCCGGCCTGAGCCCCGGCACCCTCCGCTGACGATCCGTCCGGAGATCTGCCTGAAGATCCTCCGAAGCAGGAGCCCGCGACCGGATTTGCTTGACAAGGATCCGGTCGCGTACGCTTCCCAGGAAGCCCAAGACCGCTGGTAGTTGCCGTGCGCTCGTCCGAGAGTGCGGTGGCCGAAGGATCCGCTGAATTGCGGACGACCCGCGCAGGTGACCGTGGAAGTGCTCCCGGACGGATTCTCCGCCCCGGTCGAGCTACGCCCCGAGCGCCTGCGCCGGGGCGTTTCGTTTTCCCCAGTCCTCCTTCGGGTCCGCGCGGTCCGAATCACCCGGAAGGAGGCCGAGGCTCATGGCGAGGCCCGACAAGGCTGCCGCGGTTGCCGAGCTGACGGACAAGTTCCGTAGCTCGAACGCCGCTGTGCTGACCGAGTACCGCGGTCTCACCGTGGCACAGCTCAAGCAGCTGCGCCGTTCGCTCGGTGAGAACGCCCAGTACGCCGTGGTGAAGAACACGCTGACCAAGATTGCGGCCAACGAGGCCGGGATCAACGCGCTCGACGACCTGTTCGCGGGTCCGACGGCGGTCGCCTTCGTCACCGGTGACCCGGTGGTGTCGGCGAAGGGTCTTCGTGACTTCGCCAAGGACAACCCCAATCTCGTCATCAAGGGCGGTGTCCTTGACGGCAAGGTGCTGACCGCCGACGAGATCAAGAAGCTTGCGGACCTTGAGTCCCGCGAGGTTCTGCTCGCCAAGCTGGCGGGCGCCATGAAGGGCAAGCAGTCCCAGGCTGCCGCGCTCTTCCAGGCGCTTCCCTCGAAGTTCGTCCGCACCGCGGAGGCGCTTCGTGCCAAGCAGGCCGAGCAGGGCGGTGCCGAGTAACTCGGCTCGCACATTGACCGCCGCCCGACGCGGTGGTCACAGCGGGCCACACGTACGCCCGCCGACATGTACATCCCGGCACCTGCCGAAATAGTGGAAGGATCGCCCCTCATGGCGAAGCTCAGCCAGGACGACCTGCTCGCGCAGTTCGAAGAGATGACCCTCATCGAGCTCTCCGAGTTCGTCAAGGCGTTCGAGACCAAGTTCGACGTCACCGCCGCTGCCCCGGTCGCCGCTGCCGCCGCCGGTGGCGCTGCCGCCGCCGTCGAGGCCGAGCCCGAGCAGGACGAGTTCGACGTCATCCTCACCGGCGCCGGCGAGAAGAAGATCCAGGTCATCAAGGTCGTGCGTGAGCTGACCTCGCTGGGTCTCAAGGAGGCCAAGGACCTCGTGGACGGCGCCCCGAAGGCCGTCCTGGAGAAGGTCGCCAAGGACGCCGCCGAGAAGGCCGCCGAGTCCCTCAAGGGCGCCGGCGCCTCCGTCGAGGTCAAGTAATCGCAGCCGCGTTCGGGTCACCCTCACGGGGAACCCTGTAACGCGGACGCACCGCGGGGCGATCACCCATCTGGGTGGTCGCCCTTCGGCGTTCCCCAAGGCACCGCGAGGGCTGCCTTGCGGAGCGGGTCGTGACGAGTATGGTGATCTTCATCGTGCCTCAGGCGGTCCGGGTGACGGCTCGCAGTGACGGGTGATCAGTGACGATCGGAGCACTTCGTTCGCGCTGGGGGGCCTTGACGAACCGCACGCAGCGCGCAATTCTCAGGACGCGTCGTCACAACGATCCGGGATCCGAGGCATGGATCGGCGGCGAAGAGGGCAGTATCGAGGCGTTGAGGGCGTGACTGGCAGCAAGGTGATGAGAACAACGAGGGTCTCGAAAAACCCGCACTGGACATCAGTGGGCCAAGTGGCTACACTGACCCTTTGCGCTGCCTGTTAGCTGCCTCCTGCCCGTCACCAGGGGCATGCCCATGTGTGAGCATCGACGACTACGGAAGCCCTGACCTGGGATTTCTGTCTCTGTGCCTTTCATGGGACCGGTACGCGCGTAGTGAGTCCGAGCCCTCGGAAGGACCCCCTCTTGGCCGCCTCGCGCACTGCCTCGACCGCGAATACGAACAACGGCGCCAGCACCGCCCCGCTGCGCATTTCCTTTGCAAAGATCAAGGAGCCCCTTGAGGTTCCGAACCTTCTTGCGCTGCAAACCGAGAGCTTTGACTGGCTGCTCGGCAATGACGCGTGGAAGGCTCGTGTCGAGGCGGCTCTGGAAAGTGGACGGGACGTCCCCACCAAGTCCGGTCTGGAGGAGATCTTCGAGGAGATCTCCCCGATCGAGGACTTCTCCGGGTCGATGTCCCTGACGTTCCGCGACCACCGCTTCGAGCCGTCGAAGAACTCCATCGACGAGTGCAAGGAGCGCGACTTCACGTTCGCCGCACCGCTCTTCGTCACCGCCGAGTTCACCAACAACGAGACCGGCGAGATCAAGTCCCAGACGGTCTTCATGGGCGACTTCCCGCTCATGACCAACAAGGGCACCTTCGTCATCAACGGCACCGAGCGTGTCGTCGTGTCGCAGCTGGTCCGCTCGCCGGGTGTCTACTTCGACTCGTCCATCGACAAGACCTCCGACAAGGACATCTTCTCCTCCAAGATCATCCCGTCCCGGGGTGCCTGGCTGGAGTTCGAGATCGACAAGCGCGACATGGTCGGCGTCCGCGTCGACCGCAAGCGCAAGCAGTCCGTGACCGTCCTGCTCAAGGCGCTCGGCTACACCACCGAGCAGATCCTTGAGGAGTTCGGCGAGTACGAGTCGATCCGCGCCACCCTGGAGAAGGACCACACCCAGGGCCAGGACGACGCGCTGCTCGACATCTACCGCAAGCTGCGTCCGGGCGAGCCGCCCACGCGTGAGGCCGCGCAGACGCTCCTGGAGAACCTCTACTTCAACCCGAAGCGCTACGACCTCGCGAAGGTCGGCCGCTACAAGGTCAACAAGAAGCTCGGTGCCGACGAGCCGCTGAACGCGGGCGTGCTCACCACCGACGACATCATCGCCACCATCAAGTACCTGGTGAAGCTGCACGCCGGCGAGACCGAGACGGTCGGCGAGTCGGGCCGGGAGATCGTCGTCGAGACCGACGACATCGACCACTTCGGCAACCGCCGTATCCGTAACGTCGGCGAGCTGATCCAGAACCAGGTCCGTACGGGTCTCGCCCGTATGGAGCGCGTCGTGCGTGAGCGCATGACCACCCAGGACGTCGAGGCGATCACGCCCCAGACCCTGATCAACATCCGGCCGGTCGTCGCCTCCATCAAGGAGTTCTTCGGCACCAGCCAGCTGTCCCAGTTCATGGACCAGAACAACCCGCTGTCGGGCCTGACGCACAAGCGTCGCCTCAACGCGCTCGGCCCGGGTGGCCTCTCGCGTGAGCGGGCCGGCTTCGAGGTCCGTGACGTGCACCCCTCGCACTACGGCCGCATGTGCCCGATCGAGACGCCCGAAGGCCCGAACATCGGCCTGATCGGCTCGCTCGCCTCGTACGGCCGGATCAACCCCTTCGGCTTCATCGAGACCCCGTACCGCAAGGTCGTCGACGGCCAAGTCACCGACGAGGTCGACTACCTGACCGCCGACGAGGAGGACCGCTTCGTCATCGCGCAGGCCAACGCGCCGCTGACCGACGACTTCCGGTTCGAAGAGGCCCGCGTACTGGTCCGCCGCCGTGGCGGAGAGGTCGACTACGTGCCCGGCACGGACGTCGACTACATGGACGTCTCGCCGCGCCAGATGGTGTCGGTCGCGACCGCCATGATCCCGTTCCTGGAGCACGACGACGCCAACCGTGCCCTCATGGGCGCGAACATGATGCGTCAGGCCGTGCCCCTCATCAAGGCCGAGGCGCCGCTGGTCGGTACGGGCATGGAGTACCGCTGTGCCACCGACGCCGGTGACGTCATCAAGGCCGAGAAGGACGGTGTGATCCAGGAGGTCTCGGCCGACTACATCACCGTCACCAACGACGACGGCACGTACACCACGTACCGCGTCGCCAAGTTCTCCCGCTCCAACCAGGGCACCTCCGTCAACCAGAAGGTCGTCGTCTCCGAGGGCGACCGGGTCATCGAGGGCCAGGTCCTCGCCGACGGTCCCGCCACCGAGAACGGCGAGATGGCGCTCGGCAAGAACCTCCTCGTGGCGTTCATGCCGTGGGAGGGCCACAACTACGAGGACGCGATCATCCTGTCGCAGCGCCTCGTACAGGACGATGTCCTCTCCTCGATCCACATCGAGGAGCACGAGGTCGACGCCCGTGACACCAAGCTCGGCCCCGAGGAGATCACCCGGGACATCCCGAACGTCTCCGAAGAGGTCCTCGCCGACCTCGACGAGCGCGGCATCATCCGTATCGGCGCCGAGGTCGTCGCCGGTGACATCCTCGTCGGCAAGGTCACGCCCAAGGGTGAGACCGAGCTGACCCCCGAGGAGCGGCTGCTGCGCGCGATCTTCGGTGAGAAGGCCCGTGAGGTCCGTGACACCTCGCTGAAGGTGCCGCACGGCGAGATCGGCAAGATCATCGGCGTACGCGTCTTCGACCGCGAGGAGGGCGACGAGCTGCCCCCCGGTGTCAACCAGCTGGTGCGCGTGTACGTGGCGCAGAAGCGGAAGATCACCGACGGTGACAAGCTCGCCGGCCGGCACGGCAACAAGGGCGTCATCTCGAAGATCCTGCCGATCGAGGACATGCCGTTCCTGGAGGACGGCACCCCGGTCGACATCATCCTCAACCCGCTCGGTGTGCCGTCCCGAATGAACCCGGGACAGGTACTGGAGATCCACCTCGGCTGGCTCGCCAGCCGCGGCTGGGACGTCTCCGGTATCACCGAGGAGTGGGCGCAGCGCCTCCAGGCCATCGAGGCCGACCAGGTCGCGCCGGGCACCAACGTCGCGACGCCCGTCTTCGACGGCGCCCGCGAGGACGAGCTGGCCGGACTGCTCCAGCACACCATCCCGAACCGTGACGGCGAGCGCATGGTGCTCCCCACCGGTAAGGCCCGGATGTTCGACGGCCGCTCCGGCGAGCCGTTCCCGGAGCCGGTCTCCGTCGGCTACATGTACATCCTCAAGCTCCACCACCTGGTCGACGACAAGCTGCACGCCCGGTCGACCGGTCCGTACTCCATGATCACCCAGCAGCCGCTGGGTGGTAAGGCCCAGTTCGGTGGCCAGCGCTTCGGTGAGATGGAGGTGTGGGCGCTGGAGGCATATGGCGCCGCGTACGCCCTCCAGGAGCTGCTGACCATCAAGTCCGACGACGTCACCGGCCGCGTGAAGGTCTACGAGGCCATCGTCAAGGGCGAGAACATTCCCGAGCCCGGCATCCCCGAGTCCTTCAAGGTGCTCATCAAGGAGATGCAGTCCCTGTGCCTCAACGTGGAGGTGCTGTCCTCGGACGGCATGTCCATCGAGATGCGCGACACCGACGAGGACGTCTTCCGCGCTGCGGAAGAGCTTGGCATCGACCTGTCACGGCGCGAGCCGAGCAGCGTCGAAGAGGTCTGACGGGAGTTCCGGCGGCCTTCCACCCGAAGGCCGCCGGCCCCAGGACCCCCGTATCAGACCCCAGACTTACAACCCTGAGAGGGATTGACGCATAGTGCTCGACGTCAACTTCTTCGACGAGCTCCGGATCGGTCTGGCCACCGCTGACGACATCCGTCAGTGGAGCCACGGCGAGGTCAAGAAGCCCGAGACCATCAACTACCGCACCCTCAAGCCCGAGAAGGACGGACTCTTCTGCGAGAAGATCTTCGGTCCGACCCGGGACTGGGAGTGCTACTGCGGCAAGTACAAGCGTGTCCGTTTCAAGGGCATCATCTGTGAGCGCTGTGGCGTCGAGGTCACCCGCGCCAAGGTGCGCCGTGAGCGGATGGGCCACATCGAACTGGCCGCGCCCGTCACCCACATCTGGTACTTCAAGGGCGTCCCCTCGCGCCTCGGATACCTGCTCGACCTCGCGCCGAAGGACCTGGAAAAGGTCATCTACTTCGCCGCGTACATGATCACGTTCGTGGACGATGAGCGCCGTACGCGCGACCTGCCGTCGCTGGAGGCGCATGTCTCTGTCGAGCGGCAGCAGATCGAGAACCGCCGCGACGCCGATCTCGAAGCCCGCGCCAAGAAGCTTGAGACCGACCTGGCCGAGCTGGAGTCCGAGGGCGCCAAGGCCGATGTGCGCCGCAAGGTGCGCGAAGGCGCCGAGCGGGAGATGAAGCAGCTGCGCGACCGCGCGCAGCGCGAGATCGACCGTCTCGACGAGGTGTGGAGCCGCTTCAAGAACCTCAAGGTCCAGGACCTGGAGGGCGACGAGCTGCTCTACCGCGAGCTGCGCGACCGCTTCGGTACCTACTTCGACGGTTCGATGGGCGCCGCCGCGCTCCAGAAGCGCCTGGAGTCCTTCGACCTCAACGAGGAGGCCGAGCGCCTCCGCGAGATCATCCGTACCGGCAAGGGCCAGAAGAAGACCCGTGCGCTCAAGCGCCTCAAGGTCGTCTCGGCGTTCCTGCAGACCAGCAACAGCCCCAAGGGCATGGTCCTGGACTGCGTGCCGGTCATCCCGCCGGACCTGCGTCCGATGGTGCAGCTGGACGGTGGCCGCTTCGCGACCTCCGACCTGAACGACCTGTACCGCCGTGTGATCAACCGGAACAACCGCCTCAAGCGGCTTCTCGACCTCGGCGCGCCCGAGATCATCGTGAACAACGAGAAGCGGATGCTCCAGGAGGCCGTCGACGCGCTGTTCGACAACGGCCGCCGTGGTCGCCCGGTCACCGGTCCCGGTAACCGTCCGCTGAAGTCGCTGTCCGACATGCTCAAGGGCAAGCAGGGCCGCTTCCGGCAGAACCTGCTCGGTAAGCGCGTCGACTACTCGGCCCGTTCCGTCATCGTCGTCGGCCCGCAGCTCAAGCTGCACCAGTGCGGTCTGCCGAAGGCGATGGCCCTGGAGCTGTTCAAGCCGTTCGTGATGAAGCGCCTGGTCGACCTGAACCACGCGCAGAACATCAAGTCGGCCAAGCGCATGGTCGAGCGCGGTCGCACCGTGGTGTACGACGTCCTCGAAGAGGTCATCGCCGAGCACCCGGTGCTGCTGAACCGTGCGCCGACCCTGCACCGCCTCGGTATCCAGGCGTTCGAGCCGCAGCTGGTCGAGGGCAAGGCCATCCAGATCCACCCGCTCGTCTGCACCGCGTTCAACGCGGACTTCGACGGTGACCAGATGGCCGTGCACCTGCCGCTGTCCGCGGAGGCGCAGGCCGAGGCCCGCATCCTGATGCTGTCCTCGAACAACATCCTCAAGCCGGCCGACGGCCGCCCGGTCACGATGCCGACCCAGGACATGGTCCTCGGTCTGTTCTTCCTGACCACGGACGGCGAGATGCGGAACGTGAAGGGCGAGGACCGCTCCTTCGCTTCCGTGGCCGAGGCGATCATGGCCTTCGACGCGGGCGACCTGTCGCTCCAGTCGCGGGTGGACATCCGCTTCCCGGTGGGCACCATCCCGCCGCGCGGCTGGACCCCGCCGGTCGACGAGGACGGCTCCACGGCCATCTCCACCGACGGCTTCGGCTCCGGTGAGTGGCAGCAGGGCGACACCTTCCGGCTGAAGACCACCCTGGGCCGCGCGCTCTTCAACGAGCTGCTGCCCGAGGACTACCCGTTCGTCGACTACGAGGTCGGCAAGAAGCAGCTCTCCGAGATCGTCAACGACCTCGCCGAGCGCTACCCGAAGGTCATCGTGGCGGCGACGCTCGACAACCTGAAGGCGTCCGGCTTCTTCTGGGCCACCCGCTCCGGCGTCACCGTCGCCATCTCGGACGTCGTCGTCCCGGAGGCGAAGAAGGAGATCGTCAAGGGCTACGAGGCCCAGGACGAGAAGGTCCAGAAGCAGTACGAGCGCGGCCTCATCACGAAGGACGAGCGCACTCAGGAACTGATCGCGATCTGGACCAAGGCGACGAACGAGGTCGCCGAGGCCATGAACGAGAACTTCCCGAAGACGAACCCGATCTTCATGATGGTGAACTCGGGCGCGCGCGGAAACATGATGCAGATGCGTCAGATCGCCGGTATGCGTGGTCTGGTGTCCAACGCCAAGAACGAGACCATCCCGCGGCCCATCAAGGCGTCGTTCCGTGAGGGTCTCTCCGTCCTGGAGTACTTCATCTCCACGCACGGTGCCCGTAAGGGTCTGGCGGACACCGCCCTGCGGACCGCCGACTCGGGTTACCTGACCCGTCGTCTGGTCGACGTGTCGCAGGACGTCATCATCCGCGAGGAGGACTGCGGCACCGAGCGCGGTCTGAAGCTGCGGATCGCCGTACGCGGCGCCGACGGCACGCTCCGCAAGGGCGACGACGTCGAGACCAGCGTCTACGCCCGCATGCTCGCCGAGGACGTCGTCATCGACGGCAAGGTGATCGCGCCGGCCAATGTGGACCTCGGCGACGTGCTCATCGACCAGCTGGTGCACCACGGGGTCGAGGAGGTCAAGACCAGGTCGATCCTGACCTGTGAGTCCACCGTCGGCACCTGCGCCATGTGCTACGGCCGCTCGCTGGCCACCGGCAAGCTGGTCGACATCGGTGAGGCGGTCGGCATCATCGCCGCCCAGTCCATCGGTGAGCCCGGTACCCAGCTGACGATGCGTACCTTCCACACCGGTGGTGTGGCCGGTGACGACATCACCCAGGGTCTGCCCCGAGTCGTCGAGCTGTTCGAAGCCCGTACGCCGAAGGGTGTCGCCCCGATCTCCGAGGCCGCCGGTCGTGTCCGGATCGAGGAGACCGAGAAGACCAAGAAGCTCGTCGTCACCCCGGACGACGGCAGCGAGGAGACGGCGTTCCCGATCTCCAAGCGCGCCCGTCTCCAGGTCGGCGAGGGCGACCACGTCGAGGTGGGCCAGAAGCTCACCGTGGGTGCCACCAACCCGCACGACGTGCTGCGCATCCTCGGTCAGCGGGCCGTCCAGGTCCACCTGGTCGGCGAGGTCCAGAAGGTCTACAACTCGCAGGGTGTGTCGATCCACGACAAGCACATCGAGATCATCATCCGGCAGATGCTGCGCCGGGTGACGATCATCGAGTCCGGCGACGCGGAGCTGCTGCCGGGCGAGCTGGTCGAGCGGACGAGGTTCGAGAAGGAGAACCGTCGTGTGGTCCAGGAAGGCGGCCACCCGGCCTCCGGCCGACCGCAGCTGATGGGTATCACCAAGGCATCGCTGGCCACCGAGTCGTGGCTGTCGGCGGCGTCCTTCCAGGAGACGACCAGGGTGCTGACGGACGCGGCGATCAACGCCAAGTCCGACTCCCTGATCGGCCTCAAGGAGAACGTGATCATCGGCAAGCTCATCCCGGCCGGTACGGGTCTTGCCCGCTACCGGAACATTCGGGTCGAGCCGACCGAGGAGGCGAAGGCCGCGATGTACTCGGCCGTCGGGTACGACGACATCGACTACTCGCCGTTCGGTACGGGGTCTGGTCAAGCGGTGCCGTTGGAGGATTACGACTACGGGCCGTACAACCAGTAGGGGTCGCTGCGCGATGCTTGAGCCGGAGGGCGGTCTTCCCCTTGTGGGGGGGCCGCCCTTCGGGCGGTGCGCAGTTCCCCGCGCCCCTTAAACGAACGCTCCGCTGACCGGCGTGTCTGGGTTTCTCAATATCATTTTGACCGGACTGGATGCGGTAGGTACGCTCAGACCTTGTGCCTGGGGTGTGCCCTGGCTCTTGCGCGTGTCCTCAGCCGTGTGGAGAGCCGTTAGCGGCCACCGTAATTCGCGCCCTGCCCGCATTTTTTGCGGGAGTCCGCGGTATTCGACACACCCGACCGCGTGGGTCGGCGATGTTCCAGGTTAGCTTCATGATCGGCACACAGAAACCGGAGAAGTAGTGCCTACGATCCAGCAGCTGGTCCGGAAGGGCCGGCAGGACAAGGTCGAGAAGAACAAGACGCCCGCACTGGACGGTTCCCCCCAGCGCCGTGGCGTCTGCACGCGTGTGTTCACGACCACCCCGAAGAAGCCGAACTCGGCCCTGCGGAAGGTCGCGCGTGTGCGTCTGACCTCCGGCATCGAGGTCACGGCCTACATCCCGGGTGAGGGACACAACTTGCAGGAGCACTCCATCGTGCTCGTGCGCGGCGGCCGTGTGAAGGACCTGCCGGGTGTTCGCTACAAGATCATCCGCGGCTCGCTCGACACCCAGGGTGTCAAGAACCGCAAGCAGGCCCGCAGCCGCTACGGCGCCAAGAAGGAGAAGTAAGCATGCCTCGTAAGGGCCCCGCCCCGAAGCGCCCGGTCATCATCGACCCGGTCTACGGTTCTCCTCTGGTGACCTCCCTCATCAACAAGGTGCTGATGAACGGCAAGCGCTCCACTGCCGAGCGCATCGTGTACGGCGCCATGGAGGGCCTGCGCGAGAAGACCAGCAATGACCCGGTCATCACGCTGAAGCGCGCGCTGGAGAACATCAAGCCGACCCTTGAGGTCAAGTCCCGCCGGGTAGGTGGCGCCACCTACCAGGTGCCGATCGAGGTCAAGCCCGGCCGCGCCAACACGCTGGCGCTGCGCTGGCTCGTCGGTTACTCCCGCGCCCGTCGCGAGAAGACGATGACCGAGCGTCTGCTGAACGAACTGCTCGACGCGTCCAACGGTCTCGGTGCGGCCGTCAAGAAGCGCGAAGACACCCACAAGATGGCGGAGTCCAACAAGGCCTTCGCGCACTACCGCTGGTAGTCGCAACCCCTATCGAGAGACCGAGAGAAGACTGAGCCTTATGGCTACCACTTCACTTGACCTGGCCAAGGTCCGCAACATCGGGATCATGGCTCACATCGACGCGGGCAAGACGACGACCACCGAGCGGATCCTGTACTACACCGGTGTCTCGTACAAGATCGGTGAGGTCCACGACGGCGCTGCCACCATGGACTGGATGGAGCAGGAGCAGGAGCGTGGCATCACGATCACGTCTGCTGCCACCACCTGTCACTGGCCGCTTGAGGACGTCGATCACACCATCAACATCATCGACACCCCGGGCCACGTCGACTTCACGGTCGAGGTGGAGCGCTCGCTGCGCGTGCTCGACGGTGCGGTGACGGTGTTCGACGGTGTCGCCGGTGTGGAGCCGCAGTCCGAGACCGTCTGGCGTCAGGCGGACCGCTACGGCGTGCCGCGTATCTGCTTCGTCAACAAGCTCGACCGGACCGGCGCCGAGTTCCACCGCTGCGTCGACATGATCACGGACCGCCTCGGCGCGACCCCGATCGTGATGCAGCTTCCGATCGGTGCCGAGGCCGACTTCAAGGGCATCGTGGACCTGGTCCGCATGAAGGCCCTGGTGTGGTCGGCCGAGACCGCGCTCGGTGAGGCGTACGACGTCGTCGAGATCCCCGACACGCACGTCGAGGCCGCCGCCGAGTGGCGTGGCCGTCTCCTGGAGACGGTCGCCGAGAACGACGACGCCATGATGGAGCTGTACCTGGAGGGCCAGGAGCCCACCGAGGAGCAGCTGTACGCGGCGATCCGCCGTATCACCATCGGCTCCGGCAAGGGCGACGGCGCGACCATCACGCCCGTGTTCTGCGGTACCGCGTTCAAGAACAAGGGCGTTCAGCCGCTGCTCGACGCCGTGGTCCGCTACCTGCCCTCGCCGCTCGACATCGAGGCGATCGAGGGTCACTCGGTGAGCGACCCGGAGCAGGTCATCGAGCGGAAGCCGTCCGTGGACGAGCCGCTGGCCGCTCTCGCGTTCAAGATCGCGAGCGACCCGCACCTGGGCAAGCTGACCTTCGTCCGGGTGTACTCCGGTCGTCTGGAGTCGGGTTCGCAGGTGCAGAACTCGGTCAAGGGCAAGAAGGAGCGCATCGGCAAGATCTACCGGATGCACGCCAACAAGCGTGAGGAGATCGAAGCGGTGGGTGCCGGCGACATCGTCGCCGTCATGGGTCTGAAGCAGACCACCACCGGTGAGACCCTCTGCGACCCGGCGAACCCGGTGATCCTGGAGTCGATGGACTTCCCGGCGCCCGTCATCCAGGTCGCCATCGAGCCCAAGTCGAAGGGCGACCAGGAGAAGCTGGGCATCGCGATCCAGCGCCTGGCCGAGGAAGACCCGTCGTTCAAGGTCCACACGGACGAGGAGACGGGCCAGACCATCATCGCGGGCATGGGCGAACTGCACCTGGACGTGCTGGTCGACCGCATGAAGCGCGAGTTCAAGGTCGAGGCCAACGTCGGCAAGCCGCAGGTGGCGTACCGCGAGACCCTCCGCAAGACGGTCGACCGGCTCGACTACACGCACAAGAAGCAGACCGGTGGTTCCGGTCAGTTCGCGAAGGTGCAGATCGCCCTTGAGCCGCTTGAGGGCGACGGCTACGAGTTCGTCAACAAGGTCACCGGTGGCCGTATCCCGAGGGAGTACATCCCCTCCGTGGACGCGGGTTGCCAGGAGGCCATGGAGTTCGGCGTGCTCGCCGGCTACCCGCTCACGGGTGTCCGGGTCATCCTTCTCGACGGTGCCTACCACGAGGTCGACTCCTCCGAGATGGCCTTCAAGGTCGCCGGTTCGATGGCCTTCAAGGAGGCCGCGCGCAAGGCTTCACCGGCCCTGCTCGAACCGATGATGAAGGTCGAGGTGACGACGCCCGAGGACTACATGGGCGACGTCATCGGTGACATCAACTCCCGTCGCGGTCAGATCCAGTCCATGGAAGACCGCCACGGTGCCAAGCTCGTCACGGGCCTGGTCCCGCTGTCGGAGATGTTCGGCTACGTCGGCGACCTCCGCAGCAAGACATCGGGTCGCGCGAGCTACTCGATGCAGTTCGACTCCTACGCCGAGGTTCCCCGGAACGTCGCCGAGGAGATCATCGCGAAGGCCAAGGGCGAGTAACTCACCGAGTTCACGCTTTAGGCTTGACTCCGGGCCCCACGGGGTGTTCCGCGGCATTTCTGCGGAGCACCCCCCGGACCGGCTTTCCAGCAAAGATCACCTGGCGCCGATGAGTAAGGCGTACAGAACCACTCCCCAGGAGGACCCCAGTGGCGAAGGCGAAGTTCGAGCGGACTAAGCCGCACGTCAACATCGGCACCATCGGTCACATCGACCACGGTAAGACGACCCTCACGGCCGCCATTACCAAGGTGCTGCACGACGCGTTCCCGGACCTGAACGAGGCTTCGGCCTTCGACCAGATCGACAAGGCTCCTGAGGAGCGCCAGCGCGGTATCACCATCTCCATCGCGCACGTCGAGTACCAGACGGAGACGCGTCACTACGCACACGTCGACTGCCCCGGTCACGCCGACTACATCAAGAACATGATCACCGGTGCTGCCCAGATGGACGGCGCCATCCTCGTGGTCGCCGCCACGGACGGCCCGATGCCGCAGACCAAGGAGCACGTGCTCCTGGCCCGCCAGGTCGGCGTTCCGTACATCGTCGTCGCCCTGAACAAGGCCGACATGGTGGACGACGAGGAGATCCTGGAGCTCGTCGAGCTTGAGGTTCGTGAGCTGCTCTCCGAGTACGAGTTCCCGGGCGACGACCTTCCGGTCGTCAAGGTCTCGGCGCTCAAGGCCCTTGAGGGCGACAAGGAGTGGGGCCAGACCGTCCTCGACCTGATGAAGGCCGTCGACGAGTCGATCCCGCAGCCCGAGCGCGATGTCGACAAGCCGTTCCTGATGCCGATCGAGGACGTCTTCACGATCACCGGTCGTGGCACCGTCGTCACCGGTCGTATCGAGCGTGGCATCCTCAAGGTCAACGAGACCGTCGACATCGTCGGTATCAAGACCGAGAAGACCACCACCACGGTCACCGGCATCGAGATGTTCCGCAAGCTGCTCGACGAGGGTCAGGCCGGTGAGAACGTCGGTCTGCTGCTTCGTGGCATCAAGCGCGAGGACGTCGAGCGCGGCCAGGTCATCATCAAGCCGGGTTCGGTCACGCCGCACACCGAGTTCGAGGCGCAGGCGTACATCCTGTCGAAGGACGAGGGTGGCCGTCACACCCCGTTCTTCAACAACTACCGCCCGCAGTTCTACTTCCGTACCACGGACGTGACCGGCGTCGTGACCCTCCCCGAGGGCACCGAGATGGTCATGCCGGGCGACAACACTGAGATGACGGTCAACCTCATCCAGCCCGTCGCCATGGAAGAGGGCCTGAAGTTCGCCATCCGTGAGGGTGGCCGGACCGTCGGCGCCGGCCAGGTCACCAAGATCGTCAAGTAGGTTTCCCTGCTTCGACGGCTTCGGCCTGGTTGCTCCGAGAGCACCACGAAGGGCCCGTACGACTTCGGTCGTACGGGCCCTTCGCCATGCCCGGGGACGGGGGTGGGGGAGGGGGAGGGGCGGGGTCAGGTCGCCGAGGTGTCGGCGCCGGGGCGCCAGAGCCAGGGGCGGGCCGCGGGGGAGAGCCCAGCGGCGGCCGGTCCGGTCGGGGTGCGCGTGAGGTTCGGGCCGTCGATGCCGGACGGCGCGGCGGACGCGGGGGACAGCCGGCCCTCGTGCAGCAGGCGCAGCGTGCCGCGCAGATCGCGGCCGACGAGGGAGCGGCCCACCGCGACGACGGGTCCGTAACCGGGGAACACCGGGGGGTTGCCCGCCGCCGAGGTGCCGGTGCCCGGCTCCGTGACGAGGTCCGGTGCGGCGGGTGGCCGGTAGTACAGGCGGCCGTCCGCCACGGCTATCGGCCCCGCGGGCACCGGAAGCCCGGTCGGCGGCACGGGTCCGTCCGGTGTCCAGTGGTGGACGGTGTCCCGGCCGGGCGCGTAGAGGTGCACCTCCCCGTCCTCACCGACGGCCGCCGTCAGCCCGTCCTGGACCGGACCGCCCCCCAGGTCCCGCCACCACGACCACCGTCCGTCGCGCCCCCGTATCCGGGTGCTGACGCCCTGGTCGGCGGTGCGTACGAAGAGATGGACCCGGCCGTCCCGGTCGGTGACCGCGACGGGCACCCCGATCCGGCGGCCCCGGTCCGGGTCGGACTCCGGGTTGCCGAGCCCGTCCCAGGCGCTGAACTCGCCCTGCGGGGAACGCTGTTCGAGGACGACGATCTCCCGTACGTCCGGACCGCCGCGCGGGCTCAGGGCCGCAAGGCGCAGCCCGAACAGAAGATGGCGGCCGTCGTCAAGGACGGCCGAGCCGAGGACCGGCGCCAGCGGGCCGCCGCCCAGGTCCAGCGGCTCACCGAAGGTGCCGTCCGTCCGCTCGTGCCAGCGCACGGCCCGCATCCCGAGCACCCCGTACGCGGCGAGCCGGCCACCCGTGCCCGGTGCGAGGGCGAGCCGGGGGCCCGGGTAGCGGTGGTGCGTGGAGCGGACCCAGCCCTTGCGGTTGGTCAGCGGACGGTCGCCGCCGATGTTGTAGTCGCCGCAGCCCGAGGGGTTCCCGCACGGCCAGTCGGGCGCTGCGCCGTACGCCACCAGATGCGCGGCCTTGGCGCTCAGCACCCGCTCGGGGAGGTTCTTGGGCCAGTGGTTGGCGTAGTAGCCGCGGAACGCGGTCGCCACGAACGGCGGCGGTCCGCCCGGCGTCGACCGCGCCCAGCGGATCAGCGCGGCCCAGGTGAACGACGCCACCGCCGTGTGGTCGGCGTGGTCACAGAAGCCGCGCTGTTCGCTGTCGAGGCGCCGGGTGCGCTCGTCGGTGTGCCGGATGTCCGGGTCGGGGTCGAGCGTCTGCACGAGGGTCGGCGCGTAGGTGTCGAACAGGCCGGTCAGTACGGCGATCAGCGTGTCCGCGTCGTACGACTGGACCGTGCTCAGCGGGGAGCCCTCGGCGGGGAACGTGCGCAGCCGCAGGGCCCGTTCCCGCCAGAGCGCGGGCAGGCCCTGCTGTCCGTACGGGGTGTGCATGGCCAGATTGAGGAAGACCAGCTCGACCCGGCGGCCCCGGTGCTCCAGCGTGTTGGTCTCCGCGCGGAATCCACCGGTCAGTCGGGCGACCGAGGTCCGCCAGCCGGTGAACAGGGGCAGCCCCAGCATCCCGGCGTACGCCTGACGCAGACCCTGGTGGCGTGCGGCGGAGTACGCGGCCCGGTGGGCCGGAGGACGCGGCTGCCCGGGTATCCGGTTGACGCCGTCGGCCTCGCCCGCGGTGACGTACACGCAGACGAGGGGGATGCCGGCGTCGAGGGCCCGCTGGGTGTCCGGGTTCATGAAGTACAGGTCGTCGTCGGGGTGCGCGAGGACCTGGAGCAGCAGGGCCCTGCCGCCCTCGGTGGCGGGGGTCCCGCTCGCGGGAGAGGGCGCCGATATCGGCGGCGCCGGCGGGGTACGGCCGCAGCCGACGACGGTGGTGAGCGTCGCGGCGGCACCGGTGAGCAGGAGCGCCCGGCGCCCCGGCGCGAGGCGTCTTCGAGCAGGTTCGTTGGGCACGCCTGGGGAGAGGGTGATCAGCGGGGCCGGGTTCCACCCGGTATGCGCCCGCACGCGCCGTCCATGCTTCGAGTGCCCCCGCGTGGGGTACGATCCTCGGCTCGATTGGCGTGGTCTGTGCCCCGTATGGCAGACTACCTGGGTTGCTCGGTTGAGTGCCGATGCTGCGCGCCTCCCGCCGGGAGGACCGGAAGCGAGTCCCACAGTACTCGTCGCCCCAACTGCCTCACGGCAGCGCTGGAGCGGACGTACGGGAATCTTCCGGGAAGTGTCAGCGGGGTACCGACCAGGCGCCCGGTGGGTGTCTTTCCCCCGGTTCCGCGGTCGTCGATCGCATCCCCTAGCAGGGAAATCCTTCGGGATATCCATGTCAGCGGGAGTGCGACACGCCCGACCGCGTGGGTCGGAGAAGACGGTAGTACGAGCCCTCCCGGGTTCCAGAGCGTTCATCAAGAGACAGGACTACGAAGCAGCCATGGCGGGACAGAAGATCCGCATCCGGCTCAAGGCTTACGACCACGAGGTCATCGACTCATCGGCGAAGAAGATCGTCGAGACGGTGACGCGTACTGGTGCGTCGGTCGCGGGCCCGGTGCCGCTGCCCACTGAGAAGAACGTGTACTGCGTCATCAAGTCGCCGCACAAGTACAAGGACTCGCGCGAGCACTTCGAGATGCGCACGCACAAGCGCCTGATCGACATCCTCGACCCGACGCCCAAGACCGTTGACTCGTTGATGCGCCTGGACCTTCCGGCCGGCGTCGACATCGAGATCAAGCTCTGAGAGGCGCGGAAGAGATGACCAAGCAGATCAAGGGCATCCTGGGCGAGAAGCTCGGCATGACCCAGGTCTGGGACGAGAACAACCGTGTCGTCCCGGTAACCGTGGTCAAGGCCGGACCCTGTGTCGTCACCCAGGTCCGAACGAACGACAGCGACGGCTACGAGTCGGTCCAGATCGCCTTCGGCGAGATCGACCCGCGCAAGGTGAACAAGCCCCTCAAGGGCCACTTCGCCAAGGCCGACGTGACCCCTCGCCGCCACCTCGTCGAGATCCGTACCGGCGACGCCGCCGAGTACACCCTCGGCCAGGAAGTGACCGCCGAGACCTTCGAGTCCGGTGTCAAGGTCGACGTCACCGGCAAGAGCAAGGGCAAGGGCTTCGCCGGTGTCATGAAGCGTCACAACTTCAAGGGCCTCGGCGCCGGTCACGGCACCCAGCGCAAGCACCGCTCTCCCGGCTCCATCGGTGGCTGCGCCACCCCGGGCCGTGTCTTCAAGGGCCTGCGCATGGCGGGTCGTATGGGCAACGAGCGGGTCACCACCCAGAACCTGACCGTCCACGCCGTTGACGCGGAGAAGGGCCTGCTCCTCATCAAGGGCGCGGTTCCTGGTCCGAACGGCGGCCTCGTCCTGGTCCGTACCGCGGCCAAGGGGGCCTGAGGTAACGATGAGCACCATTGACATCCTTTCGCCGGCAGGCGACAAGGCCGGGTCCGTCGAACTCCCCTCGGAGATCTTCGACGTAGAGAAGATCAGCATCCCGCTGATCCACCAGGTTGTCGTCGCCCAGCTGGCCGCTGCCCGCCAGGGCACGCACAAGACCAAGACACGCGGCGAGGTCCGCGGCGGTGGCAGGAAGCCGTACCGCCAGAAGGGCACCGGCCGCGCCCGTCAGGGCTCGACCCGCGCCCCGCAGTTCGCCGGCGGTGGCGTCGTCCACGGCCCGCAGCCGCGTGACTACTCGCAGCGGACCCCGAAGAAGATGAAGGCCGCGGCCCTGCGCCACGCCCTCACCGACCGGGCCCGCAACAACCGCATCCACGTCGTCTCCGGCGTGATCGAGGGCGAGAACCCGTCCACGAAGGCCGCCAGGACCCTGTTCGGCAAGATCAGCGAGCGCAAGAACCTGCTCCTGGTCATCGACCGGGCCGACGAGGCCGCGTGGCTGTCCGCCCGCAACCTGCCCCAGGTGCACATCCTGGAGCCGGGCCAGCTGAACACGTACGACGTGCTCGTCTCGGACGACGTGGTCTTCACCCAGGCCGCCTTCGAGTCCTTCGTGTCCGGCGCGCCCGCCGCGACCAACGAGACCGAAGGGAGCGACGCCTGATGGCCACGCGTCACCCGAGCATTGCCCCCAAGGCGGCCAAGGCCGCCAAGGCCGCGCGCCTCGCCAAGGCGAAGCGCCACGCCACCGAGGGCAAGAACACCGTCGAGACTCCGCTGAGCAAGTCCTTCACGGACCCCCGTGACGTGCTCCTCAAGCCGGTCGTCTCGGAGAAGAGCTACGCGCTGCTCGACGAGAACAAGTACACGTTCGTCGTCGACCCGCGTGCCAACAAGACCCAGATCAAGCAGGCCGTCCAGGCGGTCTTCTCGGTCAAGGTCACCGGGGTCAACACGATCAACCGCCAGGGCAAGCGCAAGCGGACCCGCACGGGCTTCGGCAAGCGTGCCGACAGCAAGCGCGCGATCGTGACCCTCGCCGAGGGCGACCGTATCGACATCTTCGGCCAGGCCTCCTAACGGAGCGCCCTGGTCCGATATCGGACGAGGACTGAGAAATGGGTATCCGCAAGTACAAGCCGACGACTCCGGGCCGTCGTGGCTCCAGCGTCGCCGACTTCGTCGAGGTCACGCGGTCCACGCCGGAGAAGTCGCTGGTCCGCCCGCTGCACAGCAAGGGCGGCCGTAACAACGCCGGTCGTGTGACCGTTCGCCACCAGGGTGGCGGACACAAGCGCGCCTACCGAGTGATCGACTTCCGTCGGCACGACAAGGACGGCGTGCCGGCGAAGGTCGCGCACATCGAGTACGACCCCAACCGCACCGCGCGCATCGCGCTGCTGCACTACGCCGACGGCGAGAAGCGCTACATCATCGCGCCGCGCGGCCTGACGCAGGGTGACCGGGTCGAGAACGGCCCCGGGGCCGACATCAAGCCCGGTAACAACCTGGCGCTCCGCAACATCCCGGTCGGTACCACGATCCACGCGATCGAGCTCCGTCCGGGCGGCGGCGCCAAGTTCGCCCGCTCCGCCGGTGCCTCCGTGCAACTGCTCGCGAAGGAGGGCTCGATGGCCCACCTTCGTATGCCGTCCGGTGAGATCCGCCTGGTCGACGTGCGCTGCCGCGCCACCGTCGGCGAGGTCGGCAACGCCGAGCAGTCGAACATCAACTGGGGCAAGGCCGGCCGTAAGCGCTGGCTGGGTGTCCGCCCGACCGTCCGCGGTGTGGCGATGAACCCGGTTGACCACCCGCACGGTGGTGGTGAGGGCAAGACCTCCGGTGGTCGCCACCCGGTCTCGCCGTGGGGTCAGAAGGAGGGTCGTACGCGTTCGCCGAAGAAGGCATCGAACAAGTACATCGTCCGCCGCCGCAAGACGAACAAGAAGCGCTAGGAGCGGGTTCAGATGCCGCGCAGTCTCAAGAAGGGGCCCTTCGTCGACGACCACCTGATCAAGAAGGTGGACGTACAGAACGAAGCGGGCTCCAAGAACGTCATCAAGACCTGGTCCCGTCGCTCGATGATCGTCCCGGCCATGCTCGGCCACACGATCGCGGTGCACAACGGCAAGATCCACATCCCGGTGTTCGTCACCGAGTCGATGGTCGGCCACAAGCTCGGCGAGTTCTCGCCGACCCGCACCTTCCGCGGCCACGTCAAGGACGACCGCAAGTCCAAGCGCCGCTAGCGGGGCGCGAGATGACTTCGACACAAGTGACGAACACTGAAGGGACAACCATGGAAGCCAGGGCCCAGGCGCGGTACATCCGCGTCACGCCCATGAAGGCCCGCCGCGTGGTGGACCTCATCCGTGGCATGGACGCCACGGAGGCTCAGGCGGTCCTGCGTTTCGCCCCGCAGGCCGCGAGCGTGCCGGTCGGCAAGGTGCTGGACAGCGCCATCGCCAACGCCGCGCACAACTACGACCACACCGACGCTTCCTCGCTGGTCATCAGCGAGGCGTTCGTGGACGAGGGTCCGACCCTGAAGCGGTTCCGGCCGCGCGCCCAGGGCCGTGCCTACCGGATCCGCAAGCGGACCAGCCACATCACCGTGGTCGTCAGCAGCAAGGAAGGAACCCGGTAATGGGCCAGAAGGTTAACCCGCATGGGTTCCGGCTCGGCATCACCACGGACTTCAAGTCCCGGTGGTACGCCGACAAGCTGTACAAGGACTACGTCAAGGAAGACGTCGCCATCCGTCGGATGATGACGTCCGGCATGGAGCGCGCCGGCATCTCGAAGGTGGAGATCGAGCGCACCCGTGACCGTGTGCGGGTGGACATCCACACCGCGCGTCCCGGCATCGTCATCGGCCGCCGCGGCGCCGAGGCCGACCGTATCCGCGGTGACCTGGAGAAGCTGACCGGCAAGCAGGTCCAGCTGAACATCCTTGAGGTCAAGAACCCGGAGACGGACGCTCAGCTGGTGGCCCAGGCCGTCGCCGAGCAGCTGTCCTCGCGTGTCTCCTTCCGTCGTGCCATGCGTAAGAGCATGCAGTCGGCGATGAAGGCCGGCGCCAAGGGCATCAAGATCCAGTGCGGTGGCCGTCTCGGCGGCGCCGAGATGTCCCGCTCGGAGTTCTACCGCGAGGGCCGCGTGCCCCTGCACACGCTCCGCGCGAACGTCGACTACGGCTTCTTCGAGGCCAAGACGACCTTCGGCCGGATCGGCGTGAAGGTCTGGATCTACAAGGGCGACGTCAAGAACATCGCCGAGGTCCGCGCCGAGAACGCCGCGGCCCGTGCCGGCAACCGTCCGGCCCGTGGTGGTGGCGGTGGCGGCGGCGCCGACCGCCCGGCCCGTGGTGGCCGTGGTGGCGAGCGTGGCGGTCGCGGTCGCAAGCCGCAGCAGCAGCAGTCGTCCGAAGCCCCCCGGGCCGAGGCTCCGGCCGCTGCCGCTCCGGCCGAGGGCGCTCCCTCTACTACAGGCGGAACGGAGGTCTGACCGAAATGCTGATCCCCCGTAGGGTCAAGCACCGTAAGCAGCACCACCCGAAGCGGCGTGGTCAGGCCAAGGGCGGCACCACCGTCGCGTTCGGCGAGTACGGCATCCAGGCCGTCACTCCGGCGTATGTGACGAACCGTCAGATCGAGGCCGCTCGTATCGCGATGACCCGTCACATCAAGCGTGGCGGCAAGGTCTGGATCAACATCTACCCGGACCGCCCGCTGACGAAGAAGCCCGCCGAGACCCGCATGGGTTCCGGTAAGGGTTCCCCGGAGTGGTGGGTCGCGAACGTTCACCCCGGTCGGGTGATGTTCGAGCTGTCCTACCCGAACGAGAAGATTGCTCGTGAGGCGCTCACCCGCGCTGCTCACAAGCTTCCGATGAAGTGCCGCATTGTCCGGCGCGAGGCAGGTGAAGCGTGATGTCGGCCGGTACCAAGGCGTCCGAGCTGCGCGAGCTGGGCAACGAGGAGCTGCTGAACAAGCTCCGCGAGGCCAAGGAAGAGCTGTTCAACCTCCGCTTCCAGGCGGCGACGGGCCAGCTTGAGAACCACGGCCGGCTGAAGGCCGTCCGCAAGGACATCGCCCGGATCTACACCCTGATGCGTGAGCGCGAGCTGGGCATCGAGACGGTGGAGAGCGCCTGATGAGCGAGAGCAATGTGACTGAAGAGACCACGGCCGCGCGCGGCTTCCGCAAGACCCGTGAGGGTCTCGTCGTCAGCGACAAGATGGACAAGACCGTCGTCGTCGCCGTCGAGGACCGCGTGAAGCACGCGCTGTACGGCAAGGTCATCCGCCGTACGAACAAGCTCAAGGCGCACGACGAGCAGAACGCCGCCGGTGTCGGTGACCGGGTCCTCCTGATGGAGACCCGCCCGCTCTCGGCGACGAAGCGCTGGCGCGTCGTGGAGATCCTGGAGAAGGCCAAGTAATCCCGCGGGGGGCCTTCGCCCCCCGCAAGCCCCCCGCTGGGGGCTCCGCCCCCGGACCCCCGGGTCCGGGGCGGGCACCCAGCACATAGTTCCGCCAGGCTCTCCGGGTCAACCCCCGGAGGGAACCGGCAGACGATCAGGAGATAGACGTGATCCAGCAGGAGTCGCGGCTGCGGGTCGCCGACAACACTGGTGCCAAGGAGATCCTTTGCATCCGTGTTCTCGGTGGCTCCGGTCGCCGCTACGCGGGCATCGGCGATGTCATTGTCGCCACCGTCAAGGACGCGATCCCCGGCGGCAACGTGAAGAAGGGTGACGTCGTCAAGGCGGTCATCGTTCGCACCGTCAAGGAGCGCCGCCGTCCGGACGGCTCGTACATCCGCTTCGACGAGAACGCCGCCGTCATTCTGAAGAACGACGGCGACCCTCGTGGCACCCGTATCTTCGGCCCGGTGGGCCGGGAGCTGCGCGAGAAGAAGTTCATGAAGATCATCTCGCTCGCGCCGGAGGTGCTGTAAGCATGAAGATCAAGAAGGGCGACCTGGTCCAGGTCATCACCGGTAAGGACAAGGGCAAGCAGGGCAAGGTCATCGCCTCTTACCCGCGCGACGAGCGTGTCCTGGTCGAGGGTGTCAACCGGGTCAAGAAGCACACCAAGGCCGGCCCGACGGCCCGCGGCTCGCAGGCCGGCGGCATCGTCACCACCGAGGCCCCGATCCACGTGAGCAACGTTCAGCTCGTCGTGGAGAAGGACGGCAACAAGGTCGTGACCCGCGTCGGCTACCGCTTCGACGACGAGGGCAACAAGATCCGCGTTGCCAAGCGGACCGGTGAGGACATCTGATGACGACCACCACCATCATCCCGCGTCTCAAGACGAAGTACCGCGAGGAGATCATCGGCAAGCTGCGTGAGGAGTTCTCGTACGAGAACATCATGCAGGTGCCGGGCCTCGTCAAGATCGTGGTCAACATGGGTGTGGGCGACGCCGCCCGCGACTCCAAGCTGATCGAGGGTGCCATCAAGGACCTCACCACGATCACCGGCCAGAAGCCGGCCGTCACCAAGGCCCGTAAGTCCATCGCGCAGTTCAAGCTGCGTGAGGGCCAGCCCATCGGTGCCCACGTCACACTTCGTGGCGACCGCATGTGGGAGTTCCTGGACCGCACCCTGTCGCTGGCGCTTCCGCGCATCCGTGACTTCCGCGGTCTGTCCCCCAAGCAGTTCGACGGCCGTGGCAACTACACCTTCGGTCTCACGGAGCAGGTCATGTTCCACGAGATCGACCAGGACAAGATCGACCGCGTCCGGGGTATGGACATCACCGTGGTCACCACGGCGACCAACGACGCTGAGGGCCGCGCGCTCCTTCGTCACCTCGGCTTCCCCTTCAAGGAGGCGTAAGCGAGATGGCGAAGAAGGCTCTTATTGCCAAGGCCGCCCGCAAGCCCAAGTTCGGTGTGCGCGCGTACACCCGCTGCCAGCGCTGCGGCCGTCCGCACTCCGTGTACCGCAAGTTCGGCCTGTGCCGCGTCTGCCTTCGTGAGATGGCTCACCGTGGCGAGCTGCCGGGCGTGACCAAGAGCTCCTGGTAATTCCCTACTTGGGAATGACCGGAGTCTCTCGGTAAGCAAAGGGTGGGCGGGAGCCCTGCCTTCCATGGCTTAGGCTAGGAGGGTTGGGCGCCCGTCGCCTGAAATGACTTACTACGCCGTAGGTCCCCGCGCCGCACCCGTCCCGCCCCTGTGTGGGGAGAGGGATGGCGCATACAGGAAACCCCGGCGAGAGAGGCCGAAGGCCAATTCATGACCATGACTGATCCGATCGCAGACATGCTCACCCGTCTGCGGAACGCGAACTCGGCGTACCACGACTCCGTGGGAATGCCGCACAGCAAGATCAAGTCGCACATCGCGGAGATCCTCCAGCAGGAGGGCTTCATCACGGGCTGGAAGGTCGAGGAAGCCGAGGTCGGCAAGAACCTCGTCCTGGAGCTGAAGTTCGGCCCCAACCGTGAGCGCTCCATCGCGGGGATCAAGCGGATCTCCAAGCCCGGTCTCCGGGTGTACGCGAAGTCCACCGGATTGCCGAAGGTGCTCGGCGGCCTCGGCGTGGCGATCATCTCCACGTCCCACGGGCTCCTCACCGACAAGCAGGCCGGCAAGAAGGGCGTGGGCGGGGAAGTCCTCGCCTACGTCTGGTAGCGGAAGGGAACGGAGGAAACAGCTATGTCGCGTATTGGCAAGCTCCCCATCACGGTTCCCGCCGGCGTGGACGTCACCATCGATGGCCGCACGGTTCAGGTGAAGGGCCCCAAGGGCGCTCTCTCCCACACCGTTGTCGCGCCGATCGAGATCGCTAAGGGCGAGGACGGCGTACTCAACGTCACCCGCCCCAACGACGAGCGTCAGAACAAGGCCCTGCACGGCCTGTCCCGCACGCTGGTGGCGAACATGATCACCGGCGTGACCCAGGGTTACGTGAAGAAGCTCGAAATCAGCGGTGTCGGTTACCGCGTCCAGGCCAAGGGCTCCAACCTGGAGTTCGCGCTGGGCTACAGCCACCCGATCACGGTCGAGGCACCCGAGGGCATCAGCTTCAAGGTGGAGTCCCCGACCCGTCTCTCGGTCGAGGGCATCGACAAGCAGAAGGTCGGCGAGGTCGCCGCCAACATCCGCAAGCTGCGCAAGCCCGACCCGTACAAGGCCAAGGGTGTCAAGTACGAGGGCGAAGTCATCCGCCGCAAGGTCGGAAAGGCGGGTAAGTAAGCCATGGCATACGGAACGAAGATCGCTAAGGGCGACGCTTACAAGCGTGCCGCCATCAAGCGCCGTCACATCCGGATCCGCAAGAAGGTCGCGGGTACGGCCGAGCGTCCGCGCCTGGTCGTGACGCGTTCGAACCGCCACATCGTGGCCCAGGTCATCGACGACATCAAGGGTCACACCCTGGCGTCGGCGTCGACCCTGGACACCGCCATCCGTGGAGTCGACGGCGACAACAAGTCCGCTCAGGCCGGCAAGGTCGGCGCCCTGGTCGCCGAGCGCGCCAAGGCCGCGGGTGTCGAGGCCGTCGTATTCGACCGTGGTGGCAATCAGTACGCCGGGCGCATCGCCGCCCTGGCGGATGCCGCCCGCGAGGCCGGGCTCAAGTTCTGAGCCTCCGTAGCTAGCGGAAACAGAGAGAGGTAATTCCAATGGCTGGACCCCAGCGCCGCGGAAGCGGTGCCGGTGGCGGCGAGCGGCGGGACCGGAAGGGCCGTGACGGTGGCGCTGCCGCCGCCGAGAAGACCGCGTACGTTGAGCGCGTTGTCGCGATCAACCGCGTCGCCAAGGTTGTGAAGGGTGGTCGTCGCTTCAGCTTCACCGCGCTGGTCGTGGTGGGCGATGGTGACGGCACCGTGGGTGTCGGTTACGGCAAGGCCAAGGAGGTGCCGGCCGCCATCGCCAAGGGTGTGGAGGAGGCCAAGAAGCACTTCTTCAAGGTCCCCCGCATCCAGGGCACCATCCCGCACCCGATCACGGGCGAGAAGGCCGCGGGCGTCGTCCTGCTCAAGCCTGCTTCCCCCGGTACCGGCGTTATCGCCGGTGGCCCGGTGCGTGCCGTCCTGGAGTGCGCGGGAGTGCACGACATCCTGTCGAAGTCGCTCGGCTCGTCCAACGCGATCAACATCGTGCACGCGACGGTGGCGGCCCTCAAGGGTCTCCAGCGTCCCGAGGAGATCGCGGCGCGCCGCGGTCTGCCGCTTGAGGACGTCGCCCCCGCGGCTCTGCTGCGGGCGCGTGCGGGAGCGGGTGCGTGATGGCCCGTCTCAAGATCACGCAGACGAAGTCCTACATCGGCAGCAAGCAGAACCACCGTGACACCCTGCGTTCGCTCGGGCTCAAGCGCCTGAACGACGTGGTCGTCAAGGAGGACCGCCCCGAGTTCCGCGGCATGGTGCACACCGTCCGCCACCTCGTGTCGGTCGAGGAGGTCGACTGATCATGGCGGAGCAGAAGCCGCTCAAGATCCACAACCTCCGTCCCGCCCCGGGCGCCAAGACCGCCAAGACCCGTGTGGGTCGTGGTGAGGCGTCGAAGGGTAAGACGGCCGGTCGTGGTACCAAGGGCACCAAGGCCCGTTACCAGGTTCCGGAGCGCTTCGAGGGCGGGCAGATGCCCCTCCACATGCGACTCCCGAAGCTCAAGGGCTTCAAGAACCCGTTCCGGACCGAGTACCAGGTCGTGAACCTGGACAAGCTCGGCGCCCTCTACCCCGAGGGTGGGGAGGTCACCGTTGCCGACCTGGTCGACAAGGGTGCCGTCCGCAAGAACAGCCTCGTCAAGGTCCTCGGCCAGGGCGAGATCACCGTGGCGCTCCAGGTGACGGTCGACGCCGTCTCCGGGTCCGCCAAGGAGAAGATCGCCGCCGCCGGCGGCACCGTCACCGAGCTCGTCTGAGCACGATGATGTGAACGTCCCACCGGGGATACTCCACAAAAGGGGTATCCCCGGTTGGTCGTTCCAAGGGGGGGCAGGTCGCCGGTAAGGTGGCGTGCGCTGTTGTCTGTTCTTCACTTACCCGTCGATCCTCAAGACCGTCACCTCTTCGCTCTGCGCGGGGGTCGCAGGAGGCACCGTGCTCACCGCGTTCGCCCGGGCGTTCAGGACGCCCGACCTGCGCAAGAAGCTGCTCTTCACGCTTGCCATCATCGTGATCTACCGGATCGGTACCCATATCCCGATCCCCGGCGTCAGCTACAAGAACGTCCAGATCTGTATGGACCAGGCCAGTGCGAACCAGGGCCTGTTCGGTCTGGTCAACATGTTCAGTGGTGGCGCGCTGTTGCAGATCACGGTCTTCGCGCTCGGCATCATGCCGTACATCACGGCGAGCATCATTCTTCAGCTGCTCACCGTCGTGATCCCACGGCTCGAAGCCCTCAAGAAGGAGGGCCAGGCCGGTACGGCGAAGATCACGCAGTACACCCGCTATCTCACCGTCGCCCTGGCGATCCTCCAGGGCACCGGCCTCGTCGCCACCGCCCGTACCGGCGCGCTCTTCCAGGGCTGCCCGGTCGCCGGTCAGATCGTGCCCGACCAGTCGATCTTCATCACCACCACGATGGTCATCACCATGACCGCCGGTACGGCGATCGTCATGTGGCTCGGTGAGCTGATCACCGACCGCGGCATCGGTAACGGCATGTCGATCCTGATGTTCATCTCGATCGCCGCCACCTTCCCGAGCGCGCTGTGGGCCATCAAGAAGCAGGGCACGCTGGCCGACGGCTGGATCGAGTTCGGCACCGTCATCCTCGTCGGACTCGTCATGGTCGGCCTGGTCGTCTTCGTCGAGCAGGCGCAGCGACGCATCCCGGTCCAGTACGCGAAGCGGATGATCGGCCGCCGTTCCTACGGCGGTACGTCGACCTACATCCCGCTGAAGGTCAACCAGGCGGGTGTGATCCCCGTCATCTTCGCGTCCTCGCTGCTCTACATCCCGGCACTCATCGCGCAGTTCTCCGGCGGTAACGCGGGCTGGAAAACCTGGATCGATCAGAACCTGACCAAGGGTGACCACCCGATTTACATCGCCATGTACTTCCTCCTGATCGTTTTCTTCGCGTTCTTCTACGTGGCGATCTCGTTCAACCCCGAGGAAGTCGCGGACAACATGAAGAAGTATGGTGGCTTCATCCCGGGCATCCGGGCTGGCCGACCGACCGCTGAGTACCTGAGCTACGTACTCAACCGGATCACCTGGCCGGGGTCGCTGTATCTGGGGCTGATCGCTCTCGTGCCAACAATGGCGTTGGTGGGATTCGGGGCGAACGCGAACTTCCCCTTCGGCGGGACAAGCATCCTGATCATCGTGGGTGTGGGTCTTGAGACGGTGAAGCAGATCGAGAGCCAGCTTCAGCAGCGCAATTACGAAGGGTTCCTCCGCTGATGCGAATCGTCCTCGTCGGGCCGCCCGGTGCAGGTAAGGGAACGCAGGCCGCGTTCCTGGCGAAGAACTTGTCCATCCCGCACATCTCCACGGGTGACCTGTTCCGCGCCAACATCAGTCAGGGCACCGACCTGGGCAAGCAGGCGAAGGCGTACATGGACGAGGGCAACCTGGTCCCGGACCAGGTCACCATCGGCATGGCCAAGGACCGTATGGAGCAGCCGGACGCCGTGAACGGCTTCCTGCTCGACGGCTTCCCGCGGAATGTGTCGCAGGCCGAGGCGCTGGACGAGATGCTCAAGGCCGAGTCCATGAAGCTGGACGCGGTGCTCGACCTGGAGGTCCCCGAGGACGAGGTGGTCAAGCGCATCGCGGGCCGCCGCACCTGCCGCAACGAGTCCAGCCATGTCTTCCACGTGCAGTACAAGCAGCCCAAGGTCGAGGGTGTCTGTGACATCTGCGGCGGGGAGCTGTACCAGCGCGAGGACGACAGCGAGGAGACGGTGCGCAAGCGCCTGGAGGTCTACCACACCCAGACCGAGCCGATCATCGACTACTACCGGGCCCAGGGCCTGGTCGTGACGATCTCGGCGCTCGGCAAGGTGGAGGACGTCACGGGCCGCGCGATGGCGGCCCTCAAGGACGACGCCGCAGCCTAGGCAACCCATCCGGGACCGGCTCCCGGACCCCGCGTATACGGTCGCGCCACCCCCCCGGGTGTCGCGGCCGTATCGTTGTGCGAGTAACCCGTCACCGGTCCAGAAAGGCCCCCGCCGTCATGGTGCAGATCAAAACCCCCGAGCAGATCGCCACGATGCGGCGGGCGGGGCTGGTCGTGGCCGCGGTGCACGCGGCGACCCGTGAGGCGGCGGTGCCGGGCGCCACCACCAAGGACCTGGACGACGTGGCCCGCAAGGTACTCGCCGACCACGACGCCAAGTCGAACTTCCTCGGGTACGGCGGTTTCCCCGCCACCATCTGCACCTCCGTCAACCAGGTGGTCGTCCATGGCATCCCCGGTGAGGATGTCGTTCTCCAGGACGGCGACATCATCTCGATCGACGCCGGCGCGATCATCGACGGCTGGCACGGCGACGCCGCGTACACCGCCTTCGTGGGCAGCGGTCACGCTCCGGAGCTGATCGAGCTGTCCCGGGTGACCGAGGAGTCCATGTGGGCCGGGATCGCCGCCATGAAGAGCGGCAACCGGCTGGTCGACGTGTCCCGCGCCATCGAGACGTACATCCGCCGGCAGCCCAAGCCCGGCGGCGGGCGGTACGGGATCATCGAGGACTACGGCGGGCACGGCATCGGCACCGAGATGCACATGGACCCGCATCTGCTGAACTATGTGGAGCGCAAGCGGGGCAAGGGCCCCAAGCTGGTCCCCGGTTTCTGTCTCGCCATCGAGCCGATGGTCTCGCTGGGCACCCCGAAGACCGAGGTCCTGAGCGACGAGTGGACGGTCATCACCACCGACGGCACCTGGTCCTCGCACTGGGAGCACTCCATCGCACTGACCGAACAGGGCCCCCTGGTCCTCACCGCCCCGGACTGCGGAAAGGCGAAGCTCGCCGAGTACGGGATCACTGCGGCGCCGGACCCGCTGGCGTGAAGTAACGGGTGTTTTGTCGGGTGGTTTGCGGGCGGTCCGGCTTAAAAATCTCCGATCCGGGGCATCCTCCCTCGATTCGTCTTTCCGAGGGCCCTGACGTAGACTGACTCGTCGGCTCTCGTGCACTCGCATGCCTGCATGCCCGTGTCGGGGTCGATCAAGGTAGTCGATTCGAAGGGCGAAGCGTGGCCAAGAAGCAAGGTGCCATCGAGATCGAGGGCACTGTCGTCGAGTCTCTTCCGAACGCCATGTTCAAGGTCGAGCTCCAGAACGGCCACCAGGTCCTGGCACACATCAGCGGCAAGATGCGTATGCACTACATCCGCATCCTCCCTGACGACCGGGTCGTGGTGGAGCTGTCTCCGTACGACCTCACGCGTGGCCGGATCGTCTACCGCTACAAGTAGATCTTGCCCGCGCCCCGCATCCCGTGGGGCGATGGCACTGACCCGGAGAACCTCACCCATGAAGGTCAAGCCGAGCGTCAAGAAGATCTGCGACAAGTGCAGGGTGATCCGCCGTCACGGCCGGGTCATGGTCATCTGCGACAACCCGCGCCACAAGCAGCGCCAGGGCTGACGCAGGACCGCACCTTCTGCACCCGCAGAACTTCGCGCGACGCAGCACACATGTACATACGCGGAGTCCGGACCGATCATGGTCCGACACCCCCGGTCGGAGGCCGGGGACCCGGTTCGTACCACCCCTCGGGGTCGGCGGGCGGGAATGGCTCCGTGGAAGACCTCCGAGAATCAACTGGAGCCATTGAATGGCACGCGTTTCCGGTGTTGACATCCCGCGCGAAAAGCGCGTGGAGGTCGCCCTCACCTATGTGTTCGGCATCGGCCGGACGCTTTCCCAGCAGACGCTGGCCGAGACCGGCGTGAACCCCGACACGCGCGTTCGTGACCTCTCCGAGGAGGAGCTGGTCAAGATCCGCGAGTACGTGGACGCCCACCTCAAGACCGAGGGTGACCTCCGTCGTGAGATTCAGGCCGACATTCGCCGCAAGGTGGAGATCGGCTGCTACCAGGGTCTGCGTCACCGCCGTGGCCTGCCCGTCCACGGTCAGCGCACCAGCACCAACGCCCGTACCCGCAAGGGTCCGCGTCGCGCCATCGCCGGCAAGAAGAAGCCGGGCAAGAAGTAGTCCGCAGCGGACGCTCGTCAGCGGTCTTCGCTGTAGGACCGACCACCTCCCGTAGGAGAAATAGATGCCCCCCAAGGGTCGTCAGGGCGCTGCCAAGAAGGTGCGCCGCAAGGAAAAGAAGAACGTCGCTCACGGCCACGCGCACATCAAGAGCACGTTCAACAACACCATCGTCTCGATCACCGACCCCTCGGGCAACGTGATCTCCTGGGCCTCCGCCGGCCACGTCGGCTTCAAGGGCTCGCGCAAGTCGACCCCGTTCGCCGCGCAGATGGCCGCCGAGTCGGCCGCGCGTCGCGCGCAGGAGCACGGCATGCGCAAGGTCGACGTCTTTGTGAAGGGTCCCGGCTCCGGCCGTGAGACCGCGATCCGCTCCCTCCAGGCCACCGGCCTTGAGGTCGGCTCGATCCAGGACGTCACGCCCACCCCGCACAACGGCTGCCGCCCGCCGAAGCGTCGTCGCGTCTGATTTGGTGCGGCGACCTTCCCCGCGTAAGCGGGGGTGATCCGCGTCGTCGCGTTTGACGCACGGGCCCGGCCGCCTGTGGCCGGTTTGTCGGGCGGTACGTCCCCTTTCGGGCCGTGCCGCCCGTACCCTTGCTGTACGCAGTACCCGTAGGACGTCAAATAGCGGGCGTCCACGACTGAAGGATCTGAACACATGCTGATCGCTCAGCGTCCCTCGTTGACCGAAGAGGTCGTCGACGAATTCCGCTCCCGGTTCGTGATCGAGCCGCTGGAGCCGGGCTTCGGTTACACCCTCGGTAACTCCCTGCGCCGTACGCTCCTCTCCTCGATCCCGGGTGCGGCGGTCACGTCCATCCGCGTCGACGGTGTCCTGCACGAGTTCACCACCGTGCCGGGCGTCAAGGAGGACGTCACCGACCTCATCCTCAACATCAAGCAGCTGGTCGTGTCCAGCGAGCACGACGAGCCCGTCGTGATGTACCTGCGCAAGCAGGGTCCGGGCCTCGTGACCGCCGCCGACATCGCCCCGCCCGCCGGTGTCGAGGTGCACAACCCCGACCTGGTCCTCGCCACGCTCAATGGCAAGGGCAAGCTGGAGATGGAGCTGACCGTCGAGCGCGGTCGCGGCTATGTCTCCGCCGTGCAGAACAAGCAGGTCGGCCAGGAGATCGGCCGTATCCCGGTCGACTCGATCTACTCGCCGGTCCTCAAGGTCACGTACAAGGTCGAGGCCACGCGTGTCGAGCAGCGCACCGACTTCGACAAGCTGATCGTCGACGTCGAGACCAAGCAGGCCATGCGTCCGCGTGACGCCATGGCGTCGGCCGGTAAGACCCTGGTCGAGCTGTTCGGTCTGGCCCGTGAGCTGAACATCGACGCCGAGGGCATCGACATGGGTCCGTCCCCGACGGACGCCGCGCTCGCCGCCGATCTGGCGCTGCCGATCGAGGAGCTGGAACTCACCGTCCGCTCCTACAACTGCCTCAAGCGTGAGGGCATCCACTCCGTGGGTGAACTCGTCGCGCGTTCCGAGGCGGACCTGCTCGACATCCGTAACTTCGGTGCCAAGTCGATCGACGAGGTCAAGGCGAAGCTGGCCGGCATGGGCCTGGCCCTCAAGGACAGCCCGCCCGGATTCGACCCGACCGCTGCCGCCGATGCCTTCGGCGCGGATGACGACGCGGATGCCGGGTTCGTTGAGACCGAGCAGTATTAGTCGCGGTCTGGCGGTTGAGGGTGGCTGAGGTCTTTGTCGGCCTGCGGCCTCGTCCTCAAACGCCGGACGGGCTGAAAGTGGTGGCGGGTCCGTGGCCCGCCACCCACACACTTCCGTAGGGCAGCCGCTCTGCGGGAACTGACCCCGGTACCTGATACGGCCGGGGCAGACATCGAGGAGAAACACCATGCCGAGGCCCACCAAGGGTGCCCGACTGGGCGGCAGTGCCGCGCACGAGAAGCTGCTGCTGGCGAACCTCGCCCGCTCGCTCTTCGAGCACGGCCGCATCACCACCACCGAGGCGAAGGCCCGTCGTCTGCGTCCCTACGCGGAGCGTCTGGTCACCAAGGCGAAGAAGGGTGACCTTCACAACCGTCGCCAGGTGCTTCAGGTCATCACCGACAAGAGCATCGTCCACACGCTCTTCACGGAGATCGGCCCGCGCTACGAGAACCGTCCGGGTGGCTACACCCGTATCACCAAGATCGGTAACCGCCGGGGCGACAACGCGCCCATGGCCGTCATCGAGCTGGTGGAGGCGCTGACCGTGGCGCAGCAGGCCACGGGCGAGGCCGAGGCGGCGACCAAGCGTGCCGTCAAGGAAGACGCCGTCAAGAAGGATGACGTCCTGAAGAAGGACGACGCCCCGGTTGACGCTGCGGCTGCGGACGAGGTTGTCGAAGACGCCAAGCCGGAGTCCAAGGACGCGTGACGCTTGCGCTGTGCTTGAGCGGGTCTGCCCCCTGCGGGGGCGGGCCCGCTTTCGTGTCCGGTAGTGGTCGGAGATGCCAATGAGTGTTCGGGTTCGGCTTGATCTTTCTTATGACGGGACCGCTTTTTCCGGGTGGGCCAAGCAGGCCGGGGGGCGGCGGACTGTTCAGGGGGAGATTGAGGAGGCGTTGCGGACCGTTACACGGTCGCGGGACGTGGGCTTCGAGTTGACCGTTGCCGGGCGGACCGATGCCGGGGTGCATGCGCGGGGGCAGGTGGCGCATGTGGATGTGCCCGAGGAGTTGTGGGCGGATCACGGCGAGAAGTTGCTGAAGCGGTTGGCCGGGCGGCTGTCGAAGGATGTCCGGATCTGGTCGGTCACCGAGGCGCCGGACGGGTTCGACGCCCGGTTCTCGGCGATCTGGCGGCGCTACGCCTATCGCGTCACCGACCATCCCGGCGGCGTCGACCCGCTGCTGCGGGGTCATGTGCTGTGGCACGACTGGCCGTTGGACGTCGACGCCATGAACGAGGCGGCGCGGGCCCTCGTCGGGGAGCACGACTTCGCCGCGTACTGCAAGAAGCGTGAGGGTGCCACGACCATCCGTACGCTTCAGGAACTCAGTCTGGAGCGGGGCGCCGACGGGATCATCACCGCGACCGTGCGCGCCGATGCCTTCTGCCACAACATGGTGCGGTCCCTGATCGGGGCACTGCTGTTCGTCGGGGACGGCCATCGGGCGCCCGACTGGCCGGGCAAGGTGCTCGCCGCCGGGGTGCGGGACTCCGCCGTTCATGTCGTGCGGCCCCATGGGCTGACCCTGGAGGAAGTCGGTTACCCCGCCGACGAGTTGCTCGCCGCACGGGGCAGGGAGGCCCGTAACAAGCGGACCCTGCCCGGTGCCGGATGTCCCTGCTGACCGTTGTACCGAGGGGCTGTTACGGGGCGTTGGCCGCCGCCGACGCCTGGGCCTCGCCGCGCCGGGTGATCTGACGGAACGTGAATGTGGCGATGTCGTCGCCCACCTTGTAGACCGAGCTGTCCTTCTCCGTCACGTTCTTGCCGTTGGTGAAGCCGGCGATCGTGAAGTAGGCGTAGCGGCCGTAGGAGTTGATGGTCGTGCGGCAGATCGACGTACGGCAGAAGGTGGGGACGCCGGAGCCGGTCAGCGAGATGACATTGCCCTTGTCCGCCTGGCTCTTGGCCTTCGTGGCCTTCGCCTCGGTGTCGAACAGGGCGACGCCGACCGTCACCGCGATGCCGTCCTTGGAGTAGGTGGCGCGGATCATACGGGTGCAGCCGTTGGACTTCAGGACCTTGCTCAGATCGCCCCGGGTGACGTCGGCGCAGCTCGGGGAACTGCCCGTCGCGCCCTTCTTGTAGACCGCGTCGCCCATGGTCAGCGTGGAGCCCGGGTAGAGCGTGTCCTGGCTGAGCGGCGCCTTGTCCTTGTCCGCGCTGGAGATGAACTCCTTGGGATCCGGTGGCGGTGGCGGGGTCGTCGCCGCGAAGGACGGGCCGGGCTCGGTGGTGTCGCTCGGGATGTCCGCGGCCGTCGGCAACTGGTCGGACGGCTTGTTGGACGCCTTGTCGTCGCCGTTCGCCGAGACGACGGCGATCGCGACGGCCGCCGCGACGGCGACGGTGGCGAGCGCGCCGCCGCCGATGAACAGCATTCTCCGGCGGCGGGCACGCGCCGCCGAGGCGTCGGCCAGCGCCGCCCAGTCCGGGGTGCCGCCCGCGCCGGGCCCTGAACCCCACTGGGGCGACCGGCCTCCGGTTCCGCCGGGACCCCACTCGGGTCCCCCCTGCCCAAAGCTCATGGGGCGCATCTTAGACGGGCCGCGCGCCGCCCGTTCACGCCGTGAGCCGCCCGGACCGGCTCGAACTGGCCGACCGGGCCGGGTCCTTGAACTCGTCTCGCCGTGCTGCCTAGCGTGAGCCGTATGTATGCGGACGATTCGGATGATTTGGTAAGTGGCAGGCGAAAGTGGTGGGACGGTGATGCGAGTTGGCATCTGTGGGTGGCGCTCGCGGCGGTGCTTGCCGCCTTCGTCGTGCACGTGGGGCGGGTGACATCGGACGGCGGGATGGACAACGCGATCGTCGTGCACGCCGCGCGGACCTGGCTCGACGGCGGATCCCCGTACGCCGACCGGCACTTCCTCTATCTCCCCGCCGCCGTGCTCGCCGCCGTACCGCAGGCGCTGCTGCCCGGGGAGGTGTTGCGGTACGCGGTGCCGGCCGGGGTCGTCGCCGGGCTCGTGTTCGGGTGGGGGTGCGCGCTGCGGTTGTACGGGGTCGCGCCGCGCAGCCGGTTCGCGGTGCTCGGACTGTTCGGGCTGGCCGTCGGCTTCGCGCCGTTCGGGCATCTGGTGGCCCTGGGGAACTGGACGGTGGCCGCCGCCGCGGTGCTGCCGTGCGCGCTGCTGCTCGCGGACCGGGGGCGGTGGACGGCCGCCGGGGTGCTGATCGGGGTGTCGATGGCCTTCAAGCCGCTGCTGCTGCCGGTCGCGTTGCTGTTCGTGTTCGCGCGTCGGCCACGGGCGCTGGCCGCGATGGTGGGGGTGCCGGTCGTCGGTTCGGTCCTCGCGTCGCTCGTGATGCCGGATCCCGCCGGGTTCCTCACCCGGACCCTGCCGTTTCTGCTGAGCGGCCGTGACGAGTTCGTACGGCTCTACGAGGCGTCGCCCGCCGCGGTGCTGCCGCGCCTGGGAATGCCGGAGGCCGGGGCGGGTCTGGTGGCGGTCGTCTGCGCGGGGGCCGGGGTGTGGTGCGCGTGGTGCCGGTGGCGGCGGGGTGGGGACGGGGCGCAGCGCCTCGCGGAGACCGGGGCGCTGCTGATGCTCTCCGCGTTTCTGGTGTCGCGGCCCTCGTACGACCACTATCTGCTGGTCGTGGTGCCGCTGCTGGTGGCCGGGGTGTCGCGGGAGGGGGCCGTGGCCCGGTCGCCGTGGTTCTGGCTGGCGCTGGTTCCGCAGGTGCCGGGGGTCTCCTGGCCGTGGCTGGAACCGGGGACGCGGCGGGCCTTCCGGGACGCGGTGACGCTCTGCGTACTGGCCGTCACGGTGGCGGTACGGGCGGTCGGGGACGTCCGGGTGTACCGGTACGGGGTGCGCTGGTCGACGTGACCCATCGCCCGGCGGGACGTCCGTCCACGGCGGTGGCGTTACCCTGGTGGGCGGTAGAGGTTGCCCGCGACCGTGCGTTTTGACCCGTACGGTGTAGCGCGGGTATTCTGCCTGTTCGTTATGTGTATTGGCTTTCTCATTCTCACGTGAGGGGCCCTTACACCGGTCCACCGGGCCGATGACCAGCGGCAAGCACTCGGTTGCGTCACCGACGTGCGGCCAGGGCTGTCGTGATCGTCCGTGGTGGCCTTGTCAGGACCCACTCACTGAAGAAGCGAAGGCTACGAACCGTGCGTACGTACAGCCCCAAGCCCGGCGATGTCACGCGCCAGTGGCACGTCATCGATGCCCGGGACGTCGTCCTGGGCCGTCTGGCGACTACTGCCGCCACCCTTCTCCGGGGCAAGCACAAGCCGATCTACGCGCCCCACGTCGACACTGGTGACTTCGTCATCATCATCAACGCGGACAAGGTCCACCTGTCCGGCAACAAGCGCACCCAGAAGATGGCGTACCGCCACTCCGGCTACCCGGGTGGTCTGCGCTCCGTGCGTTACGACGAGCTGCTCGACAAGAACCCCGAGAAGGCCGTCGAGAAGGCCGTCAAGGGCATGCTCCCCAAGAACACCCTGGGCCGTCAGATGCTCTCGAAGCTGAAGGTCTACTCGGGCGACACGCACCCGCACGCTGCCCAGCAGCCGGTGCCGTTCGAGATCACCCAGGTCGCGCAGTAAGTCCGGCCACCCCCTAAGACTGAACAGAATCTGAGGAGAATCGTGGCCGAGACCACCGCCGAGCAGCCTCTCGACGAGACCGTTGACGAGACTGTCGACGTAGAGCAGTACACCACCGAGACCGAGGTGCCCCTTGAGGGCGAGTACACCTCTGAGTCCGGGGACCTCGCGGGCCGCTTCGGCGACCCGCAGCCCGCCGCCGGCCTTGGCCGTCGCAAGAACGCCATCGCCCGCGTCCGGATCGTCCCGGGCTCCGGCAAGTGGAAGATCAACGGTCGCACCCTTGAGGACTACTTCCCCAACAAGGTGCACCAGCAGGAAGTCAACGAGCCGTTCAAGGTCCTGGAGCTGGACGACCGCTACGACGTGGTCGCCCGTATCTCCGGTGGCGGCGTCTCCGGTCAGGCCGGTGCCCTGCGCCTCGGCGTGGCCCGCGCGCTGAACGAGGCCGACGTCGAGAACAACCGCGGCGCCCTCAAGAAGGCCGGCTTCCTCCGTCGCGACGACCGTGCGGTCGAGCGTAAGAAGGCCGGTCTGAAGAAGGCGCGTAAGGCTCCGCAGTACAGCAAGCGGTAACGCTCCGCTTGGTTGCGCGGTATTTGGGTCGGCCGATGTTGTCGGTCGGCTGCGGGTGCGCTGTGGCTTGTCGCGCAGTTCCCCGCGCCCCTTCGGGGCGCCCCGTGCATCCGAATGCTTCACTCGCTCGCCCCGGCGGCACGCTGTGTGCTGTCGGGGCGTTCGTTTATGGGGGCTGTGGGCGTATAACGGCACAAGGCGCTCAAAGTTTTGCATGCTCGGATGATTTCCGACGCTTCTTCGAGGATTGCGAAAGTTCGGAGGACACCAGTGGGACGACTCTTCGGCACGGACGGCGTGCGCGGTGTCGCCAACGCGGATCTGACGGCCGAGCTGGCGCTCGGGCTCTCCGTGGCAGCGGCACATGTACTCGCCGAGGCGGGCAGCTTCGAAGGGCATCGCCCGACAGCGGTGGTCGGCAGGGATCCGCGAGCGTCCGGGGAGTTCCTGGAGGCCGCCGTCGTCGCGGGCCTCGCGAGCGCCGGCGTCGACGTGCTGCGCGTCGGTGTGCTGCCCACCCCCGCGGTGGCGTATCTCACCGGTGCCCTGGGCGCCGACCTCGGTGTGATGCTCTCCGCCAGTCACAACGCGATGCCCGACAACGGCATCAAGTTCTTCGCCCGCGGCGGTCACAAGCTCGCCGATGAGCTGGAGGACCGGATCGAGGCCGAGTACGCCAATCAGTCGGTCAACCGTACGGGTGAGCCGTGGCAGCGGCCCACCGGCGCGGGCGTCGGCCGGGTGAAGGACTACGGCGAGGGCTTCGACCAGTACGTCGCCCATCTCATCGGTGTCCTGCCGAACCGGCTCGACGGGCTCAAGGTCGTCCTCGACGAGGCGCACGGCGCCGCCGCCCGGGTCTCGCCCGAGGCGTTCGCGCGCGCCGGTGCCGAGGTCATCACGATCGGCGCCGAACCCGACGGCCTCAACATCAACGACGGCTGCGGCTCCACCCACCTCGGCCTGCTGAAGGACGCCGTACGCGAACACGGCGCCGCCCTCGGGATCGCGCACGACGGCGACGCCGACCGGTGCCTCGCCGTCGACCACACCGGTGCCGAGGTCGACGGGGACCAGATCCTCGCCGTACTCGCGCTGGCGATGCGGGAGCGGGGCGAACTGCGCTCCGACACCGTCGTGGCCACCGTCATGTCCAACCTGGGCTTCAAACTCGCCATGGAGCGCGAGGGCCTGGCACTCGTCCAGACCGCGGTCGGTGACCGGTATGTCCTGGAGGAGATGAAGGAGCACGGGTACGCGCTCGGCGGCGAACAGTCCGGGCACGTCATCGTCCTCGACCACGCGACGACCGGCGACGGCACCCTGACCGGGATGCTGCTCGCGGCCCGGGTCGTGGCCACGGGCCGTACGCTCGCCGATCTCGCCGCCGTCATGCAGCGGCTGCCGCAGGTCCTCATCAACGTCCCCGATGTCGACAGGGCCCGCGTCAAGACCTCCGCCGAACTGGCTGTCGCCGTCGCCGAGGCCGAGCGGGAACTGGGCTCCACCGGACGCGTCCTGCTCCGTCCCTCGGGCACCGAGCCGCTGGTCCGCGTCATGGTGGAGGCCGCCGACATCGACCAGGCCCGGTCGGTCGCCGGGCGGCTGGCGGATGTGGTGAAGTCGGCCCTCGGCTGACACGCCCTCACAGCAGTAAGCGCCCTCAGAGCAGCGAGCGCCGTCGCACAGGGACTCCGTCCCGCCGCGGCGGCGCTCACCTCATCCCGCGCGCCTCACGCCTCGTGTTTGACGGCGCGCGACCGCTGGCGCGCCCAGAACGCCTTCTGCGCCAGCAGCGTCAAGGTTCCGGCGACCACGATGCCGCCCAGGTTCGCCAGGAGCTGCTGGGTGGAGCCGAGCGTCTGGTCGTAGTCGCGGTAGCTGAAGGCCACCGCCGCGTTCGCCGCGGCCGGGACCGTCGTCACCGAGATCGCGACGCCGATCAGCGCCCCCGACTTCGCCGAGGTCAGCGAGAGCGTCCCGGCGATACCGGCGAGCAGCGCCACCACGAACGACATCCAGTCCGGCTGCCAGATGAACGCCGTGTTCGGCCGGGGCGCCTCCACCATCGATCGGGTGAAAAGACCGAACAGGTCCATCAGCCAGCTGAACCCGACGGTCACCACCATCGCCGCGGCGAACCCGGCGAGCAGCGCCCACAGCGACCGTTTCACCAGTTGCGGGGCCCGCTGCACCAGCGCCGTCGAGATGCCCGCGAGGGGCCCGAACTCCGGCCCCACGGCCATCGCGCCGACGATCAGGATCGCGTTGTCGAGCATCACACCGCACGCGGCGAGCATCGTCGCGACCGAGAGGAACGCCACATAGGTGACGGTCAGCGTCGACTCCTCGTGCGTCACCTCGCGCAACTGCTCCCACAGCACCGCGTCCGCGCCCTCGCCCGGCGCTTCCTCCTCCGCCTCGTCGGCCCGCTTCGACAGCGTCAGATCGATCGACTCGACGGCGATCGACCCGACGTCGTCGATGCCCAACGCGCGCAGACCGCCGATGAGTTCGTCGCCCGCCTCGCGCGCGACATCGCACATCACCACGTCGCCCGACGGATTGCGGGCGGCCCCCGGGAGCACCGCGAGATGGGCCGTACCGACGGTGTCCTCGATCAGTCGGACCACCTCGTCGGTGCGGTTCGCCGGGGTGATCAGACGCAGATGCAGCATGGGGGCAGCGTAGGGCCTTGCCCCGGACCCGACATGCTTGTCACAGTTTGCGCAGGCTCAGCCGTTGCACCTTGTGGTCCGGGCCCTTGCGGACCACAAGCGTGGCCCGGCCGCGGGTGGGCGCGACATTCTCCAGCAGGTTGGGCTTGTTGATGGTCCGCCAGGTCGTGCGCGCGTACTCCATGGCCTCCTCCTCGGAGACCTGGGTGTACTTACGGAAGTACGAGGACGGGTCCTGGAACGCCGTCAGCCGGAGCTTGCGGAAACGATTCAGGTACCAGCGCTCGATGTCCTCGGGCCGCGCGTCCACGTACACACTGAAGTCGAAGTAGTCCGCGAGACCGACGCGGGTGCGGCCGTCCTTGCCGGGCAGCGCGGGCTGGAGGACGTTGATGCCCTCCACGATGAGGATGTCGGGGCGGCGCACGGTCAGCCGCTCACCGGGGACGATGTCGTAGATGAGGTGCGAGTACACCGGCGCGGTGACCTCGCTCTTGCCGGCCTTGACGTCCGCGACGAAACGCGTCAGCGCACGGCGGTCGTACGACTCGGGGAAGCCCTTGCGGGACATCAGACCGCGGGCCTGGAGCTCCTTCATGGGCAGCAGGAAGCCGTCCGTGGTGACCCGTTCGACCCGTGGATGCTCCGGCCAGCGGGACAGGAGTGCCTGGAGCAGTCGGGCGACCGTGGACTTGCCGACGGCGACGGAACCCGCGACCCCTATGACGAACGGGGTCCCGGACTGGGAGCCCTGCTCGCCGAGGAACGTGTTCAGCGCGCCGCGCAGCCCGTCGGTGGCGCCCACGTACAGATTGAGGAGACGGGACAGCGGCAGATAGATGTCCCGCACCTCGTCGAGGTCGATGACATCGCCGAGACCGCGCAGCCGCTCCACCTCCGCGGCGGTGAGCGGCTGGGGCGTCTTGTCGCGCAGCGCGCTCCACTCCGCCCGGGTGAGATCGACGTAGGGAGTCGCCTCCGGCCGGGGCCGGTGGGCGCTTCGTGGCGGCGAAGAGACCGGGGAGATCACACTTCATTGTTACGGCTGTATGGCGGGACGGCAGGGTGGGTTATGTCACTCGGTGCCGACGCTTATGGCCGAACTGTGCCCACCCGGTGCCCACGCGGCGGTGTTTCCGTGGTGGCTCGGTGCCGCATCGGTGTCGAATCGGTGTTCACCGCATCGATGGGGACAGGTGTTTCCGACCCGCCCGGGGGGTGGTCGGGCCCGGGGATGGGGGATACCTTCCCCGGAGCCGGGGCCAGAGCCGCCCCCGGACCTCTGGGAGGGGGCGCCATGCCCGTACGCCTGCGTGACCTCGTACGCCGCAGACCCGTCGCCGGGGCCCGCGCCCCGGACCCCGCCGGGCTCGTGTACAGCGAACTGGCCGTCGAACTGCCGGACGAGGACCTGGGGGAGCACCTCGGCGACTGTCTCGACCTGTATGTGATGGGCAGTAAGCCGCGGTGCGAAGAGGTGGAGTACCTCGCGCTGCTGCGGGACGCGCTCGACCGGATCGCCGAGGAGCGCTGAGCGGCGCCGTAGGCTGCGGGCCATGTGCGGAATCGTGGGATACGTGGGGTCGCAGTCGGCACTCGATGTCGTACTCGCGGGCCTGAAACGGCTGGAGTACCGGGGCTACGACTCGGCGGGCGTCGCCGTCCTCGCGGACGGGGGTCTGGCCGCGGCGAAGAAGGCGGGCAAGCTCGTCAATCTGGAGAAGGACCTCCTCGAACGGCCCTTGCCGGCCGGTTCCACGGCCATCGGGCACACTCGGTGGGCCACCCATGGCGGTCCGACCGACCTCAACGCGCACCCGCACCTCGACAACGCGGGCCGGGTGTCGGTCGTCCACAACGGCATCATCGAGAACTTCGCCGCGCTGCGCGCCGAGTTGGCGGAGCGGGGACACGAACTGCTCTCCGAGACGGACACCGAGGTCGTCGCGCATCTGCTCGCCGAGGAGTTCTCCGGCTGCGCGGACCTCGCGGAGGCGATGCGGCTGGTCTGCCGGCGCCTTGAAGGCGCGTTCACACTGGTCGCGGTGCACGCCGACGAACCCGATGTGGTGGTCGGGGCGCGCCGGAACTCACCGCTGGTGGTGGGCGTTGGAGAGGGTGAGTCCTTCCTGGCGTCGGACGTCGCCGCGTTCATCGCCCACACGCGGTCGGCGATCGAGCTGGGCCAGGACCAGGTGGTCGAGCTTCGGCGGGACGGAGTGACGGTCACCGACTTCGACGGTAGGCCCGCCGATGTGCGGTCCTACCACGTGGACTGGGACGCCTCGGCGGCCGAAAAGGGGGGTTATGACTATTTCATGCTCAAGGAGATCGCCGAGCAGCCCAAGGCCGTGGCCGATACGTTGCTGGGGCGGATCGACGCGTCGGGCTCGCTGACCCTGGACGAGGTGCGGATCGCGACCGGGGTGCTCCGCGAGGTCGACAAGGTCGTCATCGTGGCCTGCGGGACCGCCTTCCACGCCGGGCTGATCGCCAAGTACGCGATCGAGCACTGGACGAGGATGCCCTGCGAGGTCGAGCTGGCCAGCGAGTTCCGCTACCGCGACCCGATCCTCGACCCGCGCACCCTCACCATCGCCATCTCGCAGTCCGGCGAGACCATGGACACCCTGATGGCCCTGCGGCACGCCCGCGAGCAGGGCTCCAAGGTGCTGGCGATCTGCAACACCAACGGGTCGACGATTCCCCGCGAGTCGGATGCCGTGCTGTACACGCACGCCGGTCCCGAGGTCGCCGTCGCCTCCACCAAGGCGTTCCTGACCCAGCTCGTCGCCTGCTATCTCGTGGCGCTGTATTTGGGTCAGGTGCGCGGCACCAAGTGGGGCGACGAGATCCAGGCCGTCATCCGGGACCTCGCGAAGATCGCCGACGAGGTCGAGCGGGTCCTGGAGACGATGGAACCGGTCCGGGCCCTGGCGCGGTCGCTCGCCGACAAGGACACCGTCCTGTTCCTGGGCCGCCATGTGGGCTATCCGGTCGCCCTTGAGGGTGCTCTGAAGCTCAAGGAACTCGCCTATATGCACGCCGAGGGCTTCGCGGCGGGGGAGTTGAAGCACGGGCCGATCGCGCTGATCGAGGAGGACCTGCCGGTGGTGGTCGTGGTGCCGTCACCGCGCGGGCGCTCCGTCCTGCACGACAAGATCGTCTCCAATATCCAGGAGATCCGGGCGCGGGGTGCCCGCACCATCGTCATCGCGGAGGAGGGCGACGAGACGGTCGTGCCCTACGCCGACCACCTCATCCGTATCCCCGTGACGCCGACACTGCTCCAGCCGCTGGTGTCGACGGTGCCGCTCCAGGTGTTCGCCTGCGAACTCGCCACCGCCCGGGGCAATGAGGTCGACCAGCCGCGCAACCTCGCCAAGTCGGTGACGGTGGAGTGACGCGGTGATCATCGGTGTGGGGATCGATGTGGCGGAGATCGACCGGTTCCGGGCGGCGCTGGAGCGTACGCCCGGGATGGCGGAACGCCTCTTCGTGGAGCGGGAGTTGCTGCTGCCGAGCGGGGAGCGGCGCGGAATCGCGTCGCTCGCCGCCCGGTTCGCCGCGAAGGAGGCGTTGGCGAAGGCCCTCGGGGCGCCGGCGGGTCTGCATTGGACGGACGCCGAGGTGTGGGTCGAGGAGTCGGGACAACCTCGGCTCCGGGTGAGCGGCACGGTGGCCGCGCGCGCGGCGGCGTTGGGGGTGACGTCGTGGCATGTGTCGTTGAGTCACGATGCCGGGGTGGCGTCGGCGGTGGTCATCGCGGAGGCTTGATTTCCTACCCACCGCCCCTTTTCCCGGCACCGTGCCCGGGAAGGCAAGTCCCGCCCAGGTACGGGAGACTCGGGGCATGCGGACTGCGTACAGCGTTGAGACGGTTCGGGCGGCCGAGCGGGAGTTGATGGGGCGGCTTCCCGAAGGGGCCCTCATGCAGCGCGCGGCGGCGGGTCTCGCCGCGACCTGCGCCGATCTCCAGGGCGGCGTGTACGGCACCAGAACCACCCTCCTCGTAGGCTCCGGCGACAACGGCGGCGACGCCCTGTACGCCGGAGCCCGCCTGGCGCGGCGCGGCGCGGCCGTCACCGCCGCCCTCCTCACCCCCGACCGCACCCACACCCCCGCCCTCACGGCGTTCCTCCGCGCCGGAGGCCGCGTCTCCACGGACCCGGAATCCGACATCGCGGCGGCCGGCCTCGTCCTGGACGGCATCGTCGGTATCGGAGGCAAGGGCGGCCTGCGCCCCCGCGCGGCCGAACTCGCCCACGCGGCCCACCGGTCGGACGCCGTCGTCGTCGCCGTGGACCTGCCGAGCGGCGTCGAGGCGGACACCGGCGAGGTCCACGGTGACGCGGTACGGGCCGATGTGACGGTGACCTTCGGGACGTACAAGCCGGCGCTGCTGATCGATCCGGCGCGCGAGTACGCGGGCGCCGTGCGGCTGGTCGAGATCGGACTCGACCTGCCGGCCGAACCGGAGCTGGCGGCGTTCCAGTACGCGGATGTGGCGCGGCTGCTGCCGGTGCCGGGGGCCGAGAGCGACAAGTACCGGCGCGGTGTCGTGGGCATCGTCGCGGGTTCGGCCAGGTATCCCGGCGCCGCGGTACTCGCCGTGGCGGGTGCGCTGCGGGGAGGGGCCGGCGCCGTGCGGTACGTGGGGTCGCGGGCCGACGCGGTGATCGCGCGGTTCCCCGAGGCGCTGGTGTCCGAGGGGCCGCCGTCGAAGGCCGGGCGCGTCCAGGCATGGGTCGTGGGGCCCGGGATCGGGGACGACGCCGATGCCGTGGCGGAAGTGCTGGCGGCGGATGTGCCGGTGCTGGTCGACGCGGACGGATTGCGGCTCGCGGACCGGGCGGTGGTACGGGGGCGTACGGCGCCGACCTTGCTCACCCCTCATGCCGGGGAGGCGGCGGCTCTGCTCGGCGTGGAGCGGGCGGAGGTCGAAGGGGCTCGGCTGGGGGCGGTGCGGGAGTTGGCGGGGCGGTATGGGGCGGCGGTGTTGTTGAAGGGATCGACGACCTTGGTGGTGGGGGTCGGCGGAACCGGCGTGGTGCGGGTGAATCCGACGGGGACGGCGTGGTTGGCGACGGCGGGGAGCGGGGACGTGCTGTCGGGGCTTGCGGGGTCTTTGCTGGCCGCGGGAATGGAAGCGGGGGAAGCGGGGGCCGCGGCGGCGTATCTGCATGGGCTCGCCGGTCGCCTCGCCGCCGACGGGGCGCCTGTCGGGGCCCATGACGTGGCTGACGCCCTCCCGCGCGCGTGGCGGGACGTACGGGACTGAGCTGTGCTCCGGGCGCCCGGCACGTGCGCACAACGGGTACGGGCATGGGGTGGTGGGCTCTGAGAGACTGGGGGAGATGAGTGGGAGTGGGAGTTTGCGTGCTGGGGCTTTGATCGATCTGGGGGCCTTGCGGGGCAATGTGCGGGCGCTGCGCGCGCACGCGTCCGGCGCGGCCTTCATGGCCGTGGTCAAGGCGGACGCCTATGGCCACGGCATACTGCCGTGCGCGCGGGCGGCCGTCGAGGCCGGTGCGACCTGGGTCGGTACGGCGACCCCGGAGGAGGCACTCGCCCTGCGCGCCGGAGGCATCGGCCCCGACCGCGCCCGCGTCATGTGCTGGCTGTGGACCCCGGGCGGCCCCTTCCGCGAGGGCATCGAGGCCGACCTCGACATCTCCGTGAGCGGTCTGTGGGCGCTGCGTGAGGTCGAGGCCGCCGCGCGCGCCGCGGGGCGCCCGGCGAAGGTCCAGCTCAAGGCCGACACGGGCCTCGGACGTAACGGCTGCCAGCCCGCCGACTGGCCCGAACTGGTCACCGAGGCCCTGCGCGCCGAGTCGGCGGGGCTGCTGCGGATCACCGGACTGTGGTCGCACTTCGCCTGCGCCGACGAGCCGGGCCACGACTCGATCGACGCCCAACTCACCCTGTTCCGCGAACTGGTGGCATACGCCGAGGAGCAGGGCGCCCGGCCCGATGTGCGGCACATCGCGAACTCGCCGGGCACGCTGACCCGGCCCGACACCCACTTCGACCTGGTCCGCCCGGGGATCGCGATGTACGGGATCTCACCGAGCCCCGAGTGCGGCACCCCGGCCGACTTCGGGCTGCGCCCGGTGATGACCCTGCGGGCGTCCCTCGCCCTGGTGAAGCACGTACCCGGCGGGCACGGCGTGAGTTACGGCCACCACTACGTGACCCCGGGCGCCACGACCCTCGGCCTGATCCCCCTCGGCTACGGCGACGGAGTCCCCCGCCACGCCTCCGGCACGGGCCCCGTACTCGTCGGCGGCAAGTGGCGTACCGTCGCCGGGCGGATCGCGATGGACCAGTTCGTGGTCGACCTCGGCGGCGACGAGCCCCCGGTCGGCGCCGAAGCGGTGCTGTTCGGACCCGGCGACCGGGGCGAGCCGACCGCCGAGGACTGGGCCCAGGCGGCGGGCACCATCGCGTACGAGATCGTCACGCGCATCGGATCCCGCGTGCCGCGCGTCTACGTCGACGAGGGCGGACCGGTGGCGAAGGGGAGCGGCAGGTGAGCGGCAGATGAGCGAGAGCGGTGCGGATGCCGTCGCGGGGGCGGCCACGGCGGTGGCTTCGGCGGCCGGGAACTGGCGCCGGGCCGGTATCGCGGGCGCCGCGATCGGTGTGGTCGCGGCGGGCGCGGCGGCCGGTGTGGCGCTGGAGCGGATGACCGTGGGGCGCGGCATACGCCGCAAGGCACAGCTCGCGCTCGACTCGACCGGGCCCTACGGATCGCTGCGCGGCACTCCCGGCAAGGCGATCGCCGACGACGGCACCGAACTGTCCTACGAGGTGGACGAGGTCGAGCCCGACGCCGGACTCGCCCCGCGCCGCCGACGCCTGTTCGGCCGCCGCTCGCCCGCGCCGGTCACCGTCGTCTTCAGCCACGGCTACTGCCTGAACCAGGACTCCTGGCACTTCCAGCGGGCGGCCCTGCGCGGAGTCGTCCGTACGGTCCACTGGGACCAGCGCAGTCACGGCCGCTCCGCGCGCGGGGTGGCGCAGACCAGTCACAAGGCGTCGGCGGTCCCGCTCACCATCGACCAGCTCGGCCGCGACCTCAAGGCCGTCATCGACGCGGCGGCCCCCGAGGGCCCGCTCGTGCTGGTCGGCCACTCCATGGGCGGCATGACGATGATGGCGCTGGCCGACCAGTACCCCGATCTCGTACGCGAGCGGGTCGTCGGCGTGGCCCTCGTCGGTACCTCGTCCGGGCGTCTCGGCGAGGTCAATTACGGGCTGCCCATGGCGGGCGTCAACGCCGTGCGGTGGGTGCTGCCCGGGGTGCTCAAGGCGCTGGGGCAGCGGGCCGAGCTGGTGGAGCGGGGGCGGCGGGCCACGGCCGAGCTGTTCGCGGGCGTCATCAAGCGGTACTCGTTCGCGTCCCGCGACGTCGATCCGGCGGTCGCGCGGTTCGCGGAGCGGATGATCGAGGGCACCCCCATCGACGTGGTCGCCGAGTTCTATCCGGCCTTCACCGACCACGACAAGACGGCCGCCCTCGCGCACTTCGTGGAGCTGCCCGTGCTGGTGCTCGCCGGGGACAAGGACCTCGTCACGCCGAGTGAACACAGCGAGGCGATCGCGGATCTGCTGCCGGACGCCGAGCTGGTCCTCGTACCGGACGGCGGGCATCTGGTGATGCTGGAGCACCCCGAGGTGGTCACGGACCGGCTCGCGGACCTGCTGACGCGCGTCGGCGCGGTCCCGGCGGGGGCTACCGTGGGCGGTTATGGAACGTCCAGCACACCCGGCGGCTGACCCCGCCGCCCCTGACGCCCTCGCGGCCCCCGTCGCCGTCCCCGAGTCCGTGCGGCTCACCGTCGACTCGCCGGAGCGGATGAGCGCGCTCGGCCGCCGGCTCGCGAAGGTGCTGCGCCCCGGTGACCTGGTGATGCTCACCGGTGAGCTGGGCGCGGGCAAGACCACGCTGACCCGGGGCATCGGCGAGGGCCTGAACGTACGCGGTGCCGTCACCTCGCCGACCTTCGTCATCGCGCGCGTACACCCCCCGCTCGGCGACGGGCCGCCCCTGGTGCACGTGGACGCGTACCGGCTGGGCGGCGGGCTCGACGAGATGGAGGACCTCGACCTCGATGTGTCGCTGCCCGAGTCCGTGATCGTGGTCGAGTGGGGCGACGGCAAGGTCGAGGACCTGTCGGACGACCGGCTGCACGTCGTTATCGGGCGGACCGTCGGCGGCACGGGCGCTGCGGCCGATACAGCGGACATGGCGGACACGGTGGACGAGGTGCGCGAGGTCACCCTCAAGGGGTTCGGCACCCGGTGGACCGCCGGTGACCTGGGCGCACTCGCCGGCTGAGCCCTCGCGGTTGGTCCGTTCACCCGAACGTTCCGACAAGGCGTCGGCAAATTCTTGCATTGCGGCGGTCGGGCGTGGTCACATGGAGACCGGTACCTGGGTTAGGTCTACCTAACCAGGTCTGCCCCCTCAGCTCCAGGAGGCGCCCATGTCGGCCACAGAACACACCGCGCCGTCCGGCGTGGCGATGAGCGAGCTGCTGGCGTCCTGTGCCGCCGCGAAAGAGGTGTCGACGCCCCCGGCGCGACGCCCCGAGCCCGAACCGGCGCCGGAGCGGGAAGAGGCGGCCGAGCGCCGGGAGAGCCCGCAGGAGCACCCCGAAGCCGCGTAACCGCCCAGCCGCACGGCCGGTGAGGTCATCCGTACGCATGACTTACGGATGACCTACGGCATGAATCGCGGATGACTTACGGACGCGTACGCGTGGCCATACGCGTGCTTACGGGATCACGACGATCTTCACGCCGATGCCCGCGAACTCCCACATCGCGTCGCCGTTCTCACGGGTCTGGCGGACGCCGCCCGTCTTCTTGTCCGGGTCCGGCTTCGGCGTCGAGCCGTCGACCGCCGCGCTGAACCCGATCGCGATCCCGTTGACCGACGCGAACCGCACCACGTGCTCGATCGGCGTGCCGTCGGACCCGGCGCCGGAGCCCGAGCGCGAGGTGACGCTGTAGGTGCCGGCCGGTGGGTCGACCGTGCTCGGCTGGACCTCGAAGGTGCGCCGGACCTTGCCGTTCCCGCCGACCAGCCACACCCGGTCGTTGTCCAGCGCGTACACGACCCGCTCGCCGACGCCGGACTGGGCGGGCAGCGCCTTCGGGTTCTTCTTGTCCTTGGCCGGCCGGGACGCGGTCGCCGACGGCGACTTGCCGGCGTTCGGTTTGCCGAGATTGTGCGGCACCTGGGCCGACGCCTGATAGGCGAGGAAGGCGACCGCGGCGAGTGCCGCCGCGGTGAGCACGGCCACGAATCCCGAGCTGCTCCTTGCCACCGCGCCCACCTCTCGAACCGTTCCCGTACCGCACCTGCTGCCCGTCAGCGCCGACGGTAGCAGCCAGTACGGAGCATCCCGGGGCGGCCGTGCCCCCGCCGCCGGAGCCGTAGGCTGTTTGTGTGTTGTTGCTCGCTCTGGATACCGCCACTCCCGCCGTCACCGTCGCCCTGCACGACGGTGCGTCCGTCGTCGCCGCGTCGAATCAGGTGGACGCCCGCCGACACGGGGAACTCCTCCTTCCGGCCGTCGACCAGGTGCTCGCCGACGCCGGGCTGAAACTGTCCTCGGTCACCGCCGTCGTCGTCGGTACGGGCCCCGGTCCGTACACCGGGCTGCGGGTCGGGCTGATGACCGCCGACACCTTCGGGCTCGCCCTGGGCGTGCCGGTGCACGGCCTGTGCACGCTCGACGCGCTCGCGTACGCGGCAGGGCTCGACGGCCCGGACGGTCTTGACGGACCGTTCGTCGTCGCGACCGACGCGCGCCGCAAGGAGGTCTACTGGGCGCGGTACGCGGACGCCCGCACCCGCGTGTCGGGGCCGGCCGTCGACCGGCCCGCCGACATCGCGGCCGAGGTCGCGGGGCTGCCCGCGGTCGGCGCGGGCGCGCTGCTGTACCCGGACACCTTCCCGGACGCGCGCGGGCCCGAGCATGTGTCGGCCGCCGCGCTCGCCTCACTCGCCGCCGAGCGGCTGCGCGCCGGGGACGACCTGCCGCCGCCGCGCCCGCTCTATCTGCGCCGCCCGGACGCGCAGGTACCCAAGAACTACAAGGTGGTCACCCCGAAGTGACCGTCGTACTGCGCGAGATGCGCTGGTGGGACATCGACCCGGTACTCGCACTGGAACGCGTCCTGTTCCCCGACGACGCCTGGTCCCGCGGCATGTTCTGGTCCGAGCTGGCCCACGCGCGCGGGGCGGGCGCCACGCGCCACTATGTCGTCGCCGAGTCCGGTGACCGGCTCGTCGGATACGCGGGCTTCGCCGCCGCCGGGACCGGCACCGAGGACGGGCCCGCCGCCGTGGGGGACGTCCAGACCATCGCCGTCGCCCAGGAGCACTGGGGCACCGGGCTCGGGTCGCTGCTGCTCACGGATCTGCTGAAGTACGCCACGGCCTTCGAGTGCGCCGAGGTGATGCTGGAGGTGCGTGTCGACAACACGCGCGCCCAGCGGCTCTACGAACGCTTCGGCTTCGAACCCATCGGCTTCCGGCGCGGCTACTACCAGCCCGGCAATGTGGACGCCCTGGTCATGCGCCTGACCACGGCGTCCGGCACCGACGTACAAGGAACCGCGACCCATGGCTGACGAACCGCTCGTCCTCGGCATCGAGACCTCCTGCGACGAGACCGGTGTCGGCATCGTGCGCGGCACCACGCTCCTCGCTGACGCGATCGCCTCCAGCGTCGACGAACACGCCCGCTTCGGCGGTGTCGTACCGGAGGTCGCGTCGCGCGCGCATCTGGAGGCGATGGTGCCGACCATCGAGCGCGCCCTGAAGGACGCCGGGGTCGCCGCGTCCGACCTGGACGGCATCTCCGTGACGGCGGGTCCCGGACTCGCGGGCGCGCTCCTGGTGGGCGTGTCGGCGGCAAAGGCGTACGCGTACGCGCTCGGGAAGCCGCTGTACGGCGTCAACCACCTCGCCTCGCACATCTGCGTCGACCAGCTCGAACACGGCGCCCTGCCCGAGCCGACGATGGCGCTTTTGGTGAGCGGCGGGCACTCGTCGCTGCTGCTGTCCACCGACATCACCTCGGACGTCCGGCCGCTGGGCGCGACCATCGACGACGCGGCGGGCGAGGCGTTCGACAAGATCGCCCGCGTACTGAACCTGGGCTTCCCCGGCGGTCCCGTCATCGACCGGTACGCGCGCGAGGGTGACCCGACCGCCATCACCTTCCCGCGCGGTCTCACCGGGCCGCGTGACGCCCCGTACGACTTCTCCTTCTCCGGCCTGAAGACGTCCGTGGCGCGCTGGATCGAGGCGAAGCGTGCCGCCGGCGAGGACGTGCCGGTACGGGACGTCTCCGCGTCCTTCCAGGAGGCCGTGGTCGACGTGCTGACCCGCAAGGCGGTCCGCGCCTGCAAGGACGAGGGCGTGGACCATCTGATGATCGGCGGCGGCGTCGCGGCGAACTCACGGCTGCGGGCGCTGGCCGCGGAGCGGTGCGAGGCGGCCGGGATCCGGCTGCGGGTGCCCCGGCCCAAGCTGTGCACGGACAACGGCGCGATGGTCGCCGCGCTCGGCGCCGAGATGGTCGCGCGGGGCCGGGCGCCGTCCGACTGGGACCTGTCGGCGGACTCGTCGCTCCCGGTGACGGACCCGCACGTACCCGGCCGCGGTCACACGCACGACCACGACCATGTGCACGAGGTGGCGAAGGACAACCTGTACTCATGACGGTCGCACTGATGTGGGAGGCCGCGGCGGCACCGGGCCGGGGCGCCGAACTCCTCGCCTGGGTACGGGAGCAACGGTTGGCCGCCGAACCGGTCCGCCGCGAGACCTTCACGGCCCCGGGTGACCGAGTCCTGACCATCACCTGGTGGCACGCCCCGTACGAGGCCGAACTCCCGGAGTTCCCGGAACCGGACGAGGCGATGATCCGGCGCCCGGTGCACCGCTGGCGCTTCGAGTCGGCGGGGGTGGAGTAGGCGGCAGCACCGCCGGGGCTAGAGGCTGGTCAACCGCGCGCGCAGAAGCGCCCGTTCGGGTTCGTTGCGTGCGAGTGCGATCGCCCGTTCCAGTTCCGCACGCGCCTCCTCCGTACGTCCCAGCCGTGCCAGCAGGTCGGCCCGTACGCTCGGCAGCAAGTGGTAGTCCTTCAGGGCCGGTTCGGTGGCGAGGGCGTCGACCAGGGCGAGTCCGGCCTCGGGGCCCTGTGCCATGGAGACGGCGACCGCACGGTTCAGCTCCACGACCGGTGAGGGTGCCCGCAGGGCCAGTACCGCGTACAGCGTGGCGATCTGCCCCCAGTCGGTGTCCTCGTACCGCACCGCCCGCACATGACACGCGGCGATGGCGGCCTGGAGGACGTACGGCCCCGGCACTCCCTCGCCGGTCACGGCCTCCGCGCGGGTCAGCGCCTCGTATCCGCGCCGGATCAGCAGCTGGTTCCACCGGGACCGGTTCTGGTTGGCGAGGAGTACCGGCTCGCCGTCGGGTCCGGTGCGGGCGGCGGCCCGCGCGGACTGGATCTCCAGGAGCGCGGCGAGCCCGTGCACCTCGGGCTCCTTCGGCATCAGTCCCGCGAGGACCCGGGCGAGGCGCAGCGCGTCCTCGCAGAGCGCGGGCCGCAGCCAGTCGTCGCCGGCCGTCGCCGCGTACCCCTCGTTGAAGATCAGGTAGATGACGTCGAGGACCGATCCCAGCCGGGCGTCCCGCTCCGGTCCTGTCGGTACCTCGAAGGGCACCCCCTTGGTGGCGAGGGTGCGTTTGGCGCGGACGATGCGCTGGGCGACGGTCGCCTCGGCCGTCAGATAGGCGCGGGCGATCTCGGCGGTGGTCAGACCGCCGAGCAGCCGTAGCGTCAGCGTGGTCCTGGCCTCGGCGGACAGCACGGGATGGCAGGCCGTGAACACGAGCCGCAGCAGGTCGTCGTCGATGGCGTCCGGATCGTCGACCAGGTCACCCGGGTCGGGGGCGTGCGGCGCGCTCTCCAGGTCGCGGCCGACCTCGGCGAGCTTGCGCGCGTACGTCTCCCGGCGGCGTACGAGATCGATCGCGCGCCGCTTGGCCGTGGCCATGAGCCAGGCGCCCGGGTTGTCCGGGACACCCGATCCCGGCCACTGCTCCAACGCGGCGACCAGGGCGTCCTGCGCCAGTTCCTCCGCGATGCCGACGTCCCGCACGATCCGGGCGACGCCCGCGATGATGCGCGGCGACTCGATCCGGAAGACCGTCTCGACGGCATGGGTGGTGGCGGCCGTGGGTGGGGTGCTCACGGCCCACCATCAGACACCCCCGCGCGCGAGCCGCCAAGTCGGGCGCGGGTCCGGTGACGTCGGCCCGGCTGAGGGAGGTCAGCCCTCCACGACCTCCCGCACCTCGCAGGTCACCGTCCAGAACGGCTCGTGCACCTGGAGGAACCGCTTGGTCCACTCGACCGCCTCGGCCTTGTCCTTGGCCTGGAGCAGCGCGTACCCGCCGATGACCTCCTTGCTCTCGGTGAACGGGCCGTCCGTCACGGATGTCTTCCCGCCCTCCCAGTGCACCCGCACACCGTCCGAGGTCGGCGTGAGACCGGCGGTGTCCAGCAGGACCCCGGCCTTGGTCATCTCCTCGATCAGCTCACCCATGCGCCCCATCAGGGCCTCGCTGGGCCCCTCGGCGGGCGCGTTGTTCTCGTCGATCCGGATCATGGACAGATAGCGCGGCATGAGCCTCTCCACTTCGCTGGGGGGCGGAGTCTTCTCTCCGCCTCTCACGCACGCGTCGAACGGGAGGCGCCGGGATCGACACGTCCGGAGAATTTTTCCGGGACTTTCTCCGGGAACTTTCTTCGGGACCCTTTTCCTACCGTGCCGCCGGGTGGCCCAGGAGCATGGCCGGGGCGTTGTGGACCCTGGTCAGGAAGACGGTGGCGGCGTGCGGGCCCTGGGGTTTCACCTTGCGGCGCAGCTCTTCCGGTTCCACCGGTGAGCCGCGTTTCTTCACGGTGAGGATGCCGACCTCGCGCTGCCTCAGCAGGGCCTTGAGGCGCTTGACGTTGAAGGGCAGATGGTCCGTGATCTCGTAGGCCGTGGCGTACGGGGTCGGGCGCAGGGTGTCGGAGGTGACGTACGCGATCGTCTCGTCCAGCAGGCCGCCGGACACCTCACGGGCCACCTCGGCCACGAGATGCGCGCGGATGACGGCACCGTCCGGCTCGTACAGATACCGCCCCACCGGGCGCACCGCCGGATCGGGGGGCAGGGTCGCGAGGGGCGAGAAGAGCGAGGCGCCGCCGGGCAGGAGGGTGGCCCGGCGGGCGTCGGGCCCGGCGGTGCCGAACCACAGCACCGCCTCCTTGACGTCACCGCCGTCCGAGATCCACTCGGTCTCGACACCGTCGGGAATCGCCTCGTGCGGCACCCCCGGCGCGATCTTCAGCGCGGCACGCGGCGCCCGCCGGGCGGCCTCCACGGCCCAGGACAGCGGCGGCGAGTACGCCTCCGGATCGAAGACCCGGCCCCGTCCGCCGCGCCGCGCCGGGTCCACGAACACCGCGTCGTACGGCGCCGTGTCGACCTCGGTGACATCGGCCTCGCGCACCTCGATCAGGTCGGCGAGCCCGAGCACCCCGGCGTTGGCTCGGGCCACCGCGCAGGTCAGCGGGTCGCGGTCGACGGCGAGGACGGTGATCCCGGCCCGTGCGAGGGCGACCGCGTCCCCGCCGATGCCGCAGCACAGATCGGCGACCGACCGGACCCCCTGCTCCCGTATCCGCCGCGCGCGATACGTGGCCACGCTGGTCCGGGTCGCCTGCTCGACCCCGTTCGGTGTGAAGAACATCCGGCCCGCGTCCCCGGCGCCGAACTTGGCCACCGCCCGCTGCCGCAGCCGCGCTTGACCGAGCGCCGCCGACACCAGACCCGCGGGATGGTCGCGGCGCAGCCGGGTCGCCACGGCCAGCTCCTGGGCGGGGTCGGTGTCCCGCACCTCGTCCAGGAGGGCGCGGCCCTCGTCCGTGAGCAGCGCGGCGAAGGCGTCGAGCGGGGAGAGCTGACCAGGGGCGTTCACCAGGCCCATTGTTCACCAGGCCGCGCACCGGGCCGCTGTGGGCCAGTCGATGGATGGTCGGCGCCGGGCGGCGGTGTCGCCGCCGCACCGCGGAGGGGCGCTGACAGGATGCGGCACCATGCAACTAGTAGGACAAAAGGAACAAGTTACGGTCGGGGCGGGACGGGCGCGCAGCCGTACCCGTACCCGCGTGGTCTGCGCGGCCCTGCTCGCCGTCGCCGTCGCCGCTGTCGCCTCGGGCTGCGGTGACACCGAGGCCGGCGAGGCCGCGGGCGCGGACAAGGTCAAGGGCGTGTCCGGCCAGCAGCGCCCGCTGACCAAGGAGGAGGCCGCCGCCAAGCAGCGCGCCGAGCAGACGGCCCGCGCCGCCGCCGCCAAGCGCTGGGGCCTGGACAAGACCCCGCTGCCCGCGCCGCCGCCGCCCGCGAAGAAGCCGCAAATCACCCCGCGCGCGGGCTTCGAGGTCGAGGACCAGGACGAGTTGCCGCCGGTCTTCACCACGATCCCCACCAAGGACAAGATCGTCTTCCTGACCATCGACGACGGCGCCGACAAGGACCCGGCGCTGCTTCGGATGATGGACGACCTGAAGATCCCGTACACCGCCTTCCTCAGTAACTACCTGGCGAAGGAGGACTACGGCTACTTCCGCAAGATGCGCGACCAGGGCGTCACGCTCAACAACCACACCCTCACGCACCCTTACCTGCCCGGCCTCGACTACGACCAGCAGAAGCGTGAGATCTGCGGTATGCAGGACGTCATGCGCAAGGAGTTCGGCAAGCGGCCCGAGGTGTTCCGGCCGCCGTACGGCAATTACAACCAGGACACGCTGCGCGCCGCCAAGTCCTGCGGCATCAAGGCCGTACCGCTGTGGAACGAAGAGGTCTTCGTCGACCACTGGGAGTACCGCGAGTGGGACCAGAAACTGCGTCCCGGCGACATCGTCCTCACCCACTTCCGGGGCAAGAACGACTGGAAGGGCACCATGCCGGACGACATCCGCCAGTTCATGAAGCTGATCACCGACAAGGGGTACGCGGTGGCGAAGCTGGAGGACTATCTGTGACCCGCCGGGCGCAGCTACGCCGGTCGCTGGCCGGGGTGCTGGTGGCCGGGGTACTCGCGCCCGCGCTGCTCGGCGGCTGCGCGCAGTCCGTCGACCCGATCGAACGGCTCAGCCGCAAGGCCGCGCAGAAGGTCGGGCCGCACGCGAAGCGGCCGAGCGCCGAGACGTACCGCCGCTGGGGTCTGCCGGGGCCGCTGGCCCCGGCGCCGAGTCCGCCCGCGCGTCCGCCGGGGGCGGGGGCGCCGGGTGCGAAACGGGCCGGTGGCAAGGGGACGGGGGCTGCCGGTGCCGGAGGCGCCGGGGATGCCGCAGCGCTGCCGCCCGTGGTCGACCGGGTCCGCACCACCGACAAGGTCGTCTTCCTCACCTTCGACGACGGCGCCGAGAAGGAACCCCGGTTCGTGGACATGGTGCGGGAACTACGGCTGCCGGTCAGCCTGTTCCTCACCGAGAGCGTGGTCGGCCCGGGATACGCCCAGTTCGCCCGGTTGCGGGCGGTGGGCGCGACCGTGCAGAACCACACGCTGCACCATCCGTACCTGCCGGGAATGCCGTACGCCGGACAGCGGGCCGAGATCTGCGGGCAACGGGACAAGGTGCTGGCACGGTTCGGCGTACGGCCCCGCTTGTTCCGGCCACCCCACAACGCGTACGACGGGGAAACGGTACGGGCAGCGGCGTCCTGCGGAGCGTCAGCGATCGTCCTATGGCGCACCCCCACCCCCGGCACGCCCCTCCACCGGGGCGACATCCTCCTGTCCCACGCGAACACGACCCCGGCACTACTACGCCGAATCCACGCGGACGGCCTCACGGTGGCCCGCTTGGAGGATTACTTGTAGCCGCACCGGCGAGCGGCGACGAACCTGCTGGCGGCCGGCGGCAGGCCAGAACCCGCTGTGGGCAGGCGTCCCGCAGGGCGGGACGGGTGGGCACAGCCCCAAGTACCGGGTGCCCCGGACTAGGCGGGCGCGCAGCGCCGTAGGGGCCCCGCTCGGACGTCGCGGTCCAGCCGAGAGGGTGGCGCGTTGGCACTCCGCTTGACCGAGTGCTAATCGCAGTCATAGTCTCGGCTCTGGCACTCCCCACTGGAGAGTGCCAATAGCGACGGGCAGGTCCGGCACCCGCGACGACGGATCGACCTGGTCGCCACCTCAGACAGTTAACCCCGTGAGATCTCCGAAGGGGGAGGTCGGATCGTGACGACCGCCAGCTCCAAGGTTGCCATCAAGCCGCTCGAGGACCGCATTGTGGTCCAGCCGCTCGACGCCGAGCAGACCACGGCTTCGGGCCTGGTCATTCCGGACACGGCCAAGGAGAAGCCCCAGGAGGGCGTTGTCCTGGCCACTGGTCCGGGCCGTATCGAGGACGGCAAGCGCGTCGAACTCGACGTCACCGTCGGCGATGTCGTGCTCTACAGCAAGTACGGCGGCACCGAGGTGAAGTACAACGGCGAGGAGTACCTCGTCCTCTCGGCCCGCGACGTGCTCGCGATCATCGAGAAGTAATTCACCACTTTTGCATGTGAGCTGCGCCCCTGGCCCCCCGCGACCCCAAGGAAGCCGGGAGTCCGGGGCGTAGTTCGTTCACCACCGTTCCCGAGAGGGCTGGAACGCTCCCATGGCGAAGATTCTGAAGTTCGACGAGGACGCCCGTCGCGCCCTTGAGCGCGGCGTCAACAAGCTTGCCGACACGGTCAAGGTGACGATCGGCCCCAAGGGCCGCAATGTCGTCATCGACAAGAAGTTCGGCGCACCCACCATCACCAACGACGGTGTCACCATCGCCCGCGAGGTCGAGCTGGACGACCCGTACGAGAACCTCGGCGCGCAGCTCGTGAAGGAGGTGGCGACCAAGACCAACGACATCGCGGGTGACGGCACCACCACCGCCACCGTGCTCGCCCAGGCTCTGGTCAAGGAGGGCCTGCGCAACGTCGCCGCGGGCGCTTCCCCGGCCGCCCTGAAGAAGGGCATCGACGCCGCCGTCAAGGCCGTGTCCGACGAACTCCTCGCCACCGCCCGCCCGATCGACGACAAGTCCGACATCGCCGCCGTCGCCGCGCTCTCCGCCCAGGACCAGCAGGTCGGCGAGCTGATCGGCGAGGCCATGGACAAGGTCGGCAAGGACGGTGTCATCACCGTCGAAGAGTCCAACACCTTCGGTCTGGAGCTGGACTTCACCGAGGGCATGGCCTTCGACAAGGGCTACCTGTCGCCGTACTTCGTGACGGACCAGGAGCGCATGGAGGCCGTCCTGGAGGACCCGTACATCCTCATCCACCAGGGCAAGATCTCCTCCATCCAGGACCTTCTGCCGCTGCTTGAGAAGATCATTCAGACGAACTCCTCGAAGCCGCTGCTGATCATCGCCGAGGACGTCGAGGGCGAGGCCCTGTCGACGCTCGTCGTCAACAAGATCCGCGGCACCTTCAACGCCGTCGCGGTGAAGGCCCCCGGCTTCGGCGACCGCCGCAAGGCGATGCTCGGCGACATGGCCGCCCTCACCGGTGGCGAGGTCATCGCCGAGGAGGTCGGCCTCAAGCTCGACCAGGTCGGCCTGGACGTGCTCGGCTCCGCCCGCCGTGTGACGGTCACCAAGGACGACACCACCATCGTCGACGGTGGCGGCAACTCGGACAACGTGGCCGGTCGCATCAACCAGATCAAGGCCGAGATCGAGAACACCGACTCCGACTGGGACCGCGAGAAGCTCCAGGAGCGCCTCGCGAAGCTGGCCGGCGGCGTGTGCGTGATCAAGGTCGGCGCCGCCACCGAGGTGGAGCTGAAGGAGAAGAAGCACCGTCTGGAGGACGCCATCTCCGCGACCCGCGCCGCGGTCGAGGAGGGCATCGTCTCCGGTGGTGGCTCCGCGCTCGTCCACGCCGTCAAGGTGCTGGACGGCAACCTCGGCAAGGTGGGTGACGAGGCCACCGGTGTCGCCGTCGTCCGCCGCGCCGCCGTCGAGCCGCTGCGCTGGATCGCCGAGAACGCCGGCCTGGAGGGCTACGTCATCGTCTCCAAGGTCGCCGAGCTGGAGCAGGGCAACGGCTACAACGCCGCGACCGGGGAGTACGGGGACCTGGTCAAGGCCGGTGTCATCGACCCGGTCAAGGTGACTCGGTCCGCGCTGGAGAACGCCGCCTCCATCGCTTCGCTGCTGTTGACGACTGAGACCTTGGTTGTCGAGAAGCCGGCGGAGGAAGAGGCCGACGCCGCGGGGCATGGCCACGGTCACTCTCACTAGGCGTGTGGCCTGACCGAGGTCCGGTTCCCCTGTTGTCCGGGGAGCCGGACCTCGGCTTTTCTCGCCCCTGCGGGGCTCGTTGCGCAGTTCCCCGCGCCCCTGATGAGGGGTGGTCGGGCTCGTTTTTCGGCCGCCGGTCCGCCGTGGCTTGTTGCGCAGTTCCCCGCGCCCCTTGAAGGGGCGGGTCGGTTGTCTACTGTGGGCCGTACTTGCGGCCCGTTTTGGAGGTGACTCCGGTCAGTAGTGATCTCGGGGTCACCTTTGCCACTCCCATCAGGGCCTTGTATCTCGGGTCCGGGATGGAGACGGTTTTGCCTCGGGTGAGGTCTGACAGGGCCGCTGTGACCACCTTGTCCGCGTCGAGCCACATCCACTTGGGGATGTTGTCCGTGCCCATGCCCGCGCGCTGGTGGAATTCGGTGCGGACGAAGCCGGGGCACAGGACCATCAGACGGACGCCCGTACCGGCCAGGTCTTTCGCCACGCCCTGGGTGAACTGGACGACCCACGCTTTTGACGCGCCGTAGGTGCCGCGTGGGACGAAGGCCGCCACCGACGCGAGGTTGATCACGCTGCCGCGCCTCCGCTCCCGCATCGCCCCGGTCGCCGCCGACGTCAGGCGCAGGACCGCCTCGCAGTGCACCTTGAGCATGGTCAGCTCATCTTCGAGGGGGACTTCCAGATAGCGGCCCTTGTTGCCGAAGCCCGCGTTGTTGACCAGGAGGTCGACGGGACGGCGGGGGTCCGTGAGGCGGGTGGCGACCGCCTCGATGCCGGCGTCCGTCGACAGGTCGGCCGTCAGTACCTCGGCCTCCACACGGTGCCGGTCGTGCAGTTCGGTGGCCTGGTCACGCAGCCGCTCGGTGTCGCGTGCCACGAGGACGAGGTCGTGGCCGTCGGCCGCGAGCCGGCGCGCGAACGCGGCGCCGATACCGGCGGTGGATCCCGTAATCAGAGCCGTAGTCATGCGCCAAGGTTAGTGATCCTTCAGCCGTCCCCGGGACGGTCACCAACGGTTGTGCTACGAGGCGTACTTCTCCATGTATGTCCTGGCCTGCTCGATCGACTCGGGGTGCAGTGCGTCACCGGCCGCGAGGAGCCGGGGCAGCAGCTCACGGCGGGTGGTCACGGCGCGGAACTGGAAGCCGACCGTCACATCGTGCGCGGGCCGGTGCACCAGCGTGACCGGGTCGCCGGCCTGGATCTCGCCGGGTTCGATCACCCGCAGATACGCGCCCGGTACGCCCTTCTCGGTGAACCGCCGCACCCAGCCCCGCTCACCGATGGCGCCGGCGAACGTACGGCACGGGATGCGGGACGAGGTGACCTCCAGGAGCACATCGGCGCCGATCCGCCAGCGCTCGCCGATCAGGGCGCCGGTGACATCGACACCCGAGGTGGTGAGGTTCTCGCCGAACGCGCCGTTCGCCAGGGGCCGGCCCAACTCGCGCTCCCAGTCGTCCAGGTCCTCGCGCGCGAACGCGTACACCGCCTGGTCGTTCCCGCCGTGGTGGCGGGTGTCGCACACCGCGTCGCCCGCGACCCCGCTCGCGCCGATCCCCTTGGGTCCCGGAGCCGTGATCCGCACAGGCCCGTCGGCCGGCCGCTTGTCGATGCCCGTGATGCCGTCCCGCTGATCGGTGTACGGGGCGGACCGGGGGCGTCCGAGACTCACAGACAGAAGCTTCATGACGGCACGCTAGGCGATACAGGGTCAAAGCGTCGACGCAATATTGTCCGGACTGTCCAAGATTCGCTTATGCTCAAAGAGTGATCGAGGCCCGACACCTCCGTGTCCTGCGTGCCGTCGCCGCCACCGGTTCCTTCTCGGCGGCGGCCCGTGAGCTGGGCTGCACCCAGCCCGCCGTCAGCCAGCAGATGAAGGCGCTCGAAGCCTCCGCGGGAACCCCGCTGCTGATCCGCGCGGGCCGCGAGACCCGGCTGACCCAGGCGGGAGAAGCCCTGGTCCGGCATGCCGCGGGCATCCTTTCCGGGCTCACGGCCGCCGAGGAGGAGGTCGCCGCCATCGCCGGACTGCGCGCGGGCCGGGTCCGCCTGGTCTCCTTCCCAAGCGGCAGCTCCACCCTTGTACCCACCGCGCTCGCGGCCCTGCGCGCCGCGCATCCCGGCACCCGGGTCTCGCTGGTGGAGGCCGAGCCGCCGCGCTCGGTCGAGATGCTCCGCGAGGGCGACTGCGACATCGCGCTCGCGTTCCGGTACGAGGGCGCTTCGATCACCGACGACTGGTCCGATCTGGTGGTGCGCCCCCTGCTCGCCGACCGTCTCGTGGGTCTCGTACCCGAAGGGCATCCGCTGGCCAGGGCCGGTTCTGTGGGCATAGGGGAACTGGCGGGGGAACCGTGGATCGCGGGTTGCCCGCGCTGCCGGCGGCAACTGGTCGAGGTCTGTGCGAGCGCGGGCTTCGAGCCCCGGATCGACTTCGCGACCGACGACTACCCGGCCGTGATCGGCCTGGTCGGCGCCGGTCTCGGCGTGGCCGTTCTGCCCGAACTCGCGCTGGAGTCGGTGCGGCCGAAGCGGGCCAGAACCGTGACGGTGGAACCGGCCGTGCGGCGCGAGATCGTCGCGCTCACGCTGCCGGACCTGGCCCAGGTCCCGGCAGTCTCGGCCACCCTCCACCATCTGACGCGGGCCGCCGACGCGTAGGGGGTGCGCGCCTGGGGGAGGGTTTTTGCAGAAACGTTCCTTCAGTGATGTGGAGCTGCCGCGGCGCTCGACGTCGAGGCCGTGACGAGCCGGTTGCGGGCGCGGCCCATCAGCTCTTCGCGCTCGTCCTCGGTCAGCCCGCCCCAGACGCCGTACGGCTCCCGCACCGACAGTGCGTGGGCCGCGCACTCGGCGCGCACCGGGCACCTCATGCAGACCTCCTTGGCCGAGTTCTCACGTGCGCTCCGTGCCGCACCGCGCTCGCCCTCCGGGTGGAAGAAGAGCGAGCTGTCGACCCCGCGGCATGCCGCGAGGAGCTGCCAGTCCCACAGATCTGCGTTCGGTCCGGGAAGGCGGGAGAAATCTGCCATTGCTTGTCCCCTTGTAGCCGTTCTGACGCGGACAGTGCCCACGACCGTACATCTACTGTCTAAGGAGATGAAAATATGACTCTTTAGGAATCTAGCCTCAGACACCAAGTAATGGGAAGAAAAGCCGCCAAATGGGGCGTAGCTCTTGGTGAAAACTTTCAGTCACGCGCGGTGCCTGGGGTGTGTCCGCTCCCTCACGTAGAGTGCCGAAGGTGGCTGAGTGACCCGTAACTCTTTCGGGTGACCATCGTTGAGAGTGCCGGAGGCGGTTGAAGAGAGAAGTGCTCGGGCACATGTCCGAGTGCGTCAATCGCACAGGTGACGATTCGTACCAGCCTGGAGGCTCAAGGTGACGCGCATCAGCTGCGGAGGGCGGTCATGACATCCGTCCTCGTCTGCGACGACTCCCCGCTTGCCCGAGAAGCGCTCCGTCGCGCGGTCGCGACCGTGCCCGGTGTCGAGCGGGTGACGACGGCGGCCAACGGTGAGGAAGTCCTCCGCCGCTGGGGGGCCGACCGTTCGGACCTGATTCTGATGGACGTGCGCATGCCCGGCCTGGGCGGCGTGGAGACGGTACGCCGGCTGCTCTCGGCGGACCCCGGCGCCCGCATCATCATGCTGACGGTCGCCGAGGATCTCGACGGGGTCGCGCTCGCGGTCGCCGCCGGTGCCCGCGGCTATCTGCACAAGGACGCCTCGCGCGCCGAACTGCGCGCGACCGTCACCCAGGCGCTCGCCGACCCCACCTGGCGGCTCGCCCCGCGCCGGCTGCGGTCGGCCGAGATGGGGGCCGCCCCCACGCTCACGGCGCGTGAGATCCAGGTCCTCGAAGGCATGAGCCACGGCCGCTCCAACGCGGAGATCGGCCGTGAGCTGTTCCTGTCCGAGGACACCGTGAAGACCCACGCACGGCGGCTCTTCAAGAAGCTCGGCGCCTCGGACCGCGCGCACGCTGTGGCGCTCGGTTTCCGCTGGGGCCTGGTCCGTTAGGTGAGCAGGTGAGCCGCCGCGGGGGTTCGGTGATCCCCGCCCGCCGGAGGGCGGGCGGGGCGGTTCCTGCGGTGCCCGCCGCTCGTTTCCCGTCGGATGCCGCATCCTTGAGGTGTGGAGTTCCCTGGGGACGAGTCGGACGAGCGGAAGGGGAGGGCGCAGGAGATGAGTTCCGGCGCACCTGCTCATAACGCTTCGGTGCACAACTACGGACCAGGTGCCGCGGAGCGCGGGACGCCAAGGCACCATGGTTCGATGCGCGACGACGGGACGACGGTGATCGGTGCGCTCGTCCATCGTGCTGTCGACGGCGACGAGCAGGCCACGCACGACCTGCTCGCCCATGTCCACCCTCTTGCCCTGCGGTACTGCCGCACCCGGCTGTCCCGACTGCCCGGTGACGCGCGGCATTTCGTGGAGGACCTGGCGCAGGAGGTGTGTGTGGCGGTGCTGCTGGCTCTGCCGCGCTACAAGGACACGGGCAGGCCCTTCGAAGCGTTCGTCTTCGCCATCGCCGCGCACAAGGTCGCCGACCTTCAGCGGGCGGCGATGCGGCGTCCCGGGTCGACCGCGGTGCCCTCGGACGAGATGCCCGAGCGCCCCGACGACTCCCTCGGTCCCGAGGAACGGGCGCTGCTCAGCAGCGACGCCGAATGGGCCAAGAAACTCCTCGCCAACCTGCCCGAGAACCAGCGGGAACTCCTTCTCCTGCGCATCGCGGTGGGCCTCACGGCCGAGGAAACGGGCCAGATGCTGGGGATGTCACCGGGGGCGGTACGGGTTGCCCAGCACCGGGCCTTGAGCCGCCTACGCGCCTTGGCAGAGCAGTAACCCCCACCCACCCGCCCTGTGCCCACAACGAGGTGGGGGTGGAGGTCCCTGGGGGTTTGGGGCGCAGTCCCATTTCTTTTCCGCCGCAGCGGTGGGACGCGGGGTGGTGGGGTTCGGCGGTGCCGAGCCTCCCGGGCCGGGGGTGACGGGGGCGCGGCCCCTGTCTGGTTCGGTTGACTGGGCGGGGCAACGGTGCCCAATGTTCCCGTAGCATGGACATCCGCACCGATCAAGGCCATTTGGGGAAGGTGTCATGACTGCCAACGTCGACGGAGTGCCCGAGAAATTCGCGACACTCGGGCTGACCTACGACGACGTGCTGCTGCTGCCGGGCGCGTCCGACATGGCGCCCGACCAGATCGACACCGCCTCGCACATCTCGAAGAACGTGCGGGTGAACATCCCGCTGCTGTCCGCCGCCATGGACAAGGTCACCGAGTCCCGGATGGCCATCGCCATGGCACGGCAGGGCGGCGTCGGTGTCCTGCACCGCAATCTGTCCATCGCCGACCAGGCCAACCAGGTCGACCTGGTGAAGCGGTCCGAGTCCGGCATGGTCACCGACCCGATCACCGTCCACCCGGACGCGACGCTGGGCGAGGCCGACGCGATCTGCGCCAAGTTCCGTATCAGTGGCGTACCGGTCACCGACGGTGGCGGCAAGCTGCTCGGCATCGTCACCAACCGTGACATGGCCTTCGAGGCGGACCGTACCCGTCAGGTGCGCGAGGTCATGACCCCGATGCCCCTGGTCACCGGCAAGGTCGGCATCTCCGGCGTGGACGCCATGGAGCTGCTGCGCCGGCACAAGATCGAGAAGCTGCCGCTCGTCGACGACGGGGGCATCCTCAAGGGCCTGATCACGGTCAAGGACTTCGTCAAGGCCGAGAAGTATCCGAACGCCGCGAAGGACGCCGAGGGCAGGCTCCTCGTCGGCGCGGCCGTCGGGGTCGCCGGGGACTCCTTCGAGCGGGCCCAGGCCCTGATCGAGGCGGGCGTCGACTTCATCGTGGTCGACACCGCGCACGGCCATTCCCGGCTGGTCGGCGACATGGTCGCCAAGATCAAGTCGAATTCGTCGGGCATCGACGTCATCGGCGGCAACATCGCCACCCGGGACGGCGCCCAGGCCCTGATCGACGCCGGAGTCGACGGCATCAAGGTCGGCGTGGGCCCCGGTTCCATCTGCACCACCCGGGTCGTCGCAGGTATCGGCGTACCGCAGGTCACCGCGATCTACGAAGCCTCGCTCGCCGCGAAGGCCGCCGGCATCCCGGTGATCGGCGACGGCGGCCTCCAGTACTCCGGTGACATCGCCAAGGCCCTGGTCGCCGGCGCCGACACCGTGATGCTCGGTTCGCTGCTCGCGGGCTGCGAGGAGTCGCCGGGTGAGCTGCTGTTCATCAACGGCAAGCAGTTCAAGTCGTACCGCGGTATGGGCTCGCTCGGCGCGATGCAGACCCGGGGCGAGCGGAAGTCGTTTTCCAAGGACCGGTACTTCCAGGAGGGCGTCGCGTCCGACGAGAAGATCGTGCCCGAGGGTATTGAGGGCCAGGTGCCGTACCGCGGCCCGCTCTCGGCCGTCGTGCACCAGCTCGTCGGCGGACTGCGTCAGTCGATGTTCTATGTCGGCGGACGCACCGTCCCCGAACTCCAGGACCGCGGCCGTTTCGTCCGGATCACCTCGGCGGGCCTCAAGGAGAGCCACCCGCACGACATCCAGATGACGGTCGAGGCACCCAACTACAGCCGTAAGTAGCCGTAAGCAACAGCCGCGAGTGATCCGTACGCGCGCGTGGAGGGCGGTTCCGGAGGTCCGGGGCCGCCCTCGTCGCTTGGGTCGGGGATACTGGAAGGCGCTGAAGCGCAGAGGGAAAGGCCACACACGTGACTGAGATCGAGATCGGGCGCGGCAAGCGCGGCCGGCGGGCGTATGCCTTCGACGACATCGCCGTCGTCCCGAGCCGTCGTACGCGCGACCCGAAGGAGGTCTCGATCGCCTGGCAGATCGACGCCTACCGCTTCGAGCTGCCGTTCCTGGCCGCCCCCATGGACTCGGTCGTGTCGCCGCGTACCGCCATCCGCATCGGCGAGCTGGGCGGCCTCGGCGTGCTCAACCTCGAAGGTCTCTGGACCCGGTACGAGGACCCGCAGCCGCTGCTCGACGAGATCGGGGAGCTGCCGGCCGACGGCGCGACCCGTCGCCTTCAGGAGATCTACGAGGCGCCGATCAAGGAAGAGCTGATCGGGCAGCGCATCAAGGAGGTGCGGGACTCGGGCGTCGTCACCGCCGCCGCGCTCTCGCCGCAGCGTACGGCCCAGTTCTCGAAGGCCGTCGTGGACGCCGGTGTCGACATCTTCGTGATCCGCGGGACCACGGTCTCCGCCGAGCATGTCTCGGGTGCCGCCGAGCCGCTCAACCTCAAGCAGTTCATCTACGAACTCGACGTACCGGTGATCGTCGGCGGCTGTGCCACGTACACGGCGGCGCTGCACCTGATGCGGACCGGTGCCGCCGGTGTGCTCGTCGGGTTCGGCGGCGGCGCCGCGCACACCACGCGCAATGTCCTCGGTATCCAGGTGCCGATGGCCACGGCGGTGGCGGATGTGGCGGCGGCCCGGCGGGACTACATGGACGAGTCCGGCGGTCGCTACGTCCACGTCATCGCCGACGGTGGTGTCGGCTGGTCCGGTGACCTGCCCAAGGCCATCGCCTGCGGTGCGGACGCCGTGATGATGGGGTCGCCGCTCGCCCGTGCGACGGACGCGCCGGGTCAGGGGCACCACTGGGGCATGGAGGCCGTCCATGAGGACGTGCCGCGCGGCACTCGCGTCGACCTGGGCGTGGTCGGTACCACGGAGGAGATCCTCACCGGTCCCTCGCACATTCCCGACGGCTCGATGAACTTCTTCGGCGCCCTGCGCCGCGCGATGGCGACGACCGGCTACAGCGAACTCAAGGAGTTCCAGCGCGTCGAGGTCACGGTGGCGGACTCGCAGCACAAGAGGTAGCGGGACGCTGCGCTCGGCTCGACCGCGTCCGACCGCACGAAGGGGCCCGGTCACTCACACAGGTGGGTGACCGGGCCCCTTCGTGTTGTCCGGCTTACCCAAACGGCCCTGGTGGGGGGCGCGTTGTGCGCCAGGGGGCGCACGGTTGCGTTCGGGGCGAATGTGGGCCGAATGGCCGTGTCGGGTCGCTAGTGTCGGTGTCCGGCGCCCCAGTTCTCAGGGGGCGCCCCCTTCCAAGGACGTCGTTCCGGACCCCGGCCCTCGGGGCCCGGCCCGAGTTCTGAACATGCCGCCTACCGGGTCAATGGGTGGCGATGTGGAAGGGGGCGCACCATGGGTCGCCACCGCAAGCCCACCCGCTGGGACCGTATCCGTCTGCGGACGGTGCAGTGCTGGAGGAGGTGGATTTTGCGGATTTTTGGATGGTGAGCGGCCGCCCCCACAGAGACTAGGGGCGGACACCCGTGAATCAACCAGGAGCCTGCCGCAGCACCCACTGCGGTGGGCTCCACCTATTTGTACGGTACCCGATCCGTCGAGGGACGGTGCGGTGCCGGAGGGGATGGATTTTTGGATGGTGAGCGGCCACCCCTACAGAGATTAGGGGTGGACACTCTGCGAACCATCAGGAGCCTGCCGCAGTACTGCATTACCCGCTGCGGTAGGCCCCACCTGTTTCCACGGTAGCTTCGGGGCCCTTCCGTGCGCCACCAGTCTCAGATGCTCGGGCTGTTCCGCGCGCCCCCCTTCACAACCTGTGCGCCGCCCCCGTGGGGGTTGCCCCCCTTGTGTCCAGCAGGAGTTGGGCCTTTACCGACAGGCCCTGCAAGTCGTAGGTCCGGTGGTGTTGCAGCAACAGGGTCAAGTCGGCTTCCGCTGCCGCTTCGTAGAGGGAGTCCGCGCGGGGGACCGGGCGGTCCAGGATGTTCCAGGCGGGGACGTACGGGTCGTGGTAGCTGACGGAGGCGCCGAGTTCCATCAGGCGGGTGGCGATCTCCCGTGCGGGGGAGTTCTGTTGGTCCGCGAGGTCGGGCTTGTACGTGACGCCGAGGAGCAGCACGCGGGCGCCCCGCGCGGACTTGCCGTGTTCGTTGAGCAGGGTCGCCGCTCGCTGGATGACGTACTGCGGCATATGGCTGTTGACCTGCTGCGCCAGTTCGACCATGCGGAGGGGGCGGACCGTGTGGTGCGGGCCCGAGAGGTCCTGGGGGACGCCGTGGCCGCCGACTCCCGGGCCCGGCCGGAACGCCTGGAAGCCGAACGGCTTGGTCTCCGCGCAGCGGATGACGTCCCACAGGTCGACGCCCAAGTCCTGGCAGAGGACGGCCATTTCGTTGACGAGCGCGATGTTGACGTGTCGGAAGTTGGTCTCCAGGAGCTGCACCGTCTCCGCCTCGCGCAGCCCCCGCGCGCGGACGACCTTGTCGGTGAGGCGCCCGTAGAAGGCGGCGGCCGATTCGGTGCAGGCGGGGGTGAGGCCGCCGATGACCTTGGGCGTCGCGGCGTAGCGGTGGGCGCGGTTGCCGGGGTCGACCCGGCTCGGCGAGTACGCGAGGTGGAAGTCACGGCCCGCCCGCAGTCCCGAGCCCTGTTCCAGGAGGGGCAGCAGGAACTCCTCGGTGGTGCCGGGGGATACCGGTGACTCCAGGATGACGGTGGTGTGGGGGCGCAGCCGTGTGGCGAGGGCGCGTGCCGCGTCGCCCACTTGGCCCAGTTCCGGCGAACCGTCGGCGCCCCGTGGTGTCGGGGCGCAGATGACGGCCGTACGGACCCGGCCGAGCCCTGTCGGGTCCGCCGTCGGCCGGAAGCCCCCCGAGAGCATCCGGCGCAGATCGGCCGAGGTCAGGACGCCGCCGTCCACGGCGTCCGCCGGGAAGCGGGCCACCGGGCGGTCGGGCGAGAGCCCCGGGTCGTAACCGAGCGTGTCGATGCCGGCGGCCACGGCTGCCTGGGCGAGAGGCAGTCCGAGGTGGCCGAGTCCGATGACGGCGAGATCTGCGGGCATGGCGGTGGGCCGTCCTTCCCAATAGCCGGAGCGGGAGGATCACGCAAGTCCTGTGGACAAGGTGGACCAGCGCAATGTCAGACTAGGAGTAAATATGACCGTTATGCGGTATTGGGTGCCCGAGATTCACCGAGTGTTGTCCACAGTCCAGCCATGCGTGGTGGCTGAAGTCGGGCGGTCCGGCAAGAATCGGAAAAGACTGGGAAAGAGGGGGAGTGAGTACGGGCACCGATCGGTGCGGCCGACTCGCCTGTGACGGGAGGCAGCGGTGAGGACAGCGACACTGGGGCCGGAGGAGCGCGCCGAGGCACTCGCGGCCATGGCCGAGCGGGAGCTGGACATCCTGGTCGTGGGCGCGGGTGTGGTGGGTGCGGGTACCGCCCTCGACGCCGCGACCCGGGGCCTGAGTACCGGAATCGTCGAGGCCCGCGACTGGGCGTCGGGCACGTCGAGCCGGTCGAGCAAACTGATCCACGGCGGGCTGCGCTATCTGGAGATGCTCGACTTCGCGCTGGTCCGCGAGGCACTCAAGGAGCGCGGACTCCTCCTGGAGCGCCTCGCCCCGCACCTCGTGAAACCGGTGCCGTTCCTGTACCCCTTGCAGCACAAGGGCTGGGAGCGGCTGTACGCGGGCTCGGGCGTCGCCCTGTACGACGCGATGTCGATGGCGCGCGGCCACGGCAGGGGTCTGCCCAGGCACCGGCATCTGACCCGCCGTCATGCCCTGCGGGTCGCCCCCTGCCTCAAGAAGGACGCGCTGACGGGCGCCCTTCAGTACTACGACGCGCAGATGGACGACGCCCGCTATGTGGCCACGCTGGTGCGCACGGCGGTGGCGTACGGCGCGAAGGCCGCCAACGGCGCGCGGGTCACCGGTTTCCTCCGTGAGGGCGAGCGGGTCGTCGGCGCGCGCGTGCAGGACATGGAGGGCGGCGGTGAGTACGAGATCAGGGCGAAGCAGGTCGTCAACGCCACGGGTGTGTGGACCGACGACACGCAGGCGATGGTCGGCGAGCGCGGCCAGTTCCATGTCCGCGCGTCCAAGGGCATCCATCTGGTCGTACCGAAGGACCGCATCCACTCGACGACCGGGCTGATCCTGCGGACCGAGAAGAGCGTGCTGTTCGTCATCCCGTGGGGCCGGCACTGGATCGTCGGCACCACCGACACCGACTGGGACCTCGACAAGGCCCACCCGGCGGCGTCGAGCGCCGACATCGACTACCTCCTGGAGCACGTCAACTCGGTGCTCGCGGTGCCCCTCACGCGTGACGACGTGCAGGGCGTGTACGCGGGCCTGCGGCCCCTGCTCGCCGGTGAGTCGGACGCCACCAGCAAGCTCTCCCGGGAACACACGGTGGCGCACCCGGTGCCGGGCCTGGTGGTCGTCGCGGGCGGTAAGTACACGACGTACCGGGTGATGGCGAAGGACGCCGTGGACGAGGCGGTGCACGGCCTGGATCAGCGCGTCGCCGACTGTGTCACGGAGGAGACGCCGCTGCTCGGCGCGGACGGTTACCACGCGCTGTGGAACGCCCGCGCGCGGACCGCCGCGCGCACCGGAATCCATGTCGTCCGCGTGGAGCACCTGCTGAACCGGTACGGATCGCTCAGCGAAGAGGTGCTCGACCTGATCGCCGCCGACCCGACCCTCGGCGAACCCTTGCAGGGCGCCGAGGACTATCTGCGCGCCGAGGCGGTGTACGCGGCGACGCACGAGGGCGCCCGTCATCTGGACGACGTCCTCACCCGGCGGACCCGCATCTCGATCGAGACCTTCGACCGGGGTACGCGGTGCGCGCGGGAGGTCGCGGAGCTGATGGCGCCCGCGCTGGGCTGGGACAAGGACCAGATCGAGCGGGAGGTGCAGCACTACGAGAAGCGGGTGGAGGCGGAGCGGGAGTCGCAGCGGCAGCCGGACGACCTGACGGCGGACGCGGCGCGGCTCGGCGCACCGGACATCGTCCCGCTGGGCTGACCCCGGCCGCTCATGGTCCGGAACCGTTCGGGCAGAACTCGGCCGTCAGCAGGGCCCGTTCCGCGCTCGGGGCGAGCAGGGCGTCGGAGTCGGTGCGGTAGGTGAGGACGTGGTGGCCGTCGCGGGAGGCGGCCACCCGGACGTAACTGCCGGCGATACGGCCGTCATGGCCCCAGACGGTCGTACCGCACGGCAGCGTCACCGCGTCGAGGCCCATGCCGTACGTGCCGTCCGTGGCGGTCGTGTCGAGCATCGCGCGCAGTTGCGCGGTCGGCAGGAGGTCGCCGCCGAGGAGGGCCGCGTAGAAGCGGTTCAGGTCGTCCAGCGTGGAGACGAGTTCGCCCGCCGCGCCCGCCACCCGCGGATCGACCTCGGTGACCTCGCGCCCACCGGCGGTGTAGGACACGCCGTGCGGTGTGGGGAGGGTGGTGCGGGACCCGGGGAAGGACGTGCCGGTCAGCCGCAGCGGGCGGATCACGCGGCGCTCGGCCTCCTCGGCGTACGAGTGTCCGGTGACCTGCTCGATCACCAGGCCCAGTACGACGTAGTTGGTGTTGGAATACGCGAACCGGCCCCGGGATGACGGCGGGTGGGCCACGGCGAGACTTATCGCCTGGCGGGGTGTCAGGGGGACCCTGCCCCGGGTGTCGGCGGCGAAGTCGCGCAGACCACTGGTGTGGGTGAGCAGGGACCGCAGGGTGAGCGCGCGGCCGTCGTTGCCGTGACCCTGTATCAGTCCGGGGAGGTGGCGGTCGACGGGGTCGGAGAGGGAGAGGCGGTGTGCGGCGGCGAGTTGAAGGACGACCGTCGCTATGAAGGTCTTGGTGACACTGCCCGCGCGGAAGCGGTCGGCGCGGCGGATGCCCGTACCGGTACGGGCGAACCGGCCGCCGGACAGGAGCGCGGCCGTACGGGCCTTGCCCTTGCCCGTGAACAAAGGAAGGGTGGCCTTCGAGATCGGGGGTACGTGAGCCGGTGAGCTGCCCGGGGCCAGGAAGAGCAGGGCCAAGGCCAGCGGCAGGGCCAGAAGCGCGGGGCGTACGGGCATCGGGGTCCTTCCCAGTGTGCGGAACATCATGCGCGACGGCGGACCCTGAGCGCCGACCGGTCCCCGGGTAAGGGACAATGAAGGCTCTGTCAGGGCGGGTTGCATGAGGGGACGCATGTCGGAGGCGGAGCGGGACCGGGGGGCCGGTGGGCGCGACGACGCCGGGGCTGACCTGAGCACGGAGGCCGGGGGCGGCGGTGCCGGTGGCTCGGACAGCCGTGACGGTGTGACCGGTTCGGACAAGGGGGACGGTGTGTCCGGTTCGGATCCGCGGCAGGCTCGGCCGGATCAGGTGGCGGATCAGGTGCCGGATCGAGATCGGGTGCCGGATCAAGGGGCGGACCGGGCGGCCGAGGCGGCCGACGAGGACGCTCCCGCGCCGGAGGACGACATCCGTACCGGCACGGGCAAGGCTGCCGACAAGGAGCCGGAAGATCCTCGGTCGGAACCCTCTCCGTCGGATTCCCCTCGCTCCGAACCCTCTCGGTCCGATCGGTCGGAACCTCCTCGGAAGGCCCCCCAGAACAAGGCCGCCGCTCCCGGCGCGCGGACCGATCGGCTGCTCGCCGGGCGGTATCGGCTCGGGGACGTGCTCGGGCGGGGCGGTATGGGCACCGTCTGGCGGGCCAAGGACGAGATGCTCGGCAGGACCGTCGCCGTCAAGGAACTCCGGTTCCCCAACAGCATCGACGAGGACGAGAAGCGCCGCCTGATCACCCGTACCCTGCGCGAGGCCAAGGCGATCGCGCGGATCCGCAACAACAGCGCGGTCACCGTCTTCGATGTCGTGGACGAGGACGACCGGCCGTGGATCGTCATGGAACTCGTCGAGGGCAAGTCCCTCGCCGAGGCCATCCGCGAGGACGGACTCCTGGAGCCCCGCCGCGCCGCCGAGGTGGGACTCGCGATCCTCGACGTGCTGCGCGCCGCCCACCGCGAGGGCATCCTGCACCGCGACGTCAAACCGTCGAACGTCCTCATCTCCGACGACGGCCGTGTCGTCCTCACCGACTTCGGTATCGCCCAGGTCGAGGGCGACCCGTCCATCACCTCGACCGGCATGCTCGTCGGCGCGCCCTCGTACATCTCGCCGGAGCGGGCGCGCGGCCACCGGCCGGGACCCGCCGCCGACCTGTGGTCGCTCGGCGGACTGCTCTACGCGGCGGTGGAAGGCGTTCCGCCGTACGACAAGGGATCTGCCATCGCGACGCTCACCGCGGTGATGACGGAACCGGTCGAACAGCCCAAGAACGCGGGCCCGTTGGAAGAGGTCATCTACGGGCTGCTCGCCAAGGACCCCGAGCAGCGGCTCGACGACGCGGCGACCCGGACCATGCTGCTCGGTGTCATCAACGCGCCCGAGGCCACGCCGGAGCCCCCGGCCGACGCGACCCGGGTCGTCCCGCTGCCGCCCGTGCCGCCCACGCCTCCGGTGCCGAAAGCCTCGCCGAAGACCGCGGCGCCCGTTGCCGCGAACGCCTCCGTGGCCGCCCCGCCCGCCCCGCCCACCTCACCTCCCGCCGCCAAGGCGTCCCTCACGGACGTCGTCCCGCGCCGCACCCTCGTCGTCATCGCCGTCGTCGTCGCGCTGGCCGTGCTCGGTACGGTCCTGGCGATCGTGCTCCGGGGCGGGGGCGACGACACGGCGGCCGACGGCGGCACCGGCGGGAAGCCGTCCGCGTCCAGCGGGGCCACCGCCGGCGGGGACCAGGGCAAGGACGACAACAGCGGCAGCGGTTCCGGGGACTCCGGCGACAAGGGCAAGGACAAGGGGTCCGACAAGGAGACCGGGGCCAGTTCCAGCCCCGGGTCCGGTGTCGGGAACAACCCCGCCGACCCCAGTCCCGACAGCAGCACCGGAACCGGCGCCGAGAGCACGTACCGCCATGCGCAGGGCTTCTCGATCGGGCTGCCCAAGGGGTGGAAGTACGCGTCCACGGACGCGGCCGGCGCCCGGTTCACCGGGCCCGACGATCAGCGGCTGCTCGTCGGCTGGACGTCCGCGCCCAAGGACGACGCGGTGGCCGACTGGAAGAACCAGGAGAAGGGCATGCGCCGGGCCCAGTACGAGCGGATCCGGATCGAGAAGGTGGACTTCCGGGACTGGGAGGCCGCCGACTGGGAGTTCACCTACGTCGACGGCGGTACCAAGTACCGGTCGATAGACCGTGGCTTCGTGGTCGGCGCGAAGCTCGGTTATGCGCTGATGTACACGTCGAAGGCGGACAACTGGGACGACGAGGAACGGCGCGCCACGTGGCAGACGTTCACACGGACCTTCCAGCCGAAGTCCTGAAACCGTCACTCTCGGTGAGTTCCGGCATCCCTCCGTACGGGCACGCATTAGGCACGTATCGTGAGTGGTTGCCGACCGTACGCAGCCGTAACAGGTCGCGTGACGAACGGAATTGACCGCCGGGCGGACAGGGGGAAGGTGTCGTGGACGACTACGCGGGGCGCGTGCTCGCGGACCGCTACCGCCTGCCGCTGCCGCCGTCCGACGCGTACGAGCCGTCGTACACCCGGGCCTTCGACACGTACAGCGGTCAGGAGGTCCATGTCCGGCAGGTGCCGCTGCCGGAGATCGTCGAGGCCGAGGTGCTCGACGCGGACGGGCTGCCCGAGGGGTTCGTGCACCGTGACGGTGTGCCACCGGGAGGCGGGGCCGGGCGCGGGGCGTGGCGCGGGGGCCCAGGCACTGCCGGGCGGTCCGGTGATCCGGCGGTGCGGCGCGCGATCGAGGCCGCGCAGGCCGCCGCGCAGATCCCCGACCATCCCCGGCTCGACCAGGTCTTCGACGTGTTCGCCGAGGGCGGTTCGCTGTGGATCGTCAGCGAACTGGTGCCCGCCCGGCCGCTGTCCGCGCTGCTCACCGACGCGCCGCTGACGCCGTACCGCGCGGCCGAGGTCGCCGCCGATGTGCTCACCGCGCTGCGGGTACTGCACGCGCACGGCTGGGTGCACCGCAACATCACCGTCCGGACCGTGCTGATCTGCGACGACGGGCGTGTGATGCTCACCGGGCTCGCGGCGGGGGCGGCCGAGGAGGCGCTGTGCGGGTACGACCCGCGGCCCGAGACGGACGCCGACGGGGTGCCCGACGCGGGGCCCTCGCAGGTCAACGCGCCGCCGACGCCAGGGGGTTCACTGCCGGCGGCGCGGGGGGCCGGGGGCGGCGCTCTGACACCGCGGCTTCCGTCGCCCGAGTCCGACGCCCGTGCCGCGCGTGCGGGCGCCATCGCCGCGTACCGCGCCGGGGCCAGGGCCGCCGCCCGGGTCAACGAGGAGCAGCGCGGCGGCGGTTCCGGTGGGCTGCCCGAGGGGCTGACGCCGACGCCGTCGCCGGAGCCCGACCGTGCCGATCCGCATGGCCGGATCACCGATCCGTACGGGGTGCGCCGACCGCCGGGTACGTGGCACGGGGCGCTGCCCCGGGGTGGGTCGGCCGCCGCGCTGCCGCCGGGTTCGGCGGTGCCGGGTTCGGCCGGGGGCAATGGGCCCGCGCCTGTCCCTGTACCGCCCGCTTCCGTACCGGCCGGCGGTCCGGTGCCGCAGTGGGACGTCCCCAACCCCCGTCGTGGTCCCGCCACCGCGCTCGCCGCCGACCGGGCCCGGCAGGCGCGGATGGCCGTCGTGGGGCCCGTCACCGAGCGGTGGGCGCCCGAACAGGCCGGGCCCGTGCACGACAACTGGCAGCTCGCCGCGCCGATCGGTCCCGCGACGGATCTGTGGGCGCTGGGCGCGCTGCTGTTTCGCGCGGTGCAGGGGCATGCCCCGTATCCGGAGGACAGCACCACCGAGTTGGTGCAGCTCGTGTGCGCCGAGCCGCCCGCGTTCGCCGAGGAGTGCGGGCCGCTGCGGCCTGTGGTCGAGTCGCTGCTGCGTCAGGACCCCACCGAGCGCCCCGACTTCGAGGAACTGCGGGGCTGGCTGCGGTCGTTGGTGCGGTCGGCGCCGGAGGCCGAGGCGGGGAACGAGGTGATCGTGGCTCCGCCGGCCGACCCGCGCCGGTTGCCGATTCTGCGGCGGCGGGGGGAGCTGGTGCGCCGGCGCCGGTCCCGTGCGTCCCGTGCGTCCGCCGGCGCGGGGCACCATGGGCGGCACAAGCGGGCCGGTACGCGTGCGGATGCCGGTATGCGTGGGGGCGGCGGTCGGAGTGGGACCGGTCGGAGTGGGCCCGCCAAGCTGGGCCGGACCCTCCTCGTGCTGATTCTGCTCGGGCTGGTGGCGGCCGTGGCGTATGCGGTGGTGTTCATGCCGAAGGCCGATACGAGTGAACGGACCGGGGCGACCGGTGCGACGGGGGGCGTGAGCCCTACGCCGGGTCGCTCGTCGGACAGCGGTACGGGTGCGGGTGCGGGTGCCGGTGAGACTCCCGCCGGTGACGGGGGCGGTGACGCGAAGCCGTCGAAGAGTCCCGGGTCGCAGAAGCCGCAGACCACCGGGCCTGATCTGCCCCGGGGTTTCACGCTGCGCAAGGACAGTGAGGGATTCCAGGTCGCGGTGGCCTCCGGCTGGGACCGGTCGCCCAAGAACGGCCAGGGCCAAGTGGTCTACAGCAAGGGCGACTTCGAACTCATCGTCGTCCCCGGGCGCGACAGCACCAAGGTGTACGGATCCGACCCGATGACGTATCAGCGGGAGCGGGAGGCCGAGTTGCAGCCGTTCCGGGACTCGACGTGGGCCACGTCGAGCGGGATGCGGCGGATCGAGGTGGGCGGGCGCGCGATGGCCGAGGGCCAGTTCACCTGGCAGGACGCTCAGGGCCGCACGACGTACGTCCGCAACATCGCGATGAACATCGCCGGCCGCTACCACGTCCTCCAGGTAAGGGGCCCGGACGCGGAACGGGACGAGGTATCCCGCCTGTACGAACAGGCGTCCGCCACTTACGAGCCCACGAACTGACCCCGTAACGGGGACGGGGTCCTGCCCGGAGGGGTGCCGCGGCTGCGGTGGGAAGATTCGCCTGCCGGCGGTGAGAGTTCGGTGGAGTTCGTGAATGTGTCAGGTGGCGGGGCCTCGGTCATTCCGCCGAACACTCGCCGTGCGAGCGCGCCGCCGTCGCGGCGGGAAGAGGCGGCTGGTGGTGGGTTGGGGCGGGTTGCGACTTCCGGCGGGTGTCCGGCTGTTGGTACGGGGGTGGTGGGGTGCGGTTCCGGCCCGGCTGGGCCGCACCGGTGAGGGTTCGGCGGAATGTGTGTCTGCGTCAGGCGGTTGAGCCTGGCCATTCGCCGTGCGGGCGCGCCGCCGCTGCGGTGGGAAGAGGCTTCTGGCGGTGGCGGGTTGGGGGCTGGAAGCGAATTTCGTCGGTGCGGGTCCGGCCCGGCAGGGCCGGTTCTTTTCCGCCGCAGCCGTGGTGCGCCACGGCGTTGAGAGTTCGGCGGAATCTGTGGCTGCGTCAGGCGGTTGGGCCTGGTCATTCGCCATGTGGGCGTGCCGCTTCTGCTGGTGGCGGGTTGGGGCTGGAAGCCGACTCTCGTCGGTGCGGGTCCGGCCCGGCTGGGCCGGTTCCTTTCCCGCCGTAGCCGTGGTGCGCCACGACGTTGAGGGTTCGGCGGAATGTGTGATCGCATCAGGCCGGCGGCCCGCCGCTGCGGGCGGAAGAGATCCCGGCCGGTCCGGTCGTACCAGGACCATTTCCCGCCGTCGCGGGCTGAAGCCACCCCCGATCGGCCCGGGTTGGGCCGGATGACCACCCCCGTGGTGGGGCACGGTCGCGTCGGGAACTGGCGTCCGCACAGGGGCGCGGGTCAAGTCAGCGCAGCGCTACGCTGGGCCGTGCCCAAGACCATTGCGGGGGAACGTGAATCAGATGCAGGGCCTGCTGCTGGCCGGCCGGTACCGGCTCGGTGAGTCCATCGGGCGCGGTGGGATGGGCCGGGTGTGGCGGGCCCACGACGAAGTGCTGCACCGGGCGGTGGCCGTCAAGGAGTTGACGGCCGCTCTGTACGCGCCGGAGAGCGAGCGCGCCGTCCTGCTCGCCCGCACCCGCGCGGAGGCCCGCGCCGCCGCCAGAATCACGCACCCCGCCGTCGTCACCGTCCACGACGTACTCGAACACGACGACCGCCCCTGGATCGTCATGGAACTCATCGAGGGCCCCTCCCTCGCCGACGCCGTCAAGGAACGGCAACCGGCGCGGATCGAGCCCGCCGAGGTCGCCAGGACCGGACTCTGGGTGCTGCGCGCGCTCCGTGCCGCGCACGCCGCCGGCGTCCTGCACCGGGACGTGAAACCCGGCAACGTCCTGCTCGCCCGGGACGGCCGTGTTCTCCTCACGGACTTCGGTATCGCCCAGGTCGAGGGCGACACCACCATCACCAAGACCGGCGAGATCGTCGGGTCGGTGGATTACCTGGCTCCCGAGCGTGTGCGGGGCGCCGACCCCGGGCCCGCATCCGACCTCTGGGCGCTCGGCGCGACGCTGTACACGGCGGTCGAGGGCGTGTCCCCGTTCCGCAGGACCACACCGCTGACGACGATGCAGGCCGTGGTGGACGAGGAGCCCGAGGAACCCGTCCACGCCGGCGCGCTCGGCCCCGTGATTACCGCGCTGCTCCGCAAGGACCCCGAGGCCCGCCCGACGCCCGACGAGGCCGAGCAGATGCTCGCCGAGGCCGCGGAGGGGCGCCGTCCGCAGACGGCACAGGCGTATGTGCCCACACGGGCCGTGACTCCGGACGAGGTCACCGCGGTACGCGCGACAGCGCCCGGGACACCGGGCTCCGGCTCCGGCACGTACCCCACCCACCCCGCCGCCCCCACCCCTACACATCGCCGCCGCTGGCCCCTTGTCGTCTCCGTGCTGGTCGCCGCCGCGCTCCTCGGCGGCGGTGGCGCCCTGGCGCTGCGGTACGCGGACGGGCAGCGCGGTGACCAGGGCAGCCCGTCCGTATCGGCCCCCGGCGAAACCCAGCCATCCACCGGAGGCCCCTCCCAACAGCCCGCCGGGTCCATACCCGACGACTGGATACGGGTCCACGACGCCGAGGGCTTCAGCCTCGCCGTCCCGAAGGGCTGGAAGCGGCAGGTCTTCGGCAACCAGATCGACTACACACCGGACAACGGCGACCACTTCATACGGATCGCCATCGACAAGAGCCCCGACTTCGAGAACGCCTATCTCCACCAGATCGACCTCGACAAGCAACTCGCCCGGCTGCCCGACTACAAGCGCCTCGGACTGCGCTCCAACTTCTTCCGCGACCTGCCGGGCTCCCTCTGGGAGTTCACCTGGACGGCCGCCGAGAAGGACCCGTTCCCGGGCCCGCGCCGCGCCATCGAGCAGACGTACGTCGACCGTGACGGCGTCGAGTACGCCCTCTACATGTCGTCGCCCGCCGCCGACTGGGACACCACACGGGAGCAGTTCGACGCGATGCTGCGAGGCTGGCAGCCCTGACGGGGTGCGGCATGATGGGTCGCATGGGGACCACGGGGGAGAACGTCCGTGTCATCGCGGGGCGTTACCGTCTTCAGGAGCGGCTCGGCCGGGGCGGTATGGGCATCGTGTGGCGCGCCGCCGACCAGCTCCTCGACCGCGATGTCGCCGTCAAGGAGCTGATCCTCGACCTGTCGCTGTCCGAGGAGGACGCGCGTCAGCAGCGTGACCGGACCCTGCGCGAGGCCCGAGCCGTCGCCCGGCTGCGGCATCCGCACCTGGTCGTCGTGCACGATGTCGTGGAGCACGAGGAACGCCCGTACATCGTCATGGAGTTGATCGAGGGCGGCTCGCTGGCGGATCGGCTCGCGCGCTCCGGCCCGGTGGACGCGGACGAGGCCGCGCGGATCGGTCTCGCCCTGCTCGGCGCGCTCCGCGCCGCGCACACGGCGGGGGTCCTGCACCGCGACCTGAAACCGGCGAACGTCCTCCTGGAGGCCGACACCGGCCGGGTCGTGCTCACCGACTTCGGGATCGCCCGGGTCGCGGGCGCCACGACGCTCACCGAGAGCGGGCAGTTCGTCGGCTCACCCGAGTACACCGCGCCCGAGCGGATGTCCGGCGTACGGACCGGGCCCGAGGCCGATCTGTGGTCGCTGGGGGCGCTGCTGTGCGCGGCGCTGAGCGGTGCGTCGCCGTTCCGCAGGGACTCGCTCGGCGGCATCCTGCACGCCGTCGTCCACGACGAGATCCACCCGCCCGCCGAGGCGGCGCCCCTGCTGCCCGTCGTACGGGGGCTCCTCGACCGCGACCCGGACACCCGCCTGGACGCGGCCGGCGCGGAGGCACTGCTGCGGGATTACGTGGCCGGGGGCACCGTCGCCGACCGGGTGGACGAGCGCCCGGGGGACCGTAACGCCGCCGCGCCCCACCCCGCGTACACGCCGACTCAGCGCGATGTGCCCAGCACCCCGGCGCCGCGCGGATCCGGGACGCCTCCGGCCGAGGCGTTCGGGGTGCCCAAGAAGCCTGTGGGGAACGGGCGTTCGGCGCGGCGGCTGCTGATCACGGCCGCGTTGGTCGCCGCCGTCGCGGGCGCCGGGGTGTCCGCCGCCGTGCTGCTGATGGACCGGGGCGACCGGCACGCGGGTGCGGCGGGGGCAAAGCCCGCCACCACCAAGCCGACGGCCACGAATCCGACGCCCACCGATTCGACTTTCGTCACCCCCAACACCCCTACCGCGCCCGCCGGTTACCGCGTGGCCCAGGACCCCGACGGATTCTCGGTCGCCGTCCCCGACGGGTTCAGGCGCAGCCCGGAAGGCCCACGGATCTTCTACATCTCGCCGGACTACGAGTTCCGTATCGGCATCAAGACGGCCGACCCGGAGGCGGGCGGACCGGTCGCCGTGATGCGGCGCTCGGCCGCCAAGGGACCGGACAACAACCCGGGTTACCGCGACGGCGAGGTCACGCCGACCACGCACGACGGCCGTACGGCGGCGCTGTGGGAGTTCACCTGGAACGGCTTCACGAAGGCCGAGGGACCCCGGCACACCTTCGACCTGTGCTGGGAGGAGGGCGGCCGGATGTACGACATCTGGGTCTCGGCCCCGGTCGCCAGGACGGCGGAGGCCCGCGCGTACTTCGACACTGCGGTGGACTTCTTCACGCCGGGCGCCCCTCGCTGACCCCCACCGGGACCCTCACCGGGACCCCCTCCCCGTACCCCAACTCCTTTGTCACGGTGCTGCATCCGCTGATCCCGGCCGGTGGTGGGGTGCGGGGCCGGTTCGCCAGGATGGGGAGATGACGAACCACGGGGGAGACCGGGACGAGCCCACCAGCTACGGGCTCAGGCCACCGCAGGCCCAGGAGGCAGCCCAGGAGACCGCTCAGGAGACGGTGCCGTACCAGCCGTCCGCCCCGGGACCCGCAGCCCACGAGCCCACGCACCACCACCACGACGGCGAGCGACAGGACGGCGGGCGGCTCATCGGTGGCCGCTACCGGCTCGTCGCCCGGCTCGGCCACGGCGGTATGGGCACCGTATGGCGGGCCAGGGACGAGGTCGTGGAGCGGGAGATCGCCGTCAAGGAGCCCCGGCTGCCCGGCGAGTGGGGCGAGCGGCAGCGCGCGACCGCGTACGAGCGGATGCAGCGGGAGGCACGGGCGGCGGCGCGGATCGACCATCCGTCGGTGGTGACCGTGCACGACGTGGTCGTGGAGGACGGGCGGCCGTGGATCGTGATGGAGCTGGTGCGGGGGCAGTCGCTCGCCGATCGGCTCCACGAGGGCACCCTCGACCCCCGCGAGGCCGCCGAGGTCGGACTCGCCGTCCTGGACGCGCTCAGGGCCGCGCACGAGGCGGGTGTCCTGCACCGCGACGTCAAGCCCGACAACGTACTGCTCGGCCGGGGCGACCGGGTCGTGCTCACCGACTTCGGCATCGCGCAGGTGGAGGGCGAGCAGCAGCTCACCGAGACGGGCGAGTTCATCGGCTCCCCGGAGTTCATCGCGCCGGAACGGGTCCTCGGGCAGCGCCCAGGGCCCGCGTCCGACCTGTGGTCACTCGGGGTGGTGCTGTACGCGGCCGTCGAGGGCGTGTCGCCGTTCCGCCGCTCGCACACCCCGGCGACGCTGCAAGCCGTGCTGTCCGCCGAGCCGCAGGTGCCCGCGCGCGCGGAGGGCCCGCTCGCCACCGTGATCATGCAACTGCTGCGCAAGGAGCCCGGGGCGCGTCCCCCGGCGGCCGAGGTGCGCGAGGCCCTGGCGTCGGTGGCCGGGCTCGCGTCCACCCGGGTGGGGCCCGGTCGGCTGTCCCGCGCCGCCCGCTGGGTGCCGCCGGTCCTGGTCGGCAGCCGGCGGGCGCGGTATGGGCTCGGCGCGGGCGTGCTGGCCGTGGTACTCGCGCTGACGCTGCTGATCGTGAACCCGTTCAGCGGCGACGACCTGCCGGACGGCTGGCTGGTGCGGCCCGAGCAGGAGACCGTACGGGCGTCGCTCGCGGTGCCCGACGACTACGAGCGCTCCGAGGGAGAATCCGGCGACAACGTGAGGTTCTACGACCCGAGCAATGTCTTCCAGATCTACGTGGAGCGCCGGACGGTCTCGGGCACCGGAAAGAGCTGGCTCAAGGGCGCCGCCTGGGCCAAGTTCTACCGCGACGGCGGGACGGACGGCACCCAGATCAAGGACGAGCGGGTGACCAGCCGGACCACCTCGCACCAGGGCGCCACGGCCTACGAGACCGTTGTCGACTGGACCCCCTACAGCAGCACGGAGGACAACCCGTACCGCTACCGCTACCACGATCTGTTGATCCCCCAGGGCGGCGACAGCGGGACGTACTGGCGGTTGCAGATCTATATGCCGGCCGAGGGCTGGGCGCATCCGGCGGGGGAGCGGCTGTACCGGGACGTCGTGGCCCATCTGGAGCTTCAAGGGCTGTGAGAACACCTGCCAGGGCTGTGACAACCTGCTGATCAGCGGCTTTTTGCCAGTGATCGCTGGCGTCGTGTGTGCGGTCGGTGAAAGCTCGTTACCGACGGGTACCCAAAAGTGGGACAGGGGCTTACGCTCACGCCCATGACGGACTCGCAGGCCACCGCTGCCCCGCACGGCGCCACCCCGGACCCGATCGGCACCAACCCGCTCGCCCCCGCCCCGGCCGGTGCCCGCACCGCGGTGGACGTGGTGACGCCCGAGCTGGTCGCCCAGCTCACCCGGGACGTCGTCGGCTCCGGCCGTACCGCGAACCACACCCCGTTCACCGGCGAGAAACTGGCCGACCTGCCCGAGTCGACGCCCGAGGACGTGGCCACCGCCTTCGAGCGGGCCCGCGCCGCGCAGACCGTGTGGGCCGCCATCCCCGTACGGCAGCGCGCCGCCGTCCTGCTGCGCTTCCACGACCTGGTGCTCGCCCGGCAGGCCGAGGTGCTCGACCTCATCCAGTTGGAGACCGGCAAGGCCCGGCTGCACGCGCACGAGGAGGTGCAGGCCGTCGCGGTGGCCGCGCGCCACTACGGCCGCAAGGCGCCCGCGTATCTGCGGCCCAAGCGGCACGCCGGCGCAGTGCCGACGCTCACCAAGGTCACCGAGCTGCGTCAGCCGCGCGGCGTCGTCGGGCAGATCGCGCCCTGGAACTACCCCCTCGAACTGTCCGTCGGGGACGCGTTGCCCGCCTTCGTCGCGGGCAACGCCGTCGTGATGAAGCCCGACACCGAGACCGCGCTGACCGCCCTGTGGGCCCGTGACCTGCTCATCGAGGCCGGACTTCCGGCGGGTGTGTTCCAGGTCGTGCTCGGTGAGGGCCCGGTCGTCGGGCCCGAGGTGGTGCGGCACGCGGACTACGTCTCCTTCACCGGCTCGACCCGCACCGGGCGCGAGGTCGCCCAGGGCGCGGCGGCCCGCCTGGTCGGTGTGTCGCTCGAACTCGGCGGCAAGAACGCGATGCTGGTCCTGGCGGACGCCGACCTCGACAAGGCGGCGGCGGGTGCGGTCCGTGCCTGCTTCTCGTCGGCGGGTCAACTGTGCATCTCCATCGAGCGGTTGTATGTCCACGAGTCGGTCGCCGACGCGTTCGTGGAGCGGTTCGCGGCCCGGACGAAGGCGATGCGCCTGGGCCGTTCCCTCGCGTACGGCGCCGAGATGGGATCGCTCGTCGGCGCACGGCAGTTGGAGACGGTCACCCGGCATGTGGACGAGGCGGTCGCCAAGGGTGCCACGGTCCTCGCGGGTGGGGTCGCGCGCCCGGACATCGGCCCGTACTTCTACGAGCCGACCATCCTCGACGGCGTCGAGGCGCCGATGGCCGTGTGCGGCGAGGAGACCTTCGGACCCGTCGTGTCCGTGTACCGCTTCACGGACGAGGACGACGCGATCGAGCGCGCCAACGCCACCTCGTACGGGCTGAATTCCTCAGTGTGGACGAAGGACGGCCGACGCGGTCGCGCGATCGCCGCCCGGCTGCGCTCCGGCACGGTCAACGTCAACGAGGGCTACGCGTCGGCGTACGGCAGTGTCCAGGCGCCGATGGGCGGCATGAAGGACTCCGGGCTCGGCAGGCGGCACGGCTCCGAGGGCATCCTCAAGTACACGGAGGCGCAGACCGTCGCCCAGCAGCGCGTCATGCCGATGGCGCCCGCGTTCGGCATGGACGACGCCAAGTACGCCGCTTTCATGAGCCGCAGCCTGCGCGCGATGAAGGCCCTTCGACTGCGCTGACCAGCACTTCTCTACGGAGGTATCGGTGTCACAGGACAAGTCTGTCCCCGGCCGGGACGACCGTCAGGACGCGTACGACCACACCGAGGGCCCTGGCTACGACTATGACGTGGTCGTCGTGGGCTCCGGATTCGGCGGTGCGGTGTCGGCGCTGCGGCTGACCGAGAAGGGCTACCGGGTCGGCGTCCTGGAGGCCGGGCGCCGCTTCACCCGCGAGGAACTCCCCCGCACCTCCTGGGACTTGAGGAACTACCTCTGGGCCCCGTCCCTCGGCCTCTACGGCATCCAGCGCATCCATCTCCTCGGCAAGGTGATGGTCCTCGCGGGCGCCGGAGTCGGCGGCGGATCGCTCAACTACGCCAACACGCTGTACGTACCGCCCGCCGCGTTCTTCGAGGACCCGCAGTGGAAGGACATCACCGACTGGCAGGACGAGTTGAAGCCGTACTACGACCAGGCGCGGCGGATGCTCGGGGTGCGGCTGAATCCGACGATGACCCCCTCGGACGTCCACCTCAAGGCGACCGCGCAGGCGATGGGCGTGGGCGACAGCTTCCATATGGCGCCGGTGGGCGTGTTCTTCGGCGACGGTGACGATGCCGACGGGACGTGCGGGGCGAAACCCGGCGAGGAGGTCGCCGACCCCTACTTCGGCGGCGCGGGGCCGTCCCGCAAGGCGTGCACCGAGTGCGGTGAGTGCATGACCGGGTGCCGGCACGGCGCGAAGAACACGCTCAACGAGAACTATCTGCACCTCGCCGAACGGGCGGGCGCCGTCATCCACCCGATGACCTCCGTCGTCGCGATCACCGAGGACTCCCGGGGCGGCTTCGCGGTCAAAACCCTGCCCACGGACGGGAAACGCAAGAGCGAGGGCCGTACGGTCACCGCCCACCGCGTCGTCGTGGCGGCCGGTACCTACGGCACCCAGACCCTGCTGCACCGTATGAAGGACAGCGGTCTGCTGCCCCGGATCCCGGACCGGCTCGGCACCCTGACCCGGACCAACTCCGAGGCCCTGGTGGGCGCGCAGACCGACAACCGGCGCTACCGCAAGAAGCACGGCGCGGCGAAGGTCGACTTCACCCAGGGCGTGGCCATCACCTCCTCCGTCCACTCCGACGCCCACACCCACATCGAACCGGTGCGCTACGGCAAAGGCTCCAACGCGATGAGCGGGCTGACGATCCTTCAGGTGCCGTACGCCCAGGGGCACCGGGTGGCCGGCTGGCTCGGTTCGATGGCCCGGCATCCGCTGCTCGCCCTGCGGTCGCTGTCCAGTCGGCGCTGGTCGGAGCGGACCATCATCGCGCTGGTGATGCAGTCACTCGACAACTCCCTGACGACGTACCGCAAGACATCCGGCATCGGCAAAGGGCTACTGACGGCACGTCAGGGGCATGGGGCCCCCAACCCGGACCAGATCCCGGAGGCGACCCGCGCCGCGACCCTGCTCGCCGAGGAGATCAACGGCTTCGCGGGCTCCAACATCGGTGAGCTGATGGGCACTCCGCTCACCGCGCACTTCCTCGGCGGCTGCCCGATCGGCGCCTCACCCGAGACCGGTGTGATCGACCCGTACCACCGTCTCTACGGGCACCCCGGGATCTCCGTCGTGGACGGCTCGGCGGTCTCCGCGAACCTCGGCGTGAACCCGTCCCTCACGATCACCGCGCAGGCCGAGCGGGCCATGGCGTACTGGCCGAACAAGGGCAAGCCCGATACGCGTCCCGCGCAGGGCGCCGGGTACGAGCGGGTCGCGGCGGTCGCGCCCCGGACACCGGCCGTGCCGGAAGGGGCGTTCGGGGAGCTGAGGCTGCCGTTCCTGGGGATGCCGGCGGTGCCGCCCAAGAAGTGACCGGGCCGCCGGGGGCGGTCGGCCGGGGAGTGCATGGGCCCAGGGGTTTACGCCCACGGGCCGATGCCCCGCCCACCAGGGCCTGGATACGCTCGCGCCATGGATGCCACCCCCTCCGCCACCGGGCGACCGCACGCCGTGCGTCGCGGGCGCACGGTGCTGCTGTGGGCCTCGGCCGCGCTGCTCACGCTGATCCTGTCCAACCTGGTGCTGCGGGTCCCGATCGGTCTCGGGGACACGGCCTTGCAGCCGGGGCCGCTGCTCGCGATGGCCGGTGTCGTGCTCGCCGGGGTGCTGCTGTGGCGGTTCCCGCTGACGACGCTCGTCCTGCTGCTGCTCATCCAGCAGACCCTCGTGTTCCTGACGGTGACGCCTCAGCTCACGATCGCGCAGATGCTGCCGGCCGCCGTCGCGCTCGGCCGGATCGCGGGTACCAGGAGCCGCCGGGTCGCGGTGCCGGTCGCCTGCTTCACCGTGCTGGAGTTGATCGTCACGCAGCTCGGCAGGCCGGGGCACGACGGTCCGACGCTGCTCGACCAGATCCAGCTCCCGGCCGTTGTCCTCGCCTGGCTGATCGGCGACTCGATCCGCCGTGAGCGCGCGTTCGCCGTGGCCTCGCACGCGCGGGCCACCGAGCAGGCGATCACCGCCGAACGGCTGCGGATCGCCCGCGAGTTGCACGACATGGTCGCGCACAGCATCGGCATCATCGCGATCCAGGCGGGCGTGGGCCGCCGGGTCATCGACACCCAGCCCGCCGAGGCCAGGGAGGCGCTGCGGGCCATCGAGACCACCAGCAGGGAGACCCTGTCGGGGCTTCGGCGCACCCTGGTCGCGCTGCGGCAGGCCGAACCGGTCACGGGGGAACCGGTCACGCGGGACGGGGAGCGGGCGGGCCGTGCCCCGGCGCCGGGCCTCGCGGACCTGGACCGGCTCGCGGTGGCCACCGGGGACGCGGGCATCGAGGTCGAGGTGGTCAGGACCGGTGAGCGGTACCCGCTGCCGTCCGACATCGACCTGTCCGCGTACCGCATCGTCCAGGAGGCGCTGACCAATGTGGTGCGGCACGCGGGCACCCGGCACTGCCTGGTCACCGTCGACCAGGGCGCCGACGAACTCGTCCTGGAGATCACCGACGACGGCAAGGCGGTGCCGGGTGGCGCTTTGGGTGAGGGATTCGGACTGACCGGGATGCGGGAGCGGATCAGCTTGCTGCACGGCGAGTTCAGTGCCGGGCCGCGTCCCGGGGGCGGGTTCCGGGTGAGGGCGAGGGTGCCGCTGCCGGAGCGCGCCGGGAGACCGGACCGGGCCGGGGAACGGGACCGTGCTGTGGGACCGGACCGTGCCGGGGAATCGGACCGTGCCGGGAAAGGGGAGGCCGCCCGATGACGATCCGTGTCGTCCTCGCCGACGACCAGCCCCTCGTACGCTCCGGGCTGCGCGTCCTGATCGCCGACCAGCCCGATCTGGAGGTCGTCGGGGAGGCCGCCGACGGTACGGAGGCCGTCCGGCTGGCCCGGGAGATCCGCCCGGACGTCGTCGTGATGGACATCCGTATGCCCGGCGTGGACGGTATCGAGGCGACCGGCCGCATCATGGCCGACCCTGGCCCGACCAGGGTCCTCGTCCTGACGACCTTCGACGAGGACGACCATGTGTACGGGGCGCTGCGCGCGGGCGCGAGCGGATTCGCCGTCAAGGACATGGCCCTGGACGACATCCTCGGGGCGATCCGTGTGGTGGCCGCCGGGGACGCCCTGATCGCGCCGGGTGTCACGCGTCGGCTGATCGCGGACTTCGTGAAGCACCGGGCCCCCGGGACGCGCCGCCCGCACCGGCCGGTCGAGGGCATCACCGAACGCGAACGTGAGGTCCTGGTCCTGGTCGGCCGGGGCCGCACCAACAGCGAGATCGCCGAGGAACTCTTCATCTCGGTCGCCACCACCAAGTCGCATGTGGCGCGCCTGTTCACGAAACTCGGCGCCCGCGACCGGGTGCACCTGGTGATCACGGCGTACGAGATGGGCCTGGTGGCACCACCGGGCTGAGCGGATGACCGTAACCGGCCTGAGCGCGCGACCACGTGGGACGGACTCCCGGCGTGCGGGACGGACTCCTGGCGTGCGGGACGGACCCGGACACGCGGAAGGACCCGCACCCCCCTCCGAGTGCGGGTCCTTCCCGACGCCGGCCGGCCGTGACGCGTGAAGCGTTACGCCGGGACGCCCGCGTCCGACTTGCGGCGCCGGACGACGAACACCGCACCGGCACCGGCGACGACGGCGATGCCGCCGACGAGCCCGATGACCGGGAGGGCCGAGGAGGAACCGGTCTCGGCGAGGTTGCCGGTCACCTTCTGGGTGTTGCCGGAGTTCGGCTTCTCCGTCGGGATCGGCGCCTTGCCGCCTTCCTGCGGCTTCGTGCCGTCGGTGCCCGTGCCGGGCTTGACGATCTCGATGACGTAACCGACCTGCTCGGAGCCGACGCACTGCGCGGCCTCGTCCAGGTAGAAGCCGCCGCCGATGGTCAGCGCGGAGCCGATCGGGGCGTTCGACCTGACGTCCAGACGGAGCTGGTAGTTGAGCGTCTTGCCGGCGGGGATGGTCGACAGATCGAGGAAGTTCATGGAGTAGCCCTCCTCGTCCACGACGTCCTCCCAGACGCCGCCGACCTTCGCCTGGAGGCGCACCTGGCTGGCGCGGAAGGCGTTCTCGGCCTCTTCGTCGTTCGGGCCGACGCCCGCGTAGAAGATGACGTCCTCGAAGGTGACGTCCGAGGAGTTCTTGACCGACAGCGTGAAGGGGTGCCAGCCGCTGCCCGCGACGATCTTGCCGGGCAGACCGGACAGGCCGACCTTCAGGGGGTGCTTGTAGTTCTCGTCGTCCTCGCACCAGCCGGACGGCTCGGTCGGCTTGCCCGTCGGCTCCGGCGACGTGGTCGCGGTGCTGGACGGGTCGCCCGACGGCGAGGTCGACACGGGCGGCGTGGTGCTGGGCGGGGTGGTGCCGGGGGTCGTCTCCGGCTGCGACGTGCCCGGGGACGACTCCGGCGGTGAGGACGGCGGAGTCGACTCGGGGGTGGATTCGGGCGCCGAAGTGCTGGGCGTCTCGCTCGGTGCGTCGGTCGCGAACGCGGCCGGTGCCGACAGGAGCGCCAGCGGACCGATGACAGCCGTCGCTGCCGCTGCGACCATGGCGCGGCGAAGCTTCATAGAAGACCTCGAAGAGTCCGTCGTACCGCGATCAGACGGTACGAGATGCGGAAGCCTCCGCGTGTGGGGGCGCGGTTGTGGCGGTTGATTCAGCAGGTGTGACACACCGAGCCCGCAAATGGTTGTCCAAAAACTCACAGAATTCTTATGTGGCCTGTGTCACTTGTCATGTCCCGCCAGAAACCGTGTGCCCTCCGCGAGGGCGCGGCGCGGATGTGCGTTGACGTTCGCCCGCCGGAGAGTCCTGCTCAACCAAGGGATGCCACCGTGACGAAGGGCCCCGCGGGACGGAGCCGCGGGGCCCTTCGTTGTCGGCACCGACGTCAGGGCGGCGTCGGGGCCTCGGGGGCGGTGGCGCCGGGGGGTTGCGCCGCCGATGAGGTCATGGAGTTGTGTACTGCCGGTTGCGGAGCGGGACTTGGGCCTTTCCTCCGCGGATACGGTCGGCCCCGGGCGTCCCCGGAGCCGACCGTTCACTTGGGTGACCGGGCTGCTGTCCCCTGCCGTCCGGTCACAGATACTGGAGCGAGGTCCCACGACACACGGCACGATCCGTACGTCTCATCGCTCCAGTGAAGCCACGCGTGGTTGTTTCGGCCGCCCCTGGCTGACACGGACACCGGGACCAACGAAGCCCGCGGTGCCCCGGTCACGCGCCGTACGGGTGAGAGCGGGCCCGAACTCAGATACGACCCTCAGATACGGCCCCGGCACAGTTCCAGCAGCGTCATCGCGAGCGTGGTGCCCGGCTTGCCGAGCGCGTCCCGGTAGTGACCGAGCACCTCCATCTCGCGGGAGAGGTTCACCCGGCGCCCGCCGGAGGAGATCCGGGCCTCCTGGATCACCGCCGAGATCGCCATCCGCTCCTGGACGAGACCGATGATCCGGTCGTCCAGCGCGTCGATACGGTCCCGGGCACCGGCGATCACACCGGCCGCCTCCTCCGTACGGGCGCCGGTCTTCTCGGTACCGGACTGTTCCGTGCCGGTCGTCATGGTCATCGCGGGGCTCCTCTGGTTCGGTCGGTGCCCCGGAGCGGCAAGGCCCGGAATGCCAGAACGCCCCGGGCCTTGTCGGCCCGGGGCGCCTGGGAAGTCGCTTGTCAGATGATCAAGCAGCACAACCATGGCAGCCGGCGGGCCGGGTGCCATAGGTAAAGACGAAGGTCATGTGCTGGGTCACGGGCCCAGTATGGCCACAGCCGCGCCGCCGGGGTCAATCCGGGGTCCGGGACGGTTCGGATGGTGAGACGGAAACTCTCCGACGGGCCCCCGTTAGAATCGAGGCAAAGCCCCCCTGCGCCCCGCAGACCCTCGTTCCCTCCCGTTGGACCCTCGTTCCCTCCCGTTCCATGCCGGAAGGCCGCCGCCGTGCCCTCAGCGTCCCCCGCCACCACCCCCGACACCGTCCTGGTCGTCGACTTCGGTGCGCAGTACGCCCAGCTCATCGCCCGTCGCGTCCGTGAGGCCCGGGTCTACAGCGAGATCGTGCCGAGCACCATGCCGGTCGCCGAGATCCTCGCCAAGAACCCGGCGGCGATCATCCTGTCCGGCGGCCCCTCGTCGGTGTACGCGGACGGCGCCCCGAGCGTCGACCGCGCCCTGTTCGAGGCGGGCGTCCCGGTGTTCGGGATGTGCTACGGCTTCCAGTTGATGGCGACCACCCTCGGCGGCACCGTCGACAACACCGGCGCCCGTGAGTACGGCCGTACGCCGCTGCACGTCAGCAGGTCCGCGTCGACCCTCTTCGAGGGCACCCCCGCCGAGCAGCCCGTGTGGATGTCCCACGGCGACGCCTGCTCCGCCGCCCCCGAGGGCTTCACCGTCACCGCGTCCACGGACGTCGTCCCGGTCGCCGCCTTCGAGAACGACGAGAAGAGGCTGTACGGAGTCCAGTACCACCCGGAGGTCATGCACTCCACGCACGGCCAGCAGGTCCTGGAGCACTTCCTGTACCGGGGCGCGGGCCTGACGCCGTCCTGGACCACCGGCAATGTCATCGAGGAGCAGGTCACCGCGATCCGCGAGCGCGTCGGCACCCGGCGGGCCATCTGCGGACTCTCCGGAGGCGTGGACTCCGCCGTCGCGGCTGCCCTCGTACAGAAGGCCATCGGCGCCCAGCTCACCTGCGTCTACGTCGACCACGGACTGATGCGCAAGGGTGAGACCGAGCAGGTCGAGAAGGACTTCGTCGCCGCGACAGGCGTCCAGCTCAAGGTGGTCGACGCGCAGGAGCGGTTCCTCACCGCCCTGGAGGGGATCTCGGACCCCGAGGAGAAGCGGAAGGTCATCGGCCGCGAGTTCATCCGGGTCTTCGAGCAGGCGCAGGCCGAGATCGTCGCCGAGGCGCCGAACGACCAGCCCGTCGAGTTCCTGGTCCAGGGCACCCTCTACCCGGACGTCGTGGAGTCCGGCGGCGGCACCGGCACCGCCAACATCAAGTCCCACCACAATGTCGGCGGCCTCCCCGACGACCTCGAATTCCAGCTGATCGAACCGCTGCGGATGCTGTTCAAGGACGAGGTCCGGATGGTCGGCTCCGAGCTGGGCCTGCCCGACGAGATCGTCCAGCGCCAGCCCTTCCCCGGCCCGGGACTCGGTATCCGCATCGTCGGCGAGGTCACCCGCGACCGGCTCGACCTGCTGCGCGAGGCCGACGCCATCGCCCGCGAGGAACTGACCGCCGCCGGGCTCGACCGGGACATCTGGCAGTGCCCGGTGGTGCTGCTCGCCGATGTCCGCAGCGTCGGCGTCCAGGGCGACGGCCGCACCTACGGCCACCCGATCGTGCTGCGCCCGGTCTCGTCCGAGGACGCGATGACCGCCGACTGGACGCGGATGCCGTACGACGTGCTCGCGAAGATCTCCACCCGGATCACCAACGAGGTCGCCGACGTCAACCGGGTCGTCCTCGACGTGACGAGCAAGCCGCCGGGCACCATCGAGTGGGAGTAGTCCCCGTCACCGAGTAGTCCCCGCCACCGCACAGGCCCGGCGCGCGGTCATGTCCGCTTGATCGTGCGCAGCTCCCTGCCCGGCTGCCAGATGTCCACGACGAGATACCGGTCGTCCTCGACATGCGTACGGACGACCTCCGTCAGCTCGGTGCGGAAGAGGTGGAACGGCTCCGGCGGTTTCACCTTCCGCACATACCTGGCGACCGTCTCCGGGTCCGTGACCTCGACCGCGCGGCCCGCGATCCGTACGTCCCCGCCCGCCACCCGCGTACCGGCGCCCGGGTTGGCCTGAAGCGCGAAGCGCGGATCGCGGCGCAGATCGAGCGCCTTGACCGAGTCCGGCATCATGCCGAGCCACAACTCGCCGTCGAGAAACCGCACTTCGAGCCCTGACGTACGCGGCGACCCGTCCTTGCGGAGGGTCGCCAGGACGTGGTGCGTGAAGGCGGCGAACCGGTCCTCGACGATCGTGGCGAGGAGCGGCTGCGCGGCGGCGAGAGCGGACCAGTTCGAGGCGGACCCGTTCGAAGCCGTCCAGTTCGATGTCATACGGCGAGTCTGCCGGGGATACCCGTCACCTTCTGTCAGGTATCCCCGGGACCCGCCGGACCCCGTGGGCTCAGCGCGCGAACGCCGCGCCCAGTCGGGCACCCTTGGCCGGTGCGCCCAGGTCACCGGGGTTGAACGCGAATCCGCCGGTCGCCGTGAGGCCGCCCTTCACGCCCCGCAGCAGCCAGACGGCGCCCGAGTCGACGGCCGCCGCACCGTTCTCCGTGGTGTCCTCGCCGGGCGCGCCGACCGCCAGGTCCGCGCGGCCGTCGCCGTTGGTGTCGGCCAGGGACACCGCCGAACCGAACGCGTCGCCCGCCTCGGCGACACCGGGAACGCCCGCCGTGTTCTGGTGGAACGCCTGCGCTCCGGTGCCGGACAGACCGCCCGCGCCGCCCTTCAGCAGCACGACCGAGCCCGCGTCCTTGACGTTCTTGCCGTTCACCGTCAGGTCCTCGCCCGGCACTCCGGCGACGATGTCCGCGTACCCGTCGCCGTTGACATCGCCCGCCGCGAGCCGGTACCCGAACTGGTCGCCCTTCTCGCTGACGCCCGGCACCCCGGCCGAGTTCTGCGTGAGCGTCTTGGTGCGGGTGGTCGACGGGCCCGACGCGGTGCCGTAGAGGACCTGGATGGTGCCCGGGTCGTACGGCAGTTCCTCCGCGATACCGCCCGGCACGGTACGGATCACGAGGTCCTGGTGGCCGTCCTTGTCGACGTCGCCGATCGCGGCGGACGCGGCGGCCGGAAGCCGGGTGGACGTCGTGGAGAGACCGCTCGCGGTGCCCTTCCACAGCTGCGAGGTCTCGGACATCTCCTCGAACGCGTGCAGCGTGACCAGGTCGTCCTTGCCGTCGCCCGTGAGGTCGCCCACCACCGTGTCGACCGGGTCGAAGGTGCGTCCCGTCGACATCGTGGACGCGGAGGCCGGGGTGCCGGAGCGCTGGAACGGCCCGTACAGGATGGTCAGTTCGTCCCACTCGCCGTCCGTCTTGCCGCCGATCAGGTCCGGGTGTCCGTCGCCGTTGAAGTCACCGGCCGTGAGGTCGAGACCGTTGAACGCCACGGACGCGGGGATGGCGGTGGGCGTGGCGGTCAGGCCCGTCTTGGAGCCCCAGCGGATCGTGGTCCCGGCCACCAGGTCGGTGTAGCCGTCGCCGTCCAGGTCGCGGGCGACCGTACGGGGCTGGTCGGGAGCGGCCGGCGTCTGCTGGCGGACCCCGGGGCCGCCGTACCGGAGGGCCGCGTAGCCCTTGCCGGGGGCCGTCGTGGCGATGTCCGCGTACCCGTCGCCGTCGAAGTCGGCCACGGGCGCGCCGCCCGCCGCGCGCGGTGCGGCCGGGGCGGCGGCGGACGCCGGGGCGGCGAGCGCCACGACGGGAGCGGTCAGGAGTGCGGCTATCGCGGCGCAGCGCGCGGCGAGCGTGAGGGGAAGATGACGCACAGGGGCTCCTGTCGGTGAACGAGAGGCGAACCGGAAGGCGAACCAACCATCCAGACTCCCGTCCCGGCAGCACGGTTGCATTCGCCGGGGCTTTCTCTGGTGGCCTGGACCCGGCAGAGGTACCTTCCGGTCCGATGCCAGGGATGAGCAGGCCATCGGAGAACGACCCAGGGATGTCAGGGATGGAGACGCGTATGCACGGGCCCGCGCCGGTACCGACCGATCAGCTCCAGTTCGCCTATCCGCCCACGCACACCACCGTCGAGGACGAGCGCCGCCACCGGCGTGAACGGCTCGCGGGCGCGCTGCGGATCTTCGGGCGGCTCGGCTTCGAGGACGGCGTATCGGGCCATGTCACCGCGCGGGACCCGGAGTTCACGGACTGCGCCTGGGTCAACCCGTTCGGCATGCCCTTCGCGCATGTGACGGTCGGCGACCTCATCCTCGTCAACAGTGAGGGGCAGGTCGTCGAGGGCCGCCACCATGTCAACCAGGCCGCGTTCACCGTGCACGCCGAGGTGCACCGGGCCCGGCCCGACGTCGTCGCGGTCGCCCACTGCCACACCCCGCACGGCGGCGCCCTGTCCGCCCTCGGGGAACTCCTCGAACCCATCACCCAGGAGGCGTGCGCCTTCTACGAGGACCATGCCCTCTACGACGCGTACACCGGGGTCTCCGTGGACGCCGACGAGGGCCGCAGGATCGCGGACGCGCTCGGCGCGCAGAAAGCGGTGATCCTGCGCAACCACGGCCTGTTGACCGTCGGGGCCTCGGTCGACGCGGCGGCCTGGTGGTTCCTGTCGATGGAACGGTGCAGCCGCGTCCAGCTCGCCGCACGGGCCGCCGGACGCCCGGTAATCATCGGCCACCGGCAGGCGGTCGCGACCCGCGATCAGCTCGGCAGCGATCTGGTGGCGTGGATCAACTACCAGGCGCAGTGGCAGATGATCAGCCGTGCCGAGCCCGACCTGCTCTCCTGAGCCGGCACCTCGTGAGTCAGAACCTGGTGAGTCAGAACCCGCGCAGGACGGCCCGCTTGGTCTCCGTGAACTCCTCGTCCGTGAGGACCCCTTCGCGGTGCAGTTCCCCCAACTCCCGCAGCCGGCGCAGCAGCACGTCGTGATTCTCGGCCACCGGCTCCGGTGCCGGCACCGGAACGCGGTCGGCCGGTTCGGGCCCGGTGCGCATCCCGTTGGCCGTCAACTCGCCGACCCGGGTGGACGGATGCGGCAGCCGGGCCATGACGGCGGTCGCGACCAGCGCCGTCAGCAGATCGCGGCGCGCGCTGCCCCACAGATCCAGGGTGTACGGGTCCTTCTCGGGCGGCAGCTTCGACAGCGCGGTCTCCCGGGTGAGGAACCGCAGGAAACCGTTCTCGTAACCGGAGTTGGGCAGCCACTCGACGCCGACGAGATCGCCCAGCTCGATGATGCGGGGCCCGGTCGCGCGTTTCACCCGGTCCGATGTCTCGCTCCAGTCGATGCGGGCCCGGGTCCCGTCGAAGGAGACCGTGCCGTCGCTGGAGCGCACCGACACCGGCACCTGCGGTCCCGTGAGGAGATACCCCGTGGTCGGCGCCGACGGGACCTCCTCCAGGAGCAGCGCCTGCCGGATCTCGTCGGCGAGGTAGTCGGCGACGCCCGCGCGGTCCCCGTCGACCAGGAGCCGGTACGGATCGGCGTTGTCCGGCAGCCGTCCGCCGGTCGCGTGCAGGAGGGGATCGGCGCCCTCCCGCAGCCGCAACCGGAGCCGCCCGCGCTTGCGTTCGGGTTCGAGAGCGATGCCCGCGATCGCCCGCAACGGAACGGCCACCTCGCCGTACGTCTGCCGGAACAGCGGTACGGAGCGGTGCAGCCCCGGCGTGATCCGGACCGTGGTGCCGTCGAAGGCCCAGGTCCCGTCGCGCTGGATGATCTCGGCCATAAGGGAATTCTCGCAGGCCGGTCAACTCGGGGTCGGCCCCTTCACGGTTACCGAACAGAGCCGTCCGGTCAGTATTTGTCAGGAGACCATGTCCGTACGGCACAATGCGCTCTCACGGCGGGGAGTTCGGCCCCGGCCCGGCACGGGCGGGACCGGCGGCGGGTACAGCGGGACCTATCGGGAGTGGGCGCGGTGGCGGTGCAGGTGGAGGGGCGGGACACGCACGAGGGCGGGTGCACGTGCGGGGACTGTCCGTACGGCGCGCGCGAGGGGCACCGGCGCGCGGTCGCCGCGTTCCTCGCCCGGCGTGACGAACTGGCCGCGGGCGAAGGGCTGCCCGCCGCCGTCGCGTACTCGGCGGGCGCGACCCGGCAGTGGGTCTCCGACGAACTCACCCAGTCCGCGGGCCTGGTCGCCGCGCGCGGCCGGGCCGAGGGCGAGGCATGGCGCACCGCGCTGTGGCCCCGCACGATGTACACGGTGTGGGCCGCCACCGGAGTGCTCCTCGTCGTACAGGCGCTCACCGCGCTCGGCGCAGGCTGGACGACCGCCCGTACGGCGGGACTTGTCGCCGCGGTCGTCTCGGCCGGGCTGCTGACGGCCGCCGCGTGGCTGCACCGCGCCCGGGGCGGTGTCCTCGCGCCGCTGATCGGCGAGGACAACCGCCTGTCGACCTCGCGCGGCGTCGCCATCGCCTGGGTGCTGTTCACCGTGTTCACGGTCCTGGTCCTCGCGGGTGAACTCGCCGGGGCCTCCGGGCACGCCCGGCGGGACGAGCTGATCGCCGGGCTGGACCTCGCGCGCGGCGCGGGCGCCGTGACCGTGCTCGCGGTGGTGTGCGCGGTCGCCGTCCTGGTCCGCCGGGTCGTCGCCGTACGGGTCCTTGGGCAGCGGCTCCAGAAGGTCCCCGCGGACCGGCCGCGCGCCGCCGACCTGCTCACCGACGACGCGGGACGCGCCACCTTCACGGATGTGCAGTACGTCCTCGTCTGCGCGGTGACCCTCGTCTTCGCGGCGGTACGGCTGGCGCGGCGGCCCGAGCAGGTGCCCGATCTGCCGTGGACCCTGGCGCTGCTCGTCGTCGTGTCGGCGCTCACCTATCTCGCGGGCAAGTACGCGGAGGGCGGCCGGCCGGTGATCCTCTCCGTCGTCCGGGCGCGTGAGGCGGGGGACCTGGACGCGCCGATCCGCACCGGCGACGACATCGAGATCCGGGGCGCCGGTTTCGTCCCGCCGGGCGCGGGAAGCGCCGATCTGCTGGCACGGCTCGTGGTACGGATCGGTCCGGTCCATGTCCATGTGCCGCTGGTACCGGTGCCGGGCGGCTTCACCAACCCGTCCGACACCGTACTGACCGTGCCCGTACCGGTCGATGTGGAGCCGGGCCGGGTGGAGGTACAGGTGGTCACGGCAGCGGGCCTGGAGACCAACAGCCGGGCGATCGATGTGGTGACGGACTGACCGTCTGACCGTCGTGGCCTGTTACGCGTATTGGTCGCGGTTCCTGTGCCGGCGCCCCTTGATCCGGGCGTCGACCGACAGGACCGACGCGCCCGCGAGGACCAGCGGGGTCCATGCGATGAGGTACGCGAGGTCGTTGCCGTAGTAGTACGGCGACGTCGTCCAGCTCACCGTCAGCCACAGGCTGAGCGAGATCAGGGCCCCGCCGAACGCGGCGAGCCGGGTGAACAGTCCGAGCAACGCGCCGATGCCGACGGCGAGTTCACCGAACGCGATGGCGTACCCGAAGCCGACCGGGCTCTTCTGGGCGAGGTCGATCATGGCGGGTATCGCCGCGCTGTCGTGCACCGCCCGCAGCAGATCGCCGATCGAACCGGCACCGGACGCGGAGAGAAACGCGCTGTCGGTGAGCTTGTCGATGCCCGCGTAGATGAACGTCGCGCCGAGGAAGAGCCTCAGCGGCACCAGCGCGTACCGGGTGGCGGTGTCCCGCCAGTCACCTCTTCTGCCCTCGTCGACATAGCCGGTGTGCAGGTCCGTTCGCATGCCGTGAGCCATCGCTCCGCCGCCTCTCGCGCGCCTGGTCGGGGGACCCTTCACGAGACCATACGTACGCGAAGGTGTCCCGGCTCACCAGGGGCGCGGCGGATTCCGTAGCGAGAGGCGGCGGTCGGCTCAGTCGTCCTTCCCCGTCACTCCCGCCGCTGTGGCCCGTTTGGGTCGGCGGTGCCGGACCGCGGCGACCGTGCCCGAGGCCACCGCGGCCAGGCACAGCCCGCCGCCGACCACGGGCCCGACCACGAACCACGGGACGCTCCAGCCGAGGGCGCCGTCCAGCGCGTACAGCACTCCGGCGGCGAGCAGGGCGACGCCCGCGACCAGCCGTCCCGGCTGGACCTCATGACGCAGCACGGGTCACCACCGCCTGTCCGAGACCGACCTGGACCCGGAGGTCGAGGGTGCCCGGGTTCTTCGAGCCGTCCGTGGGGGGCAGGGTCACCGTCTTCTCCTTGGCCGGCGCGATGTCCACGTCGCCGCTGCGGTCGCCCGGCAGCCGGATGTCGCCGATGCCGATCTCGATACGGAGCTTCACCGTGGTGTTGTTCGGTACGACCATCTTGAGCTGCCCCGCGCCGACCTCGATCCGGCTGGTGACCGTGGTGCCCTTCGCGGGTTTCACCTTGCTCAGGTCGAGGGTGCCGATGCCGGAGCCCAGTTGGTAGCGGTCCTGGACGGCCGCCGCTGTCGGCGGGGTCCAGTCGGTGCGCATCCAGTGGGTGCTGATGTTCTCCGGCAGCGCGGTCGCGCCCGCCAGCAGGCCCGCCGTGATCACCGCGAGGACGATCGAGCCCGCGCCCGTACGCCCCAGGAACGCGCTGACCGCGATGCCCAGGCCGAGGACGCCCAGCGCGCACGCCAGGCCCGTCTGGAGGCTCTGCCCCAGGGCCAGGTGGTCCCAGGTGAGTCCGGTGCCTACGGCGCCCGCCGCCAGCGCGAGCAGGAACACCCAGCCGCCGATCCAGCGGGGGCCGCGCGGCCGGGGCTCGGGGGTCCACGGCACCCGGGCCTGCTGCCACGCCGTGCGGTGCGGCACCCGCGCCGCGCTGCTGCCCGTCATGCCCTCGGGCCCCCAGAGATAGCCGGTGTCACCGTCGTGTGTGCCGTCCTTGACGATGGGCTCCCGCCACCAGGACGGGTACGCGTGCGGGGCGGGCGGTGCCTTGGCCTCCGGTGGCGCGTCGGCCGACGCCTGCGCCGTCAGGGGATCGGGATCGGCGGTGTCGCGCTGCCGCGACCAGTAGCCCGCGCCCGCCAGGAGCAGGGCGACGACCCAGCCGAAGGTGAGGACACCGCCGTTGCCGAGCATCGACAGGAACAGGCCGCAGCCGACCAGGGCGAACAGGACCGCCGTCAGCGCGGCGCCCGTCACCCGGCCGGTCAGCGCCTTGCGCGCCTCGTTCTCGTCCTCGCCGTCCAGCGGGACGAACAGCCAGACGAAGCCGTAGAAGAGCAGACCGATCCCGCCTGTGGCGGAGAGCACCACGAGCACGATCCGGAAGATCACCGGGTCCATGTCGCAGTGCCGGCCAAGCCCGGAGCAGACCCCGCCGAGGACCTTGTGGTGCCGGTCCCTGCGGGGCTTCTCCGGCGGGGATGCGCTCGGCTCCGGTGCCGGAGGGAGGCCACCGTCGGTCCGCTCGGCGGCCGGCGGCGGCTGCGGCTGCTGGTCTGTCATGGGTCCATGGTGACGGGGCGCGCGCGTCGGCGGGACCGGGGACGACCCTGGTCCGACCCTGAATTCGGGGCGAGGTGGCCCTTGGGGGTGCCTTGGGGGTGGTGCCGTCAGGGGTAGTTCCGGGTCCGACCCTGATGTGGGTACCGGGGTCGGCGTGTGACCATCGGGGCATGCCGGAAGCCTTCGCCGCACCTGTTGACCAGACCTGGGCTCCGCGCAAGCTCTACCGGAGCAGCGACGGTCGCTGGCTCGGCGGAGTGGCGCGCGGACTCGCCGGGCATCTCGGGCTGCCGGTGGTGTGGGTGCGGCTGGTGTTCGTCGGGCTCTTCATGGCGGACGGGCTCGGCGCCCTGCTCTACGCGGCGTTCTGGTTCTTCGTACCCCTCGGCGTCGGCGGTGTCGGCGGCGAGCGGCACTCCGTGCTCACCAGTGAGACCGCGCCCGACGGACGGCGCCGCCTGGTGGCCCGTAAACCGGACAAGGGACAGATCGTCGCGCTGCTCGCCATGGTCGTCGTCGCCATGGTGTTCGTCGGCAATGTGAACGTCGGCGGCGCGGCCCAGGCGTACCTCTGGCCGACGCTGCTGGTCGCCGCGGGTGTCGCCCTGGTGTGGCGGCAGGCGGACAACGCTCGGCGGGCCCGCTGGATGGAGGTCGGGCGGCGCCGCCGGACCCTGACGCTGCTGCGGTCCGCGGCCGGTGTCGTCCTGGTCGGCGCGGGCGTCACCGGCATCTTCGTACTCCAGGGTTCGGCCGCCCACCTCGGCTCGATCCTTCAGGCCGCGCTCGCCGTCATCGTCGGGATCGCGCTGCTCGCCGGCCCCTATCTCGTGCGGATGACGCAGGACCTGTCCGAGGAACGGCTGATGCGGATCCGCGCCCAGGAACGCGCCGAGGTCGCCGCCCACGTCCATGACTCCGTCCTGCACACCCTCACCCTGATCCAGCGCAACGCGGAGAACGCGGGCGAGGTGCGCAGGCTCGCCCGCGCCCAGGAGCGCGACCTGCGGGCCTGGCTGTACAAGCCGGACGGCACCGGCAAGTCCACCGAGGACGGCGACGAGGGCCCGGAAACGGTCGCCGAGGCGGTACGGCTGCACGCGGCCGAGGTCGAGGACAAGCACGGCGTCCCGATCGAGGTCGTCGTCGTCGGCGACTGCCCGCTCGACGACCGCCTGGGCGCACAGATGCAGGCCGCGAGGGAAGCGATGGTGAACGCCGCCAAGTACGGTGGCGAGGGCGGCGCCGTACAGGTCTTCGCCGAGGTCGAGTCGGACACCGTCTTCGTGTCGGTACGCGACCGAGGCCCCGGCTTCGATCTGGACGCGGTACCCGCCGACCGCATGGGCGTACGAGAATCGATCATCGGCCGTATGCAGCGCAACGGCGGCACGGCCCGGCTGCGCGCGGTGCCCGACGGCGGTACGGAGGTCGAGCTGACCATGGAGAGGGCGGAGACAACGTCATGAGCGACGCGACCGGCGTGACCGACACGACAGGCGCGAGCGAGCCGGTGGGGCGGCGGGCGCGGGTCGTCCTGGTGGACGACCACCGCATGTTCCGTACCGGGGTCCAGGCCGAGATCGGACAGACCGACCGTACCGGTGTGGAGGTGGTCGGCGAGGCCGCCGACGTCGACCAGGCCGTCACCGTCATCACCGCCACCCGGCCCGAGGTCGTCCTCCTCGACGTACACCTGCCCGGTGGCGGTGGCGTCGAGGTGCTGCGCCGGTGCGCGCCGCTGATGGCGGACCCCGAGCAGCCCGTACGGTTCCTCGCGCTGTCCGTGTCGGACGCCGCCGAGGATGTCATCGGGGTGATCCGGGGCGGGGCCCGGGGCTATGTCACCAAGACGATCACCGGTACGGATCTCGTCGACTCGATCTTCCGGGTGCAGGACGGCGACGCGGTGTTCTCGCCCCGCCTCGCCGGATTCGTGCTCGACGCCTTCGCCTCGACGGACGCGCCGCCGGTGGACGAGGACCTGGACCGGCTCACCCAGCGGGAGCGGGAGGTACTGCGGCTCATCGCGCGCGGGTACGCGTACAAGGAGATCGCCAAGCAGCTCTTCATCTCCGTCAAGACGGTCGAGTCCCATGTCTCGGCGGTCCTGCGCAAACTCCAGCTCTCGAACCGCCATGAACTGACCCGGTGGGCGACGGCACGGCGACTGGTCTGAGGGCGCCTTTGCTTGGCCTAGGCGACGCGGGCCGCTCCGGCGAAGGGCATCTGGTCGACCGGCGCGAGGCGCACGGGCGCGCTCGGGTTGGGGGCGTGGATCATCTGCCCGTTGCCGACGTAGATGCCGACGTGGCTGATGCCGGAGTAGAAGAACACCAGGTCGCCGGGCTGGAGTTGGGCGCGTGAGACCCGTGGTCCTGCGTTGATCTGGGCGTACGTGGTGCGCGGCAGCGCGACGCCCGCCGCGCGGTACGCGGCCTGGGTGAGGCCGGAACAGTCGAAGGCGTTCGGCCCGGCGGCGCCCCAGACGTAGGGGCTGCCGAGGGCGGCGTAGGCGTAGGAGACGGCTGCGGCGGCACGGGAGTTGGGGGCGGAGGCGCCGCGCTCGCTGGACCGGGAGGCGCGGGGAGTGCTGTCCGCTGTGTCGATGACACGGGTGCGCTGGTCGGCGGTGAGTTGATCGAGGAGCCGCTTGGCGTCGGCGAGCTTGCCGGTGACGGTCTTCTTGTGGGCCCGGAGTTGGGCCTGACGTTCGGCGAGGTGGGTGCGTTCGTCGGCGGCCCTGGCGCGTAGCCGTTCGATCTCGGCGAGGTCCTGGCGGACACCGGTGACGGCGTGCGCCTGGCGGTCGCCGATGCGTTCGGCGAGTGCCGCGCCCTCCAGGTACTGGTCCGGGTCGGCGGAGAGCGCGAGTTGCACGGAGGGGTCGAGGCCGCCGGTGCGGTACTGGTCCTTGGCGACCGAACCCAGCGCGTCGCGTGCCGTGTTGAGCTTCTCCGTCCTGCGGGCGGCCTCGTCCTGCAACGCGGCGTACGCCTTTCCGGCCGCGTCCGCCCTCTCCTTGGCGCCGTTGTACTTCTCGGTGGCGACCTCGGCCTCGTGGTACAGCTTGTCGACCTTGGCCTTCACCTGGGCCGGGGTGAGTCCGGGTTCGGCGTGGCCGGTGCCGTCGAAGGCGGTTGCCGTGGCGGCGCCGGCGAGGGCGAGCGTCGCGGCGCCGCGGACGGTGCGCCCACCGAGGGAACGCTGCCGGGGTCTCCGATGCGCGGCCACGGAGTCACGTCCTTTCCTGATCCGGTACCGGCGGGTGCCGGTCACCTGACGCAGGACGCTATGCGGCAAGGCGACGGGTTGGTGCCCCCATGCAAGAAACTGCCCGCCCACTCACCCCAGGGCGATCACATGGGACCACCCGTAACCCACGGGGGCCCTCTTCGCTCCCCACTCCGACCGATCCCCACGTTCCCCGCACGCACAGCGGGTCTCTTTGCTACCCCTTCGTTCGTCGGGTCTTGGAGTTCCTGGAGGACCGTGACTGCGACGGCTCCCCTGAAGAGGTGTGCTCCGACGGGACCCCGGGCGCCGGCACGGGGAAGGGGCCGGGCTAAGGTCCGGGGTATGGACGTAGTCATCCATCTCTTCGTCGGTCTTCACATCATCGGCATAGCCTCCCTTCTGGGTGGATTTCTCACCCAGATGAAGGCCATGGGCTCCGGCACCGCCCGGTTCAGCCCCGCGATGCTGCACGGCGCCCTGACCATGCTGGTCACCGGCGTCGCCCTGGTCGGTCTCAACCAGGCCGACGACAACACCGTCAACAACATCAAGATCGGCGTGAAGCTCGCCCTGCTGATCGTGATCCTGGGCCTCGTCTACGTGAAGCGTGACGAAGAGACCGTCGACAAGGGCCTGTTCGCCACCGTGGGCGGCCTGACGACGGCGAACATCTTCATCGCGGTCCTCTGGACCTGAGTCCCGAGGGCCTCAGCCGAACCGGGCGCGTCAGCCGAACCAGGCCACCAGCCGTACCCGTTCGTCCCCGTGCCCGGCGGCAAGCCCCCGCATCGCCGTCCACACCGGCCCCCAGCGGCCCCCGTCCGGTGGCGCGAGCATCCGTGCCGTGAGGACCACCGGCCGGTACACCGCGCCGTCCCGCCGTACCTCGCCACCCGCGGGCCACTCCGGCGGCGCCGGAAGCACCGACCCGCCGAAGATGTCCGCCGCCGCCTCGGACAGCTCGGGCGTCACCGCCACGACCTCGTCCAGGACCAACGTCCCGTCCCGCCCGGGTCGCCAGGCGCCCACCCAGGACCAGGCGGGCGCGTCGGCGAGCGGCGCGTCCCAGTCGACGGCGGCGACCTCGGCCCAGGTGGCGTAGGTATGGCTGTGCGTCCAGTCGCCGGTACCGGTCTCCCGTACCGGGGCCGAGACGTCGTCGGGTAGACCCCGGTAGGGGAAGAGCGGCCGGTCCACGCCCCACGCCCCGCTGACCCCGAAGAGGCAGTCCCACGCGTCGTGGTCCCGGCCGAGACCGAAGTCGGCCAGGTCGTTCGCGACCTCCCACCGCCCGCGCGCCGTACGGATCTCGATCGCGCCGTCGATATCGGTGCCCATGAGAGGGGCCGTTACGCCGGGCGCACCACGCTGTGGATGGGCATGTAGTAGATCGACTCGACGCGTACGTTCGCACCCGGCTTCGGGGCGTGGATCATCTTGCCGTCGCCCGTGTAGATGCCGACATGGCTGATGTCGTCGTAGAAGAAGACCAGGTCACCGGGGCGGGCGTCGGCCGTCGACACCGTCGTACCCACCTTCACCTGGTCCCAGGTGGTCCGCGGCAGTGTCACACCGGCCGCCTTCCACGCGGCCTGCGTGAGACCCGAGCAGTCGTACGAACCGGGCCCCGTGGCCCCCCACACATACGGCTTGCCCAACTGGGCCTCGGCGAAGGCGATCACCTTGGCGGTCTGCGTGGACGCACCCGCCGATGTGCCGGAGCCAGAGCCAGAGCCAGTGCCAGAGCCAGAGCCAGTGCCAGAACCGGAGCCGGAGCCGGTGCCCGTGCCGGACCCCGTACCCGACGAAGAGTCCTGCGCCGCCGCCTCCTGCCGCTTCTTCTCCTCCGCCGCCTGCTTCCGCGCCAGTTCCTCCGCCTTGCGGCGCGCCTCCTCCTGCTTCTTCTTCTCGATCGCCGCCAGCCGCGCCTTCTCCTCGGCGGTCAGCTTCGACAGCAGATCACGCGCCTCGCCCAGCTTCGTCTGCACATCCTGCTTGCTGCTGCGCAGCGCCGTCTGCGAGGTCGTCAGCTTCGTCAGGCTCTTCGCCGCCTGCTCCCGCTTCTTGGCCGTCGCGACCTGCTGCGTCTGGTACTCGTCGACGACCTCCTTCTGCCGCTCGGTGAGCCGTGACGACAGTTGGCGCTGGTCGAAGTAGTCCTGCGGATTGTCCGCGAGCAGCAGGGTCGCCGTGTCCGAGACCGCGCCGGTGCGGTACTGCGCGGCGGCGAAGGACCCCATGGCCCGCCGTGCCTCGTTCAGTTTCTCGGTGCCGCGCGCCACCTGGTCGAGCAGGCCGTCGACCTTCCTCTTCTGCTGGGTGGTGCGCTCCTTGGCCCCGTTGTACTTCTCGGTGGCCACGCCGGCCTCGTGGTAGAGGTCGTCCACCTTGCGCTGGACCTCTTCGAGGCTCGGCTTGTCGTTCACGGGCGCGGCCTGCGCGCTCTGCGACAGGAGGGCGACGGAGGTCAGGGCCGCCGTCGTGATCCCGAGGGCGGGGGATGTACGGAGCCCGGCGACACGTGTGCCCGGCTGCCGTTCTCTGCGGTGCGACGCCAACGGACGCGCTCCTTCCGTGGACCGCCTACCGGGTTAGCTGTCGGGTTCGGGCGGGTGGTTCGGAAGGCTGCCCTACGGCTCCGTACGCCTGTCACGGGTACGGGACCGATTCACCCCAGGTACTGAGTGGGTCCCCGGCTCCGGCTGCCTCGCGGCGCACCGGATTGAGCGGAGGCCACCCGTCCCGGCGTCGTTCGCCGGCGGGGGTCGGGTCGCCTGCCCGGCACGCTAGCCAACTCCTGTGAAGCCTGTGAAGGTTGATGTGCGATATGCCCGATACATTTTCGTGACTTTCTCACTGGGTGAGCGGACGGATTCGCTCCGTTTATGGTTCGGGGCCCAAGGAGGGGGAACCGGGACCGGTTGTCGGTGGGGCGGCCTAGACTCGGGAGGCGATGAGCAGCCTCTTTGACGACAGCTTCCTGGCGAACCTCAAGGCGCCCCGCGCCGCCCATGAGGACCACCCGCCCCGCTCCGACGACCTGGCGCCCCATGAGGACCCGGGGGCCCATGAGGACCCCGAGCACCAGGCCCCGGAGGAGATTCCGGACGATCTGTTCGGCGGGAAGTTCGACACACCGCCGCCCCGGGACGCGTACTACCGGGACGGCGCCCCGCGCCCCGTCCTGGACCCGGCGGCGCTGCTCGACGGGCTGAACGAACAGCAGAGGGCCGCCGTAACCCACGCCGGTTCACCGCTGCTCATCGTGGCCGGCGCCGGCTCCGGCAAGACCCGGGTCCTCACGCACCGCATCGCGCATCTGCTCGCCGAGCGCGGGGTCCACCCGGGCCAGATCCTCGCGATCACCTTCACGAACAAGGCCGCCGGCGAGATGAAGGAGCGCGTCGAGCACCTGGTGGGACCGCGCGCCAACGCGATGTGGGTGATGACCTTCCACAGCGCGTGTGTACGGATACTGCGCCGCGAATCCAAGAAGCTCGGGTTCACCTCGTCGTTCTCGATCTATGACGCGGCGGACTCCAAGCGCCTGATGGCCCTGGTCTGCCGCGATCTCGACCTGGACCCCAAGCGCTATCCGCCGAAGTCGTTCAGCGCGAAGATCTCCAACCTGAAGAACGAGCTGATCGACGAAGAGGACTTCGCCGGTCAGGCCAGCGACGGCTTCGAGAAGACCGTCGCGCAGGCGTACGCGATGTACCAGTCCCGGCTCCGCGAGGCCAACGCCCTCGACTTCGACGACCTGATCATGACGACGGTCAATCTGCTGCGCGCCTTCCCGGACGTCGCCGAGCACTACCGCCGCCGCTTCCGGCACGTCCTGGTCGATGAGTACCAGGACACGAACCACGCCCAGTACTCGCTCGTACGCGAACTGGTCGGCACCGCCGCGCACCCGGTGGATGTACCGCCGGGCCCGGACGACCTGCCGCCCGCCGAGCTGTGCGTCGTCGGTGACGCGGACCAGTCCATCTATGCGTTCCGTGGCGCCACCATCCGCAACATCCTCCAGTTCGAGGAGGACTACCCGGACGCGACCACGATCCTCCTGGAGCAGAACTACCGCTCCACGCAGACGATCCTCAGCGCGGCCAACGCCGTCATCGAGCGCAATGAGGGCCGTCGCCCCAAGAACCTCTGGACCAACGCCGGCGCGGGCGCCCAGATCACCGGCTATGTCGCCGACACCGAGCACGACGAGGCACAGTTCGTCGCCGACGAGATCGACCGGCTCACGGACGCGAGCGAGGCGAAGGCGGGCGACGTCGCCGTCTTCTACCGCACCAACGCCCAGTCCCGTGTCTTCGAGGAGATCTTCATCCGGGTCGGCCTTCCGTACAAGGTCGTCGGCGGCGTCCGGTTCTACGAGCGCAAGGAGGTCCGGGACGTCCTCGCGTATCTGCGTGTCCTGGCCAACCCGGAGGACTCCGTTCCGCTGCGCCGTATCCTCAACGTGCCCAAGCGGGGCATCGGCGAGCGCGCCGAGGCGATGATCGACGCCCTCGCGCAGCGCGAGAAGATCAGCTTCCCGCAGGCACTGCGCCGCGTGGACGAGGCGTACGGCATGGCGGCCCGCTCCACCAACGCCGTGCAGCGGTTCAACACCCTCATGGAGGACCTGCGCACCATCGTGGAGTCCGGCGCCGGTCCTGCGACGGTCCTGGAGGCCGTACTCGAACGCACCGGGTATCTGGCCGAGTTGCAGTCCTCGACCGACCCGCAGGACGAGACCCGCATCGAAAACCTTCAGGAACTCGCCGCCGTGGCACTGGAGTTCGAGCAGGAGCGCGGGGAGGCCGAGGGAGCGGCAGCCGCCGGTATCGCGGGCACGCTCTCCGACTTCCTCGAACGGGTCGCGCTTGTAGCGGACTCGGACCAGATCCCCGACGAGGACGACGGCTCCGGGGTCATCACCCTGATGACCCTGCACACCGCCAAGGGCCTCGAATTCCCGGTGGTCTTCCTCACCGGCATGGAGGACGGCGTCTTCCCGCACATGCGTGCCCTCGGCCAGACCAAGGAACTGGAAGAGGAACGCCGCCTCGCGTACGTCGGCATCACCCGCGCCCGTGAACGGCTCTACCTCACCCGTTCCGCGCTGCGCAGCGCCTGGGGCCAGCCCTCGTACAACCCGCCGTCACGGTTCCTCGAAGAGATCCCGGACACCCATCTGCGATGGAAGCGGAAGGGTGGCTCGGCCCCGATGTCCGCGTCGGGTCCGGCCGCCGGTATCGCGGGCTCGCTCTCCTCGACCCGGTCGCGCACGGCCGCTTCGGGTTCCTCGGGCTTCGCCACGCGCCGAGCGATGGAGAAGCCGGTCGTCGCCCTCGCGGTGGGTGACCGCGTGACACATGACCAGTTCGGCCTGGGCACGGTGGTCGGAGTCAAGGGCACGGGGGCGAACGCCGAGGCGACGGTCGACTTCGGCGAACCGAAGCCGAAGCGGTTGCTGCTGCGGTATGCGCCGGTGGAGAAGTTGTAAGGGAAACCTTATTCAGCCCGGCCGGCGTTTGAGGCCACCGTAAGGCGCCGCCGGGCAACCGCTAGGTCGGGTCGATCCCGTGGCTGCGCAACCACGGCAAGGGATCAATCGCGGCACCGCCCCCGGGGCGGACCTCGAAGTGCAGGTGCGGCCCCGTGGACTTGCCGGAGTCCCCGGAGTAGGCGATGACGTCGCCCGCCTTCACGGTGCCGCTCATGATCTTGTACGTGGAGAGATGGCAGTACCACGTCTCGGTACCGTCCGCGGCGGTCACGATCGCCATCGTGCCGTAGGCGCTGTTCAGTTGGGTGCGTACGGTGCCGTCGGTCGCCGCCATCACGGGGGTGCCGTAGGAGACGGGGAAGTCGATACCGGTGTGCAGGGACATCCAGTTGGCGCCGGCCTGCCCGAAGTAGGCGCTGAGACCCTGCTGTTTGACCGGCAGCATGAACTTGGGCCGCAGCCGCTCCTTGCGCGCCGCTTCCTCCGCCGCCTCCTTGCGGGCCTGTTCCTGCTTGGCCTTGAGGTCGATGCGCTCCTGCGTACGGCTGGCGCGATCCGCGAAGTCACCGGCGTCCGCCGACAGGTTCGCCAGTTGGGTGTCCAACTTGCTGTTCGCGACGGACGGCTCCACGGCGGTCGGATCCGGCGCCGCCGCCGAGGTGTCCTTGTCCCCGTTGTCGGTCATCCCGACGGACGCGGCGGCGATTCCGGCGACGCCCATCACACACGCGGACGGCACCGCGACGGTGAGCAGCGCGGAACGCTTCGCGGGGGAGCGGCGACGGGCGCGGGAGCGGGATCGGGGCGCCGGGTGATGCAACGGGACGACGGTTTCGTCCGGGTGGTCGTGCTCGTGCTCGTGGTCCTGGTCGTATGCGCGGTCGTACTCGTACTCGTGCTGGGCGTCCGGCTCGCCGTCGGGTTCGTCCTCGGCGTAGGACGCCGGTTCGTCGTACGGGGCCGACTCCTCGTAGGGCGCGGCCTCTTCGTACGGTGTCCCGTTCTCGTACGTCGCCGCCGGGGTCTCGTACGACGGTGAACTGCCGTCGGAGTTCCACGCGGTGGCGTCATAGGCGCCGGTGTCGAAGGTCTGCGTCTCGAAGGTCTGGGCCTCGAAACTCTGCGCTTCGAAGGTCTGGGTCTCGAAGGTCTGGCCCTGGAACGTCTGCGTCTGCGGCTGCGTCTGGAAAGCCTGCGCGTCGAAGGCGTTCGGCGCCGCGAATTGCTGCGCGTCCCACTGCCCGGAGACGTCCGACGGATGCCCCTGCGCGGGGATCCCGCCGAGGTGTTGATACCCGGTCGACTCCCAGACCCCGGTGGTGTCGTAGGCCCCGGTGTCGTACGCGGCGTGATGCTGGGCGGCGTACCCGTCGTAGTTCAGGGTCTGGTGCGTACCGGTCGTGTACTGCGCCCCCGCGGTGGGCCACTGTCCGCTGTCGTACGGGGTGTTCGGCGCCGCTGTGGCGTTGCCGGGCATGTCACCGAAGAGGGGGTCCGACTCGAAGGAGCCGGTGGCCGTCGCGGTCGTCGTCGTGAACGAGCCGGTGCCGTAGGCGTCATAGCCCTCGTACCCCGTGTAACCGCCGTGCTGCGTGCTGTGGTCGTACTGCGCGTAGTGCGCGGAGGCGGTGTCCGGAGTGGGTGCCGGGGGAGTCGCGGTCCCCGACGGGTGAGGGTCGTTCACCAACTTCTCTTTCGCCTCGACAGCAGGAGCTGGGTCTGGGTCCTGACGGCGGCTGCCGCTGAAGTTGCGGTCCCAGGGGGCGGAGCAGTGCGGCGACTGTACCCGGCGGTATGCGGGCGCGACAATCTTCCGCTGGTTTCGCGCTCTCGGGAAACGGGCATTCGGCCGTCTTTCGGCGGACTATGGGCAGAGCCTTGGCCGTGTGTTCGAGAGTCGTTCGAGAAAAGGTGGGGGGATCAGGCGACGGTCAGGCCGCTGGAACTCGAACTCTTTACCGGGCCCTGCCTTCCGCGTCCCGCGCGTGTCCTGGTGTTGGCGGTGGCGGCTGTCCGGGCGACTTCGGTGTGGTGGAGGTCGTGGTCCAGTGCCTGGCGGATTCCGGCGGCGACCGCCGGGTGCACGGGGAGCGCGAGATGGCCGATGCCGGTGACCCGGACGTTCTCCGCGACCAGGTCCGGGTGCTCCAGGGATGCCGTCTCCAGCGGTTCCATCCAATGGTCGAGGTCGCTCCAGAAGCTGACGAAACGCGTCCGGCACTCCGGCGCGGGCTCGGCCAGCTCCTTGATCACGTCCGAGCCGGGGCGCATCTGCCGGACGATCGGGTGGGCGTTCAGCAGCGGGGCGACGCGGGTGCCGGCATGCGGGGTGCCGAGCGTGACGAGTGTCCGTACCCGCAGGTCACCGCCCAGTCGCTGCACGTAGTACCGGGCGATCAGTCCGCCGAGGCTGTGTCCGACGATGTCCACCTCGTCACGGCCCGTCCGCTCGCACAGCTCCTCGATGTGCCGTCCGAGCAGCTCGGCGGCGGCGCGGATGTCGCCGGTCAGCGGGGAGTAGTTCAACGACTCGATGTGCTCCCGCCCGCCCTGGGCCAGCGCACGCCGCAGCAGCACGAACACGGAACGGTTGTCGATGAAGCCGTGCAGCAGCATTACGGGTGGTAGCGATAATGTCGCGGTCGGTAGCCGAGTGGGGTCCGGTACGGGGGTGGGGTGGCCGTCGGACGCGGATGCCGAACCGGGTGCTGACGCGGGTGCCGTGTCGTCGTCGGGGGTACGGGGGCGCGGGGTGGGGTGGCGCTCCTGGATCATCCCGGTGGGGTAGAGGACGACATGCCCGGCGAGGATCGCGCACTCCAGGATCGTCGCCTTGAACAGTGCGGCGGAGAGTCCGACGGCCCGTCCGGCGGCCAGCGCCGGCAGGTCGGACAGCCGGGTCGGGAGCAGGCGCTCCCACAGCTGTAGAAGGGGCAGGACGGGCAGGACCCTCGGGACCTTCATGCGGCCGACCTCCTCGTCGGCACACCGGAGGACGTCTCTGTCCCCCGCGTGCCCTCATGGAAGTCGTGGTGGGGTCGGTCCGGGGAAGAGTCCGGTCAGCACCTGGGTCGGTGCGGCCGGAACCGTCACCGACGCACCGCCCCACCCTGCCGCTCGCCCAGCGACCCGGTGGTGCGGCGACCTCGTCGCGGCTCCCTTGCGCTATAGGTGATTTTCCCCCATGGTCAACGACGCGAAACTGCCTGGTTGCGGGATGCCGGCGGTAACGTCCGTTCACTTCTGGGTGCGGTTTGAGGGGCGCGGCCGGGCGGACAATGGCATCGTCACGTTGAGTAGATGGAGCGGGTACAGGCCGGTACAGGTCGGTACAGGTCGGTGCAGGGAGGCAGTGATGGGTGTGTCAGCCGGACCGATCCGTGTGGTGGTCGCCAAGCCGGGGCTCGACGGGCACGACCGTGGGGCCAAGGTGATCGCGCGGGCGCTGCGGGACGCCGGTATGGAGGTCATCTACACCGGTCTGCACCAGACGCCCGAGCAGATCGTGGACACGGCGATCCAGGAGGACGCGGACGCGATCGGCATGTCCATCCTGTCGGGCGCCCACAACACCCTGTTCGCCCGGGTCCTGGAACTCCTCAAGGAACGCGACGCCGAGGACATCAAGGTCTTCGGCGGCGGCATCATCCCCGACTCGGACATCGCTCCGCTCAAGGACCAGGGCGTGGCAGAAATCTTCACCCCTGGAGCGACGACGGCATCGATCGTGACGTGGGTCCGCACAAACGTGGTGCCCCGGGCGCAACAGAACACTGGTTGAACGCCCCTTCAGCACAGGATTGCCCCTGCGGGCACCCCTTGCCGGGGGCGGGGCTGCGGCGGAAAGAAACAATCGGCCCTGCGGGCCAGGCTCCCCATTGGCGGCGCGGGTGGTCCCGCCGGTCTACCTGCCGGGGGTGGAGCGTGGCTGCGGCGGGAAGAAACCGTCGGCTCTGCGGGCCAGGCTCCCTGCGGGACGCGGATGGCACCGCCGGACCATCCGCCGAGGGTGGTCCGCCGCCGCGGGCGGAAGAAACAATCGGCTCTGCGGGCCGGACCCCCTGTCGGGGGGTGGAGCGCCGCTGCGCCGGAAGGCTGGCTCCGCGGGCCGGGCTCCGTACCGGGTGCGGATGGTCCCGCCGGACTGCCTGCCGGGGCGGGGCGCGGCTGCGGCGGAAAGAAACGGTCGGCTCTGCGGGCCAGGCTCCCTGCCGGGCGCGGGTGGCATCGCCGGAGCGTCAGCCGGGGGCGGGGCGTGGCTGCGGCGGGAAGAAGCTACCGGCTCTGCGGGCCCGGGTTCCGTACCGGGCGCGGGTGCCGCCGCCGGACCACCTGCCGGGGGTGTTGCGGCGCTGCGGCGGGAAGAAGCAACCGGCCTTGCGGGCCGGACCACCTGTCGGGGTGGAGCGCCCGCTGCGGCGGAAGACCGGCATCCCTGCCGGGCGTATGGCCCCGCCGAACCGGCTGAGCACCGCTGGGGCGGAAGAACAACCGGCCCCTCGGGCCAGACCCCCATAAGGCACGGGGCGAAAACAACCGGCCGTGAGGTCAGTTCCCCCCTGCCCCTTACCGCAACCGGATCCCACCCCCCACGCCGAGGGCGTCCTGGCCCGCAGGGTCGGGTGTGGCGGTGGTTCAGAGGTCGAGTCGGGAGCGGTCGAGTGCCGCGGCGGAGCGTGAGATGAACTTCTTGCGGGGCGCGACGTCGTTGCCCATCAGGAGGTCGAAGACCCGCTCGGCGGCCTCCAGGTCGGTGAGGTTGATGCGGCGCAGGGTGCGGCGCCGCGGGACCATCGTGGTCTCGGCAAGCTGGTCGGCGTCCATCTCGCCAAGGCCCTTGTAGCGCTGGATGGAGTCCTTGTACCGGACGCCCGTACTCCGGAACTCCGCGAGCGTGTCGCGCAGTTCGCGGTCGGAGTAGGTATAGACGTACTTGTCCTCGCCCTTCTTGGGCTGGACCAGCTCGATCCGGTGGAGTGGTGGCACCGCGCTGAAGACCCGGCCGGCCTCGACCATGGGCCGCAGGTAACGGTGGAACAGGGTCAACAGCAGGGTGCGGATGTGGGAGCCGTCCACATCGGCGTCGGTCATCATGATGATCTTGCCGTAGCGGGCCTGGCCGAGGTCGAAGGTACGGCCGGACCCGGCCCCCACGACCTGGATGATCGCGCCGCACTCGGCGTTCTTGAGCATGTCGGTCACCGAAGCCTTCTGGACGTTGAGGATCTTGCCGCGGATCGGCAGCAGCGCCTGGAACTCGGAGTCGCGCGCCAGCTTGGCGGTGCCCAGCGCGGAGTCGCCCTCGACGATGAACAGTTCGCCGCGCTCGACGTCGTCGCTGCGGCAGTCGGCCAGCTTGGCGGGCAGCGAGGACGATTCCAGGGCCGTCTTACGGCGCTGGGCCTCCTTGTGCCGGCGGGCCGCGATGCGGGTGCGGGCCGCCGCCACGATCTTGTCGAGGACGGCGCGGGCCTGCTGTTTGGCGTCGCGCTTGGTGGAGGTCAGAAACGCCCTGAGCTCCTTGGCCACGACCTGCGCGACGATGCGGGAGGCGGCCGAGGTGCCCAGCACCTCCTTGGTCTGCCCCTCGAACTGCGGTTCCGCGAGCCGGACGGTGACGACCGCGGTCAGGCCCTCCATCGCGTCGTCCTTGACGACGTCGTCCTCGGCGACCCGCAGCAGCTTGGTGGCGCGCAGGGCCTCGTTGACGGTCTTGGCCACCGACCGTTCGAAGCCGGCGAGATGGGTGCCGCCCTTGGGGGTGGCGATGATGTTGACGAAGGACTTGACGGTGGTGTCGTAGCCGGTGCCCCAGCGCATCGCGACGTCGACGTCGAGTTCCCGGGTGACGTCGGTGGGGGACATCTGGCCGTGCCCGTCGAGTACCGGGACGGTTTCCTTGAAGCTGCCCTGCCCGCTGAAGCGCAGGACGTCGCAGATGCCTCTGTCGCCGGCCAGGTACGCGCAGAACTCACTGATGCCGCCGTCGAAGCGGAAGACCTCTTCGCCCTTGCTGCCGCCTGCGCCGAGACCGTACTCGTCGCGGACGACGATGGTCAGCCCGGGTACCAGGAACGCGGTCTGGCGAGCGCGCTGGTGCAACGTGTCCAGGGAGAGCCTGGCCTCCCTGAGGAAGATCTGGCGGTCGGCCCAGTAGCGCACGCGCGTGCCGGTACGCGACGTGGGGATCTCGGCCGTTCGGCGCAGGCCCTGGGCGGGGGTGAAGGGGGCATCGGGTCCGGGGGCGGTGTAGGTGCCGGGGACGCCGCGGCGGAAGCTGATGGCGTGGGTGTGGCCGTGGTGGTCGACCTCGATGTCGAGCCGGGCGGAGAGAGCGTTGACCACAGTGGCGCCGACGCCGTGCAGACCGCCGGAAGCGGCGTAGGAGCCGCCGCCGAACTTTCCGCCGGCGTGGAGTTTGGTGTAGGCGACCTCGACGCCGGACAGACCGGTGCGGGGCTCGGTGTCCACGGGGATGCCGCGGCCGTTGTCGCTCACCTCCACCGACCCGTCGTTGTGGAGGATGACCTCGATACGGGTGCAGACGCCGACCAGAGCCTCGTCGACGGCGTTGTCGATGATCTCCCACAGGCAGTGCATCAGGCCGCGGCTGTCGCTGGAGCCGATGTACATGCCGGGGCGTTTACGCACGGCCTCAAGTCCTTCGAGGACCATCAGGTGCCGCGCGGTGTAGTCGGAGCCGTCCTGGACGCGGCTGCCGAGGGACGGGACGGGGAACGTGCTCACGCAGTGCTCTCTTCGGCTGCGGACGGGCAAGGGCGGATCACCCAGGCGCGGGCGCGGCCTGGGCGAGGGAGCGCGCGGCCTGGGCGAGGAGGCGCGCGGCCAGGGCGAGGGGGCGTGGCCAGGGCGAGGGGGCGCGATCAGATGTCGAGGAAGCGGACGTCCTTGGCGTTGCGTTGGATGAAGGAGCGCCGGGCCTCGACGTCCTCACCCATCAGGACGGAGAAGAGGGCGTCGGCAACGGCCGCGTCATCGAGGGTGACCTGGCCGAGTACGCGGTGCTCCTGGTCCATGGTCGTGATGCGCAGCTCCTCGGCGTTCATCTCACCCAGGCCCTTGAACCGCTGGATGGAGTCGTCCCTGACCCGGCGGCCGTCCTGCCGGCCCCGTTCCAGCAGTACGTCGCGTTCGCGGTCGGAGTAGGCGTACTCCACGTGGTCCCGGCTCCACTTGATCTTGTAGAGGGGCGGGCGGGAGAGGTAGACGTGCCCGTGCTCGATCAGTGGCCGCATGAAGCGGAACAGGAAGGTCAGCAGCAGGGTGTTGATGTGCTGGCCGTCGACGTCGGCGTCCGCCATCAGGATGATCTTGTGATAACGGAGCTTCTCGATGTCGAAGTCCTCGTGCACACCGGTGCCGAAGGCCGAGATCAGCGCCTGGATCTCCTGGTTGTGCAGGATCTTGTCGATACGGGCCTTCTCGACGTTGAGGATCTTGCCTCGGATGGGAAGGATCGCCTGGTACTGGGGGTTGCGGCCGGACTTGGCCGAGCCGCCGGCGGAGTCGCCCTCGACGATGAAGATCTCGCTCTTCGCCGGATCGTTGGACTGGCAGTCGGACAGCTTGCCCGGCAGGGCCGCTGGCTCCAGCAGGCCCTTGCGGCGGGTCAGGTCCCGAGCCTTGCGGGCCGCCAGCCGGGCGGTGGCAGCCTGCGTCGCCTTGCGGACGATGTCCGCCGCCTCGTTGGGGTTGCTGTCGAACCAGTCCGTCAGATGCTCGTGCACGACCTTCAGTACGAACGTCCTGGCCTCGCTGTTGCCCAGCTTGGTCTTGGTCTGGCCCTCGAACTGCGGCTCCCCCAGCTTGACCGAGATGATCGCCGTCAGACCCTCGCGAATGTCCTCACCCGTGAGGTTGCCGTCCTTCTCACGCAGCAGCTTCTTCTCGCGCGCGTACCGGTTGACGACCGTGGTCAACGCCGTGCGGAAGCCCTCCTCGTGGGTGCCGCCCTCGTGGGTGTGGATGGTGTTGGCGTAGGAGTAGACGCTGTCGGCGAACTGGCTGTTCCACTGCAGTGCGACCTCCACCGACAGCAGCCGCTCGGTCTCCTCGGCGGCGATGGAGACGACGGAGGGGTGGACCGGCTCCCCCTTACGGGCATTGAGGTAGGCGACGAAGTCGGTGATGCCGCCGTCGTAGCGGTAGGAGACCGTCTTCGCCGCCTGCTCCCCGGCGGTGTCCGGACCCGTTTCGTCGGCCGCGGCCGTCGCACGGGCCGACGCACGCTCATCGGTGAGGGTCAGGGTCAACCCGCGGTTGAGGAAGGCCATCTCCTGGAACCGCCGGGCCAGCGTCTCGAAGGAGTACTCGGTGGTCTCGAAAATGCCGCCGTCCGCCCAGAACGTCAGCGACGTGCCCGTCCGCGAGGTGGCCTCGTGCCGGGCCAGCGGCGCGGCCGGCGCCCCATCCTTGTACTCCTGGGTCCACCGGTAGCCGTCGGTCCAGATCTCCGCCGACAGCCTGGTCGAGAGTGCGTTGACCACCGACAGGCCCACACCGTGCAGACCGCCGGAGACCGCGTACCCGCCGCCCCCGAACTTGCCGCCCGCGTGCAGCACCGTCAGCACCACCTCGACGGCCGGCCTCTTCTTCGTTGGATGCATGTCGACCGGGATGCCGCGCCCGTTGTCGATCACCCGTACGCCGCCGTCCGCCAGGATCGTCACGTCGATCCGGTCGGCCACCCCGGCCAGCGCCTCGTCGACGGAGTTGTCCACGATCTCCTGTACCAGATGGTGCAGACCCCGCTCGCCCGTGGAGCCGATGTACATGCCGGGCCGCTTGCGTACGGCGTCCAGCCCGTCCAGGACGGTGATCGCGGTGGCGTCATACGTGGCAGAGCCGACGTGGCCGTTCTGCTCGGCGCCGGAGATGTCGGAGGCGGCGTGAGTGCCGGAAGTAGTCAAAATACTCTCTTTTCGGGCACGGCAAACCGCGCTCCCGCACACCACGGCGCGAGAGCGGTCGGATCGCTGGACGGAAAACGTGTCGCGGACAAACCAAAGAAGACCCTCTGGGCCCGCAGATCTCGACGCCCAGGAAGGCGACGAGACGTTTCCAGAATACCGAAAGCCCAACGCGAACCTAGGCCAAGAAGCCGCTCAGACGCCCACCTGGCGGCCGATCCGCCTGCCAGTCAATCCCCCCTGCTCACGTGGCAGGAAAATCCCGGAGGGTGGCACGTGGGGGCTTTCTGGGCGCTTTGGTGCGCTGGGTTACAGGGGCTTTTTCGAGCGGGACGCGCCGCGGGCGAAACCGGGCCCCGGGGTATGCGCGGCGGCCCGGGGCCCGCAGTGATCAACGACGACCGGCTCGGCCAGCCAGTCGCCCGCCCGGCCGCGAGTGAGACAGTCCGGCTGCCGACGGAATACAGCCTCGACATGCCGACCCAGTGACAGGGCACGACCCGCCTTTTCCGCCGCTGCGGCGCTCCGCCCTCGCTGGGGTGTTTGGCGGTGCCATCCGGGCCCGGTGGGTGGTGCTGGCCTGCTGGGCCGGGTTCTTCCTTTCGCCGCAGCGGCGCTTAGCCTCCGGCGGTGCTGGCCCGCAGGGCCAGGCTCTTCGTTCCGTCGCAGCGGCGCTTAGCCTCCGGCGGTGTTGGCCGCCAAGGCCGGATTCTCTTTCCGCCGCTGCGGTGCATCGCCCCGGCCGGGGTGTTCGGCGGTGTCATCTGGGCTTGGTGGGCGGTGTTGACCCGCTGGGCCGGGTTCTTCCTTTCGCCGCTGCGGCGCCCGGCCTCCGGCGGTGCTGGCCCGCAGGGCGGGATCCTCCTTCCGCCGCAGCGGCGCGCCGCCCTCGCCGGGGTGTCCGGCGGTGCCATCCCGGCCCAGTGGGCGATGCTGGCCCGCAGGGCCGTGTCCTTCCTTCCGCCGCCGCGGCGCTCCGCCCCCGGCCGGGGTGTTCGGCGGTGCCATCCGGCCCGGTGGGCGGTGCTGGCCCGTAGGGCCGGATTCCCTCCTCCGACCCGCCCCCCGCCGGGGGCCCGGCGGTGCCACCCCGGCCCGGTGGGGGGTCGCCCCCTACGGGGCGGTCAGTTCTTGGGTCATCGCGGCTCGTAGCCGCAACGTGGTGAGGAGGCGTTGGAACGCCTCTGCCCAATAGCCGCCGGCACCCGGCGCCGCGTCCTCCGGCTCGTCCGGGGTTCCTGTCAGTGACTCCAGGCGGTCGGCTGCCACAGGGTCGAGGCAGCGCTCCGCCAGCCCCATCACGCCACTGAAGCTCCACGGGTAACTCCCGGCGTCCCGCGCGATGTTCAATGCGTCGACCACCGCCCCTCCGAGCGGCTCGGCCCAGGGCACCGCGCAGCCGCCGAGCAGCTGGAACGCCTCCGACAGACCGTGTGCCGCTATGAACCCGGCGACCCACACGGCCCGTTCGTCCCCGGGCAGCGCCGCGAGCAGCTTCGCCCGTTCCGCCAGCGACACGGCCCCCGGCCCCCCGGCCCCGGGCGCGGCGGGCTGCCCGAGCAGGGCCCGCGACCACGCCACGTCCCGCTGCCGGACGGCGGCCCGGCACCACGCCGCGTGGACCTCGCCCTGCCAGTCGTCCGTGACGGGCAGCGCGATCATCTCCTCCGGCGTCCGCCCCCCGAACCGTTCCGACCACCGCCCGAGCGGCGCCGCCTCCACCAACTGACCCAGCCACCACGACCGTTCACCCCGACCGGCCGGCGGCTTCGGTACCACCCCGTCCCGCTCCATTCCCGGATCGCACTCGTGCGGCGCCTCCACCACGATCGTCGGCACCCCCCGCGTACGGTCCAGCGCCACGCACGAAGCCGCCCGCTCCGCCATCCGCCCGGCCAGCGCCGAACCGGGCAGCGCCGACAGCAACTCCGCCGCGGTCGCCCGTACATTCCGACTGCGGTCCGCCAACGCCCGCTCCAGGAACGGCTCGTCCGCCGCGCCGAGCCCCGTACGCAACGAGTCCAGGAACATCAGCCGGTCCTCGGCCCGCTCCGTCGACCAGGTCGTGGCGAGCAGATCCCGCGCGGCCTCCGCGTCCCGCGCCCGGACCGCCCCGAGCAGCGCGATCCGCTCCGCGAACAGCCCCTCCTGCCATAGCCGTTCGACATCGGCGGTCTCGTCAGGCGCGGGCAGCGCCGCGCCGCCGCCGGGCGTCGCCCGCAGTGCGAACCGCCAGTCCGGATTCAGCCGCGCCAGCCACAGCGCGCGCGCACCCGCGAACGCCAGTACCTGCGGACGCAGATCCGTTCGCCCCCGGGCCGCGTCGAGCAGCGCGGGCAACTGCTCCGACGGGGCCGCGTAACCGAGGGAGTTGGCCGTGGTCAGCCACTGGGGCAGCAGTTCCGTCAGATCGGGTGCCGTCCCGCGTCTGTTGCCGCCGCCCGTGCCGTGCCGGTCGGCGAGGAGCCGGGCGAGGCGTCGCCCGGCGGCGGGCGGCAGCGCGGGCCGCGGATCCGGTGCGGCCCGCTCCAGGAGCGGCGCGGCCGGCGCGGGCCGCGACCCGGCCCTGCGCCGCACCGTCTGGACGGCCGCCGCGTCCAGCAGCGCCGCCGGCGCGCTCCGCCCCTCGACCGCCACATCGGGCCGCCGCCGCTCGGTCCCGAGCAACGCCGCCGTCACCAGCTCGTCCCAGGAGGCGTCCGTCAGTTCAGCCATCGTGCCCACCGCCGCAGGTCCCCCCAGCCCCATGTCCGTGGCGATGTCCCTCGCCGGTTCCGCCCCCGTCATGCCGCCTCCGCCCGTCGCGTACCGCGTGGTCCCGGTCGGGTCCGACCCCAGCCGGTGTCCTCGTCGCCCGTGGTGCCGCCGTTGGTCCCTGTTCCGGTCCGTCGTGTCCGTCGTATCCGTCGCATCGTCCACCGCCGTTCGTCCGGTTCCGAAGTGGTCGGTCCTGCCGTTCTCATCGTTCTCGTCGGCCCCGCCGTGCCCGTCGTCCTCGTCACTCTCCTGCCGTGTGCCGTCATGTCCGTCAGTCAAGGCGCCGGTCCCGCGCCCTGGCCATCTCCAGGGCGCGCATCCGCATACGCGTCACGCGCTCACGCCGCCTTACCTTCTCCGCCGCCCCGTTAAGTCAGCGTTACCGCCTCCGCCGACGCCCCCTCCGCCCAGGCCGTGAGCGGCGTGAAGCCCCGGTGACCGCACTCCCCGAACACCGTCACCGGGGCACCGCCCGACAGCGCCACGAGACGCCACAGACCCGGCGACGACAGGGCCGAGGGAGCGAGCGGCAGCGCCGTCGTCCCGTCCGCCTCGGCCAACTGCCAGGTGCCATCCGCCGGTGTCGGCACCACCCGGGCCAGCGTGACCGGCCAGGCGTCCAGCCACGGGTCGTCGCGCAGCGCCTCCCCGTACCGCGCCGCCGCCCCCTCCGTACTCGTCCCGGGCGGGCGCGCCGTCGACGGCACCGGCGCCGCGAACTGCTCCCGCAGATCGGCCCGCGGCTGCCCGGCACCGGGATACGCGGACAGCTCGGCGTCCAGCGCGAGCCCCACCGGCAGGGCCAGCGCGGGGGCCCTGCCCGCCGCCCCGAACGACAGCAGCAGCGCCGTACGCCCCGACTCCGTCCCGTACAGCCATATCCGGCGGGTCGTCAGATGGCCGTCCGCCGTGTCGTACTGGGCGAGAACCAGCCAACGGTCCCGCAGCGGCGGCCCGTCCGCAGACGCGGGCAGGCCGACCCGGGAGCGGACCGTCGCCGCCAGGCCGCCCGGCAGCGCGTCCCGCCGCAACCACCCCTGGTCGAGGAGATGGAGCAGCGCGCACTCCTCAAGCAACCGCACCGGCCAGCCGGGCCCCGATCCCGGTATCGCCCCCAACTCCCGCACCCGCGCGGCCAGTCCGGGCGCCTGGGCGTCCACCATGCGGGCCGCCGTCTCCTCCCACAGTCCGTACCCCGCCTGCTCCGCCGTGGCCAGGCCGCTCCGCAGCAGGTCCGTGAGCCGCTGCTCCAGCTCGGTCGCACCCGCCGTGACCCGCTCGGCCCGTCTTTCCGCGCGCCGCCGCGCCGCCTCCGGATCGGCGCCCGCCGCCGGCGCCGCGGCCGGCTGCTTCTTCTCCTCGCTCCGCTTTCTGCGTCCCGCCACCCACTCGTCGGCCCACTCCGGAGTCGGCCCGTCCGGCACCGCGCCGTCCCCGCCCGCCCAGAGCAGCAGCAGCCCGAGCGCGTGCTTGCACGGGAACTTCCGGCTCGGACAACTGCACTTGTACGCCGGGCCCGTGACATCCGCGATGTCCACCACCGTCTGATACGGCCTGCTCCCGCTGCCCTTGCACAGGCCCCACACCGCCCCCTCTCCCGAACAGCCCGCGTCCGACCACGGCCCGGCACCGCCGAGCCTGCTTCCCGCTTTGCGTGACGCGGGGTCAGGAGCCAGTGCCAGCACCTGATCCGCCGTCCAGCGCACCCCCTGCTGAGTCATGCTTCGAAGGTAGATCCCCCCACTGACAATCGGCCGTCGCGTCGGCGTTTGCACAGGTCAGGCCGGATTGTCAGTGGCGTGGTGCACGGTGGACACCAGATCAGAACCGGCTCAGCTGGAGGGGGAAGCCTCATGTCCGTGTCCATCGATCCGACGTCCGTCGACCCGGCGTCCATCGACCCGACGCACGCCGCCACGGCGTCCGTCGCACCGACCACGAGCCCTGCGCGGGAAGCGGAGACGGGGGCGGAGGCGGAGGCGCTGAGGCCGCACGCCGAGGAGGCGTTCGCCGGTGAACTCGCCGCGCTGGCCGCCCAGGACGACCGCCCGAGGCCGGCCCGCTGGCGCCTCTCACCCTGGGCGGTCGCCACGTATCTCCTCGGCGGCACACTGCCGGACGGCACGGTGATCTCCCCGAAGTACGTGGGTCCGCGCCGCATCGTCGAGGTCGCCGTCACCACGCTCGCGACCGACCGGGCGCTGCTGCTGCTCGGGGTGCCCGGCACCGCGAAGACCTGGGTGTCCGAGCACCTCGCGGCGGCCGTCAGCGGGGACTCGACGCTGCTCGTGCAGGGCACGGCGGGCACCCCGGAGGAGGCCGTCCGGTACGGCTGGAACTACGCGGAGTTGCTGGCCAACGGCCCGAGCCGGGCCGCGCTGGTGCCGAGTCCCGTGATGCGGGCGATGGCCGAGGGAATGACGGCGCGCGTCGAGGAACTGACCCGTATCCCGGCGGACGTACAGGACAGCCTGATCACGATCCTGTCCGAAAAGACCCTGCCCATCCCGGAGTTGGGCTCTGAGGCACAGGCCGTGCGCGGGTTCAACCTGATCGCCACGGCCAATGACCGCGACCGGGGGGTGAACGACCTGTCGAGCGCCCTGCGCCGCCGCTTCAACACGGTGGTGCTGCCGCTCCCGGAGAGCGCCGACGCCGAGGTGGAGATCGTGTCCCGCCGCGTCGACCAGATCGGCCGCTCCCTGGACCTGCCGGCCGTGCCCGAGGGCATCGAGGAGATCCGGCGCGTCGTCACGGTCTTCCGCGAACTGCGCGACGGCGTCACGACCGACGGCCGTACGAAGATCAAGTCCCCGAGCGGCACCCTGTCCACGGCCGAGGCGATCTCGGTCGTCACCAGCGGCCTGGCCCTCGCCGCACACTTCGGCGACGGGGTGCTGCGGCCCGGCGATGTCGCCGCCGGCATCCTGGGTGCCGTCGTCCGGGACCCGGCGGCCGACCGGGTGGTCTGGCAGGAGTATCTGGAGGCCGTCGTCCGTGAGCGCGACGGGTGGAAGGACTTCTACCGCGCGTGCCGGGAGGTGAGCGCGTGACGCCGAAGGAGACCGCGCGCCGCGGGCCGTTGCTGCTCGGCGTGCGGCACCACGGACCGGGCTCGGCGCGGGCGGTGGCCGCCGCGCTGGACGCCGCCGCGCCCCGCGTGGTCCTGATCGAGGGCCCACCGGAGGCGGACGCGTTGATTCCGTTGGTCGCGGACCCGGAGATGCGACCGCCCGTCGCGCTGCTCGCCCATGTCGTGGACGAGCCGGGCCGGTCCGCGTTCTGGCCCTTCGCCGCGTTCTCGCCGGAGTGGGTGGCGCTCCGCTGGGCCCTGCGCCAGGGCGTACCGGCGCGGTTCATCGACATTCCGGCGGCGCACACCCTGGCCTGGCAGCGCGACACGGCCGAGCGGGACGGCGCCCCACACGACACCGCCCCACAGGACGGCGCCCCGAACGACACCGACCCTCAGGACACCGGGGGCGACGACCCCGAAGAGGCGTCGCGGCGGCTGCGGATCGACCCGCTGGCCGTCCTGGCGGAGACCGCCGGGTACGACGATCCGGAGCGCTGGTGGGAGGACGTGATCGAGCACCGCGCCACGGCGGGCGACGTGTTCGCGCCGTTCGACGCGCTGGGCGAGGCGATGGAGGCGCTCCGCGAGACATACGGCGACGGGGGCCACGACCGTGATCTCGTACGCGAAGCCCATATGCGGCTCCAACTGCGCGCCGCACAGCGGGAGTTCGGGGACGACATCGCTGTGGTCTGCGGTGCCTGGCATGTGCCCGCGCTGCGGCGCCGGACCACCGTGACGGCCGACCGGGCCCTGCTCAAGGGCCTGCCCAAGGCCAAGGCCGACATGACCTGGGTGCCGTGGACCCACCGCCGCCTGTCCCGCGCGAGCGGGTACGGCGCGGGCATCGAGTCCCCCGGGTGGTACGGACACCTTTTCCACGCCGTGGACCGTCCCGTAGAGCGGTGGATGACGAAGGTCGCCGGACTCTTCCGCGAGGAGGACCGGATCGTGTCGTCGGCGCATGTCATCGAGGCGGTCCGGCTCGCCGGGTCACTAGCCGCGATGCGCGGGCGCCCGCTGCCCGGACTCACCGAGACGACCGACGCCGTACGGGCGGTGATGTGCGACGGATCGGACGTACCGCTCGCTCTCGTACGGGACCGGCTGGTCGTCGGTGATGTGCTCGGGGACGTGCCGGAGTCGGCGCCGGCGGTGCCGTTGCAGCGGGATCTCACCCGGTTGCAGCGGACACTCCGGTTCAAGCCGGAGGCCCTGGAGCGTGAGGTCGAGCTGGATCTGCGCAAGGACACCGACGCCGCGCGCGGCAGGCTGCTGCACCGGCTGCGGCTGCTCGGCGTCGACTGGGGCGAGCCGGCACGCTCGGCCCGGGGGAGTACCGGTACGTTCCGCGAGACCTGGCGGGTGCGGTGGGAGCCGGAGCTGTCCGTGCGGGTCGCCGAGGCCGGTGTGTGGGGCACCACCGTGCTCGCCGCGGCGACCGCGAAGGCCGAGGCGGACGCGGCCGGCGCGCGGGCACTCGCCGAGGTGACGGGCCTCGCCGAGCGGTGCCTCCTCGCCGAACTCACCGACGCCCTCCCGGTGGTGATGCGGATCCTCGCCGACCGCGCGGCCCTGTCCACCGAGGTCGGCCACCTCGCGCAGGCGCTCCCCGCCCTGGTCCGCTCCCTGCGGTACGGAGACGTGCGCGGTACGGACACCCGGGCGCTGACCGGCGTCGCGGCGGGCCTCGCGGAGCGGGTCTTCGTCGGACTTCCGCCCGCCTGCGCGCGGTTGGACGCGGACGCGGCGGCGGAGATGCGCGGCCATGTCGACGCGGTGCACGGCGCGGTGGGCCTGCTCGCCGAGTCGCTGTCGGGAGGCAAGGAGGGCACGGACTCCCGAGCTGGAGCCGGAGCTGGAGCCGGAGCTGGGGCCGGAGCCGGTTCCGGGCCGGAGGGGATACGGGGCCGCTGGCACCGGGTGCTGCGGGTGCTGTCCGCGCGGGACACCGTGCCCGGTGTCATCCAGGGGCGGTGCGCGCGTCTGCTGCTGGACGACGGCGAGTTGAGCGAGGAGGAGGCGGCACGACTCATGGGGCTCGCGCTGTCACCAGGGACGCCACCGGCCGAAGCGGCGGCGTGGATCGAGGGGTTCGTCGGCGGCGGATCGGGCGGCGGGATGCTCCTGGTGCACGACGAGCGGCTGCTCGCGCTGGTCGACGGCTGGCTGAGCGGGGTCCCGGCGGACGCCTTCACGGACGTACTGCCGCTGCTGCGCCGCACCTTCTCGGCGTACGAGACGGGCGTACGGCGCACCCTGGGCGAACTGATCAGGCGGGGCCCCGCCGCGACCGCACGCGTGACGCCGACCGGGTCCGCCGCGCCCCCCGGTTTCGCACCGCGCCCGGACGCGCCCCGTGCGGACGCCGTACTGCCGGTACTGGCTGCGCTGTTGGGCCTTGAGGAACACCTTGAGAAGCCGAGGGAGGGGTCGCATGAGTACGCGTGACGGTGACGGGCGGGGGGTGGCCGGCGGACCGGTGACCGACGGACGGGTGGCCGATGAGCGGGTCGCCGATGAGCGGGTCCGGCGGTGGCGGCTGGTCCTGGGCGGCGGCGAGGCGGACGGTACCGGGTACGGCCTTCAGGGGCAGGACGGCGCCATGGACGGGGCGTTGACCGCGCTGTACGGGAAGGGGGACCGGGCCGGACGGGGGCGCGACCGGTCGGCGGGGCTCGGCGCCTCGGCGCCCTCGGTGGCGCGCTGGCTCGGCGACATCCGTACCTACTTCCCGTCCTCCGTCGTCCAGGTCATGCAGCGGGACGCGATCGACCGGCTCGGTCTTTCCGCGCTGCTCCTGGAGCCGGAGATGCTGGAGGCCGTCGAGGCGGACGTACACCTCGTGGGCACCCTGCTCTCGCTCAACAAGGCGATGCCGGAGACGACGAAGGAGACCGCGCGGGCCGTCGTCCGCAAGGTGGTCGACGACCTGGAGAAGCGGCTCGCGACCCGGACCCGGGCCACCCTGACCGGCGCCCTGGACCGCAGCGCCCGGATCAACCGGCCGCGCCACCGCGACATCGACTGGAACCGCACCATCGCGGCCAACCTGAAGAACTATCTCCCAGAGCACCGGACGGTCGTCCCGGAACGGCTGATCGGGTACGGCAGGGCGTCGCAGTCGGTGAAGAAGGACGTGATCCTCTGCATCGACCAGTCGGGTTCGATGGCGGCGTCGGTCGTGTACGCGTCGGTGTTCGGGGCCGTGCTGGCGTCGATGCGGTCGATCTCGACCCGGCTCGTCGTCTTCGACACGGCCGTGGTCGACCTCACCGACCAGCTGGACGACCCGGTCGACGTCCTCTTCGGCACCCAGCTCGGCGGCGGCACGGACATCAACCGCGCCCTGGCGTACTGCCAGTCCCAGATCACCCGCCCCGCGGACACGGTCGTGGTCCTCATCTCGGACCTGTACGAAGGGGGGATACGGGACGAGATGCTGAAGCGGGTGGCCGCGATGAAGGCGTCCGGGGTGCAGTTCGTGACGCTGCTCGCGCTGTCGGACGAGGGGGCGCCGGCGTACGACCGGGAGCACGCGGCGGCCCTCGCTGCCCTGGACGCCCCGGCGTTCGCCTGCACACCGGATCTGTTCCCGGAGGTCATGGCAGCGGCGATAGAACGCCGTCCCCTGCCGATACCGGACCCGGACACCCCACGCTGACCTGACCCGGCGCGACCGGGGAACCTGGCCGGGAAACCTGGTCGGCTCGTGGTCGAGGTTCCCCGGGACGGTCAGTGCCCGGACGGTTCCAGATGGGCGCGCTCGCCCTGTGCGCCGAACAGGGCGAGCAGCTCCGCGGGCCGGCTGTCGGCGCTGCCGATCCAGTGCGGTACGCGGGTGTCGAACTCGGCGGCCTCGCCGACGCCGAGCTGGAACTCCCGCTCGCCGAGCACGAACCTGACGTGTCCGTCGAGGACGTAGAACCACTCGTATCCCTCATGGGTCCGGAGCTTCATCGAGGGTGATCGGCCGGCGGGCGGATAGATCACCTTGTACGCCTGAATACCGCCGGCCCGTGTGGTCAGCGGCACCATCACCAGGCCGGATCGCCGTACCGGCCGCAGATGGACGCGGGGGTCGCCGGTGGGTGGCGCTGCGACGAGGTCGTCGAGCGGGACGCCGTGCGCGCGGGCCAGGGGCAGTAGCTGTTCCAGCGTGGGGCGGAGCTTGCCGTTCTCAAGACGGGACAGGGTGCTGGCGGTGAGGCCGGTTTCGGCTGCCAGCGCCGCCAGCGTGGCGCTCCGTGCGCGGCGCAGGGAGCGCAGACGGGGCCCGACGCCGGCCAGCACGTCTCCTGCGGGATTGTCCGTGGGGTTGCCGGTGGGAATGCCGGTGCGGTTGTCCGTGGGGTTGCCCATGGCCTCGATCATGCGGATCCGCAACTTTTCTTGCAAGGGTGAAACGGCGGTGGCGATGCTGTCGGTACATCACCGGCGACGAGGCACGGCGACCGACGAAGGGGCAGCTCAGATGGATTCCACCCGAGGCCGACGACCGGCCGCCGCGGACGCGGAGCAGTTCTGGGAGCAGCACTACCGCACCCGGCGCGCCTGGGACGCACGCGTCAATCCGCTGCTCGCCGAGACCGCCGCACCGCTGCGGCCCGGTGCCGCCCTGGATCTGGGCTGCGGCACCGGCGGCGACACCCTGTGGCTCGCGCAACAGGGTTGGCACGTCACCGCCGTGGACATCTCCACCACAGCCGTCGAACGGGTACGGGAACGCGCCGGCGAACTCGGCCTCGCGGACCGGGTCGTCACAGAACGGCACGATCTGGCCGACAGCTTCCCGGCCGGCGAGTTCGATCTCATCTCCGCGCAGTACTTCCAGACGCCGTTCCCACTGCTCCGTGGCCGAGTCCTGCGTACGGCCGCGGGGGCCCTGCGGCGCGGCGGGCTCCTGCTGATCGTCGATCACGGTTCCACCGCGCCCTGGTCATGGGACCAGGACCCCGACATCCACTACCCCACGCCCACCGAGGTCGCGGCCGAACTCGATCTCGACCCCGCGCACTGGTCCGTCCTGCGCGCCGACATGCCCCACCGCCGGGCCACCGGACCCACCGGCGAGACCGCCACGGTCATCGACAACGTCCTGCTGGTCCAGCGAACAGCCGTATGACCGCCTGAACGGAGCGAATCGATGCGAGGAAATCGTGTGCGGGACACCGGGCCGCCGCAGACCGGCGCGGACGAGAAGGCGACTCTGCGGGGCTTCCTGGACTATCTGCGGAACGCGATCGCGGACAAGGTCACGGGAGTGTCGGAACCGCAGGTCCGCACGGGCGGAGTGCCCTCGGGCACGAACCTGCTGGGGCTGCTCAAGCATCTGGCGTTCGTCGAACGGTTCTACTTCCTCGGCGAGGAACCCGGCGACTGGCGTACGACGATGCGGCCGACCGCGACCGACACCGTCGACGGCGTACTCGCCGACTACCGGACGACGGTCGACCGGGCGAACCAGGTCATCGACGCCTGCCCGGACCTGACCCTTCCCGCCCCACGCGCCCCGCGCCGGGGGTCGGCACCCTCCATGCGATGGGTCCTGACCCACATGATCGAAGAAACCGCCCGCCACGCAGGCCACGCGGACATCCTCCGCGAACAGACCGACGGCTCCAGAGGCCGCTGACAGCCCCTGCCGGGGCTGCCGAGGTGGGTAGGTACGAGGCGCTGATCACCGCCCCCAGCCGCCCCGACACCCCTGCTCACGCCCAGCCCGTCCGCCGGAACCGTCGCCGGATCGCCGGTGCCCCTCCCTGGCCGGGGGTCCGTCCGGGGCAGGGAGAACCCCCGAGTGAAGCTCCGCCGGGGGGTCCGTCCCGGGCCACCGGTGAAACTCCCGGCCAGGGGGGGTCCCTCAGGGGCGCGGGGGCACCCCGGTCAAGCTCTCGGCCAGGGGATCCCTCTGGGGTGCGGGGGTACCCCGGAGGGCGGCTCCCCGCCGGGGGTTCGCCCGGTGCGCTGGTGGGGCTCCCCGCGCTGGGGCCCGTCCGGGGCACATGGGCACCCCCGTCAGGCTCCCCGCCAGGGTTCCGCCCCGGGCCACCGGTGAAGCTCCCCGCTGGGTGGACGCCCTCCCAGCTCAGGGGGTCCGTCCGGGGCACAAAGCTCTTCGGGTCGTGCCTCCCGCCGGGGAGCCCTCAGGGCCACGGGGGCACCCGGCCAAGCGCCCCGTCAGGGTGCCGCCCGGAGCGCCGGGTGGGGCTCCCCGCCCAGGGGTCCGTCCGGGACACGGAGAGCCCGCGGGACAGACCGCCAGGGGTCCGTTCCGGGTCTACCGGTGAGGCTTCCCCGCCCGGGGGCCCGCCCGGGGCACACAGGCACCCCCGTCACGTTCCCCGCCAGGGGCCCGCCCCGGGCCACCGGTGAAGTTCCCCGCCAGGGTCTCCCTCAGGGGTGCGGGGGCAGCCCTGTCAAGCTCACCGCCAGGGGGTCCCTCCGGGGTTCCGGGGTACCCCGGGGCAAGCTCCCCGCCAGGGGTTCGTTCCGGGTGCGGGAGTGTTCTGGTTGGGCTGCCCGCCAGGGCACGGTGGGTTTGTGACTGTTATCACCGCTCCCGTGCCACCCGTGATTTAGGGTCGCCGGGCCCGCGGCGATAACCTGCGAGACGGACATGCCGCGTGCCGGTCACCGTGTACGCCTCCCTTGTGACAGCGGAGTCACGTTGCCGATCGCGGCACGCCCACGCAGACAACGAACCGCGAGATCACGATAGGGACGGACGCGCGTGGACCTGTTCGAGTACCAGGCGAGGGACCTCTTCGCCAAGCACGGTGTACCGGTGCTGGCCGGTGAAGTCATCGACACGCCTGAGGCGGCGCGCGAGGCCACCGAACGACTGGGCGGCAAGTCGGTCGTCAAGGCGCAGGTGAAGGTCGGCGGCCGGGGCAAGGCGGGCGGCGTCAAGCTGGCCGCCACCCCGGACGAGGCCGTCGCCCGCGCGACCGACATCCTCGGGATGGACATCAAGGGCCACACGGTCCACAAGGTGATGATCGCCGAGACCGCGCCCGACATCGACGAGGAGTACTACGTCTCGTACCTCCTCGACCGGACCAACCGGACCTTCCTGGCCATGGCGTCCGTGCAGGGCGGCATGGACATCGAGGAGGTCGCCGAGAAGACCCCCGAGGCCCTCGCGAAGGTCCCGGTCGACGCCAACGAGGGCGTCGACATCGAGAAGGCCCGCGCGATCGTCGCCCAGGCGAAGTTCCCGGCCGAGGTCGCCGAGCAGGTGGCCGAGATCCTCGTCACCCTCTGGGCCACCTTCATCGCCGAGGACGCCCTCCTCATCGAGGTGAACCCGCTGGCCAAGGTCGCCGACGGCCGGGTCATCGCCCTCGACGGCAAGGTCTCCCTCGACGAGAACGCCGACTTCCGCCAGCCGGAGCACGAGGCCCTGGAGGACAAGGCCGCGGCCGACCCGCTGGAGGCCGCCGCCAAGGCGAAGAACCTCAACTACGTGAAGCTCGACGGCGAGGTCGGCATCATCGGCAACGGCGCCGGGCTCGTCATGAGCACCCTGGACGTCGTCGCGTACGCCGGTGAGGCCCACGGCGGGGTCAAGCCCGCCAACTTCCTCGACATCGGCGGCGGCGCCTCGGCGCAGGTCATGGCCAACGGCCTGGAGATCATCCTCGGCGACCCGGACGTCAAGTCGGTGTTCGTCAACGTCTTCGGCGGTATCACCGCCTGTGACGAGGTCGCCAACGGCATCGTCCAGGCCCTTCAGCTGCTCCAGGACAAGGGCGAGGCGGTCACCAAGCCGCTCGTCGTGCGCCTCGACGGCAACAACGCGGAGCTGGGTCGCAAGATCCTGTCCGACGCCAACCACCCGCTCGTGCAGCGCGTGGACACCATGGACGGCGCGGCCGACAAGGCCGCCGAGCTGGCCGCGGCCAAGTAAGGGACGAGGGACTCCACAGCCATGGCTATCTTCCTCACCAAGGACAGCAAGGTCATCGTCCAGGGCATGACCGGTGCCACCGGCATGAAGCACACCAAGCTCATGCTCGGTGACGGCACCACCATCGTCGGCGGCGTGAACCCCCGCAAGGCGGGCACGTCCGTCGACTTCGACGGCACCGACGTACCCGTCTTCGGCACGGTCGCCGAGGCGATCGCGAAGACCGGCGCCGACGTCTCGGTCCTCTTCGTGCCGCCGGCCTTCGCCAAGGCCGCCGTCGTCGAGGCCATCGACGCCGAGATCCCGCTCGCCGTCGTGATCACCGAGGGCATCGCCGTCCACGACTCCGCCGCCTTCTGGGCGCACGCGAAGGCCAAGGGCAACAAAACCCGCATCATCGGCCCCAACTGCCCCGGTCTCATCACCCCGGGCCAGTCCAACGCCGGCATCATCCCGGGCGACATCACGAAGCCGGGCCGTATCGGCCTGGTCTCGAAGTCCGGCACGCTGACGTACCAGATGATGTACGAGCTGCGGGACATCGGCTTCTCGTCGGCCGTGGGCATCGGTGGCGACCCGGTCATCGGGACCACGCACATCGACGCGCTCGCCGCGTTCCAGGACGACCCCGACACCGACCTGATCGTGATGATCGGTGAGATCGGCGGCGACGCCGAGGAGCGGGCGGCCGACTTCATCAAGGCCAACGTCACCAAGCCGGTCGTCGGCTATGTGGCGGGCTTCACCGCGCCCGAGGGCAAGACCATGGGTCACGCCGGTGCCATCGTGTCGGGCTCGTCCGGTACGGCGCAGGCGAAGAAGGAGGCCCTGGAGGCCGCCGGTGTGAAGGTCGGCAAGACCCCGACCGAGACCGCGCAGCTGGCCCGCGAACTCCTCAAGTAGCACGCGAGGCGACAAGTAACACGCGAGGCGACGCCGGTGGGCCCGTACCCCTTCCTGGGGTGCGGGCCCACCGGCGCTCCCGGTACACATCACCCGGGTACGGATCACCAGGGCTGCGGCCGGATCCGGTTCGGGCCCCTTCCCTCGCTGGTCATCAGCTTGCCGTGCAGCGTCTTGGCCTCGCGGGACAGCGGCCCGGGACCCATCCGCGGCGGCACCCCGCGCACCGTCTCGCCGGGCGCCTGCGGCGGGTCGTAGTGGTCGGGCGCGTACCGCAGGGTCAGGGCCGTCGCGGCCAGGATCAGCACGGTGAACGCGATGGCGGACCGCGTCCAGAACTTCGTACGCCGTTCGCAGCCGCTGCGGACCTGCGCGACGCGCGGCGGCTCCAGCTTCTCGCCGCGCGCGAGCTGTTCGAGTCCGTCGTGCAGCGCGGCCGGGTCGGCGAGCGACGGCAGCCGCACGGAGACCGCCTGACGGGCGTGCAGCAGCCGGTTCGCCGCCGCCGGAGTGCTGGCCTCCGTCTCGGCGGCGGTCTCCGGCAGGCCAAGGCCGACGCCGTCGTAGAGCAGCAGCGTGCGGCGGTACGCGCGCGGCAGCTTCAGCAGCGCGGCGAGCAGGGCGCGGTCCTCGGGCAGCCCCGGGGGCGCCTCCGGCTGCCGGAAACCCGGGCGGAAGCGGTGCCACGGCGACATCGCGTACTCGTACGCCGCCGCCCGTACCCAGCCGGCCGGGTCCCGGTCGACCGCGACCTCGGGCCAGCGCTGCCACGCCATGTGGAACGCCCGCTCCACGGCCTCCTGTGCGAGCGTCCGCCGCCCGGTGAGCAGATACGTCTGCCGTACGAGGGCGGGTGCCGTGAACGCGTACAGCGCGTCGAACGCCTGCGCGGGCGTCAGGTCGTCGGCGGAGGGGAACGCGGTGAGCGGGGCGTCGTCGTCCCCGGCCGCCCCGTCACCGTCGCCCGCACCATCGCCGGCGTCGGACGCGGTGGCCGACGCGTCCGCGCCCGCGTCCGCGCGTACGGGAACGGCGCCCGCGCCGACCAGGGTGCCGACGCGTTCCCGCTCCGACACGTGATCGGACGCCGACGCGGGGGTGGACAACGGTGCGGGACTCGCCGGGGTATCGGTGTCGGCATCCGCCAGCAGTCGCGTGTACGCCTCGCGCTCGCGTCCGCGCGGGTCCTTGCGCCCGGTCTCCCACGAGCGCACCGTCCGACGGCTGACGCCGATCGCTTCGGCGATCTGCGCCTGGCTCAGCGATCGCGCCTCGCGGAGTCTGCGGCGCTCCTTGGGGGACGGCAGCGGGGTGGCATCGGGTTGGGTCATGTGAGGCCGTCCCCCAAGGCAGAAAGGTACATAAACGTATCTTGAGCGACACATCCAGCAATCGCCTGTTACGCGGAGAAAGCGCGTGTCGTTGGGAGCATGGCCGGGTGACCCAGATGACCCAGCGCAGCCCTTCATCGCCACCGCTCCTGACCCGGGTACGGGACCGTTCCCCGGGCCTCGCCGACTGTCTCCTGGGCGGTGCCGTGGCCGCCGGGCTCGGGCTCGGCTCGTTCGCCGTCCTGGTGATGGTGCTGTGGATCAGCTCGCCGTATCCGGACAGCGGTCCGGACGGGGCGCTGCATGTGGCGGCGGCCCTGTGGCTGCTCGCGCACGGCGTGGACCTCGTTCGCACGGACACGCTCTCCGGTGCGCCGGCCCCGCTCGGCGTCGCCCCGCTGATGCTCCTGCTGCTGCCCGCGTGGCTGGTGCACCGTGCGGCCCGGGACGCGGCGGACCCCGATCCCGACCCCGGCTCCGGCTCCGGCTCCGGCGAGGACGGCGGGAGCGAGGGCAAGGGTGCGGGGGAACGGCCCGGGGCGCCCCCGTGGACCGCGTGGTGGGGTGTCGTCGCCGGGTATCTGCTGGTCGGCGGGGCCGCCGCGCTCTACGCCACCGGCGGTGTGCTGCGGCCCTCCTGGATGAGCGTCCTCGTCCAACTGCCCTTGCTCGCCGCGGTCGGTGCGGCCTCCGGGGTGTGGGCGGCGCACGGCCGCTCCCGGGTACCGCTGCCGCCGAGGGTACGGAAGTGGGTCACGGCACTGCCCGAACCGGTCGGCCGGATCGCCGGCGAGGGACCGGCGGCGGCAGCGGCGCGGCGCTGGGCGTCGGCCGCGGTGCGGGCCGCGAGTGCCGGGGTGCTCACCCTGGTCGGCGGCGGGGCGCTGCTCGTCGCGGTGTCACTCGTGGTGCACGGGGACGCGACGCGGGGCGGGTTCCTCGCGCTCACCGAGGGATGGTCGGGGCGGTTCGCTGTGCTGCTGCTCGCCCTGGCGATGGTGCCCAACGCGGCCGTCTGGGGCGCCTCTTACGCGCTCGGGCCGGGGTTTCTGCTCGGTACGGGGCATGTCGTGGGGCCGCTCGGGGCGGCGTCGGGGCCCTCGTTGCCGCCGTTTCCGCTGCTGGCGGCGGTGCCTGACGCGGGGGCGGGATCGCCTTGGACCTGGGCCGCGTTGGGGGTGCCGGTCGTCGCCGGGGTCGTCGTCGCGTGGTTCGTGGTGGAGGCGGGGGCGCCGGCGTTCGGGGAACGGGATGCCGCGTGGGGGTGGCGGCGGACCGTGCTGTGTGTGCTGGGGGGTTCGGTTCTGTGCGGTGCGGGGGTCGGGGTGTTGGGGGCGGGGGCCGGGGGTGCGCTCGGGGTTGACGCGTTGGCCCGGTTCGGGCCGGTGTGGTGGGCGGTGGGTGGGGCCGCCGTCGGGTGGGTCGCCGTGGTCGGGGTGCCGGTCGCACTTGCCGTGCGGGCGTGGCGACTTCGCAAGCCAAAGGTCTCCGACGCTGCCAAGGGTTCCGTGCCGTTGCTTGATCTGGTGCTGGACGGATCTTCGTTGCCGTCTACTGAGAAGTGACCCGGTACTTGGGTTGTGCCCACCCGTCCCGCCGTGCGGAACGCCTGCCCACAACAGGACCGGCAACTAGTCCTTCACTCCGAGCAACGGGCGTAGTTCCTTTGGGAGTAGGTCGTTGCATGACTGCTTTGATGTTGTCGTCAGTGAGTCGTTCACGCAGGTGTAGTAGTCGCGGTACACCAGTTGGGCCGTGAAGGTGGCGGCGACCATGGCCAGGGCGAGGGAGCCGGTGACCAGGCCGCCGATCGCAGCGGTGGTCTGCGGTCTGCCGGCAGTCTGTGGCTGCTGCTGTGCGGCGGGGGTGTCCGGGTCCGGCGTACGCGGCTTGGCGCGCAGCGCGCTCGTGCCCCAGTAGACCGCGAGGGCGCCGAGGAGCAGGGCCACGTACGGCCAGTTGAAGAGGACGAAGAAGAAGGCCCACATGCCGGTGAGCAGGGCATAGCGGGCGCGGCGCTGGGCCGGGTCCGTCGGGTCCCAGCGCATGCCGGGTCGCGGGCCCTCCGGGCCGCCGCCGCCCTGCTGGCCGGGGCGCTCGCCGAAGCCGCCGGGGGAACGGCCGGGCTGCTGGTCGCTCCACTGGCCGCCCCAGGGGGACGGTCCGTGCTGCTTGTCCTTGCCGTCGCCGCTGTCGCCACCGCTGTCTCCGCCATTGCCGCCGTCCCCGCCGTTCTCCGGGCGGTGGCGGGGCTGCCACGGCTGGTCGGGGGCGCCCTCCGGCGGCGGTGCGAAGGGGTTGTCCGAGCGGTCCTGGTCCTCGCGGGGCGGCGTCGGGCGGCGGTCCCGGAACAGTCGGGGAGACCGCGGGTGGAGCGGGAGGAGTCGGAGGCTCAGGTCCGGCATCAGGTGTGCGTCTTCCCCTTGGTGGATGTGGCGTACTCGGGCGGTGGATCCGGCGCTGGATCCGGTCGTCCCCAGGTCAACGTGCCGGGTCCCTGTGGTGTTCCTGTGGACGGATCCTCCGTTCCGGTGAGGGGATCCTCCCCTGACGCTACCTTCCGGCCACGCCCCCGTCCCATGGGGTCCCGTCGCTGTGCCGGTATCGTTGCTGACGGTCGGCCGCTTCGTAGAGTTCCCCGTATCCAGGGACCCGAAGCCTTCGTATGAACGTACAGGTGAACGTACAGAACGCGGCGGCCGTGCTCAGAACGCTCCCGTGAGAAAGGGCCTTCACCGTGGCCGCGAAGCGCCTCGTCGTGCTGGTCTCCGGATCAGGTACGAATCTTCAGGCTCTGCTCGACGCCGTCGCGGCGCTCGGAGCGGAGGCGTACGGGGCAGAGATCGTCGCCGTCGGCGCCGACCGCGCCGGTATCGCCGGTCTGGAACGGGCCGAGCGCGCCGGGCTTCCGACCTTCGTGTGCCGGGTGAAGGACCACCCCACGCGCGAGGCATGGGACCGCGCGCTGGCGGAGGCGACGGCCGCGTACGAGCCGGATCTCGTCGTCTCGGCCGGGTTCATGAAGATCGTGGGGAAGGAATTCCTCGCCCGGTTCGGGGGCCGGTTCATCAACACGCACCCCGCGCTGCTGCCGAGTTTCCCCGGGGCCCACGGTGTGCGGGACGCGCTCGCGTACGGCGCCAAGGTCACCGGATGCACCGTCCACTTCGTCGACGACGGCGTCGACACCGGCCCGATCATCGCCCAGGGCGTGGTCGAGGTCAGGGACGAGGACTACGCGGATGAGGGTGCCGCTCTGCACGAGCGCATCAAGGAAGTCGAGCGAACGCTGCTCGTCGATGTCGTGGGGCGTCTGGCCCGCGACGGCTTCTCGATCGAGGGACGAAAGGTAGTTATCCCGTGACCGCCGTGACCGCCGAAGGCACGAACGACCGTGCGCAGCTGCCCATCCGCCGGGCACTCGTCAGCGTCTACGACAAGACCGGTCTGGAAGACCTCGCGCGCGGGCTGCACGAGGCGGGCGTCGAACTGGTCTCGACCGGTTCCACCGCCGCGAAGATCGCCGCGACCGGGGTGCCGGTCACCAAGGTCGAGGACGTCACCGGCTTTCCCGAGTGCCTGGACGGCCGGGTCAAGACGCTGCACCCGCGCGTGCACGCCGGAATCCTCGCCGACCTGCGCCTCGACAGCCACCGCGCGCAGCTCGCCGAGCTGGGTGTGGAGCCGTTCCAGTTGGTGATCGTCAACCTGTATCCGTTCAAGGAGACCGTCGCCTCGGGCGCCAGCCCCGACGAGTGCGTGGAGCAGATCGACATCGGCGGCCCCTCGATGGTCCGCGCCGCCGCCAAGAACCACCCCTCCGTCGCGGTCGTCACCAGCCCGGAGCGGTACGCCGACGTGCTCACCGCGGTCGCCTCCGGCGGCTTCGACCTCGCCACCCGCAAGCGCCTGGCCGCCGAGGCGTTCCAGCACACCGCCGCCTACGACATCGCGGTGGCCTCCTGGTTCTCCGGCCTGTACGCGCCCGTGGACGCCTCGCCGTTCCCCGACTTCATCGGCTCCACCTTCGAGCGCCGCTCGACCCTGCGGTACGGCGAGAACCCGCACCAGGGTGCCGCCCTGTACGTCGACGGCAGCGGGGGACTCGCCGACGCCGAGCAGTTGCACGGCAAGGAGATGTCGTACAACAACTACACGGACACCGACGCCGCGCGCCGGGCCGCGTACGACCACGACGAGCCCTGCGTCGCGATCATCAAGCACGCCAATCCGTGCGGGATCGCGATCGGCGCTAATGTCGCCGAGGCGCACCGCAAGGCGCACGCGTGTGACCCGCTGTCCGCGTTCGGCGGGGTCATCGCCGTCAACCGGCCGGTGACGGAGGAGATGGCGAAGCAGGTCGCCGAGGTCTTCACCGAGGTCATCGTGGCGCCGGAGTACGAGGACGGCGCGCTTGACGTCCTCACCCGCAAGAAGAACATCCGCATCCTGCGTGCCCACCGGGGCCCGGCCGGGGACGTCGAGGTCAAGCAGATCGACGGCGGGCGGCTGCTCCAGGTCACCGACCGGCTCCAGGCCGACGGCGACAACCCGGCGTCCTGGACGCTGGCCACCGGGGACCCGCTGTCCCCGGGCGAGTTGGAGGAGCTGGCGTTCGCGTGGCGCGCGTGCCGGGCCGTGAAGTCGAACGCGATCCTGCTCGCCAAGGAGGGCGCGTCGGTCGGCGTCGGCATGGGCCAGGTCAACCGTGTGGACTCCGCGAAGCTCGCCGTCGAGCGGGCGGGTGCGGAGCGGGCGCACGGCGCGTTCGCCGCGTCGGACGCGTTCTTCCCGTTCCCGGACGGCCTGGAGATCCTGACCGCCGCGGGCGTCAAGGCCGTGGTCCAGCCGGGCGGTTCGGTCCGTGACGAACTGGTCGTGGAGGCCGCGAAGAAGGCGGGCGTCACGATGTACTTCACGGGGACGCGGCACTTCTTCCACTGATGCCGTTGAGTGACGCCTGTGGGGCCGACGGTACGTACCGTCGGCCCCACAGGCTGTCAGCGGGCGGTGGTCAGCAGCTGGTGACCCACTTGTGCGACCGCAGGTACTTCGCGGCCTGGAAGTTGCCCTTCTTGCCTGGCGTGGTGCAACCGCCCCGGTCCTGCTTCTTCTGCCCCGCCTTCTTGTAGTAGACGACGGTGTCCTTGCCGCCCGAATAGCCGCGGTTGTAGACCGACTTGACCTTGGTGCTCTTCGACCAGGAGCACTTCTCGGCGCCCTTCTGCCAGTCCGTGTCGTTGCCGGTCCAGGCGCACATCTTCCCGCCGCCGTCGTACCCGCTGAAGAAGCAGATGTCGCCCTTGTTGCACCGCACGTACCCCGTCGCCGCCTGTGCCGGGCTCGGCAGCGCGATCATTGTGAGTCCTGCGACGGTGGCCCCCGCCAGCGCCATCCGGATCCCGTTCTTCCGCTTGCTGGTCATGACTGTCCTCCCGTTGGTGGATCAACTCTCGTGGTGGCCGCCCGGGTAGAGCGGCCGGGGCAGTTCGCCCGGCGCCGGGGCGTACGGCGCCGGGTGCGCCTCTTCCGGCCGTGTCCGCCGCCGTCGCAGTCGGCGGGCCCTCGCCCACACGGTCCGGAATATCCCCCTCAGGGACAGTTGGCGCTCTTCACGCTCGACCACTGGCGGTTGACGCCGGTGTAGCGCTTGCCGTTGAAGTCGACCGCCTTGCGGTGGGACTCGGTGGGGATGCCGGACGCCCGGTACCGCTGCTCGTAGTGCAGATGCGCCCAACCCCCGCTGTTGGCACCCGTCTTGCCGATCCGGCCGATCGTCGTGGACGGCTTCACCTTGGTGCCGGCCTTGACGTACACCCCGGCCTTGTCCTTCAGGTGGTAGTACGCCGTGTACCAGCCGCCGCTGTGCTTGATGATGACGACGTTTCCGGCGCCCCGGTCCGAGAACGCCTTCGCGACGGTGCCCTTGGCCGATGCCTTGAGCTTCTTGCCGTCGGACCCCGTGTTGCCCTTCACCACGATGTCCAGCGCCGGGTTGTGCCTGCCACCGTAGGTGTTGAGCTGCCAGTTGGTGCCGCACGCGAACGGCATCTGGAACTTCGGCTTCGCCTGAACGCCCGCCTGCGCCTGCACATCCGCCTGCGCCGGGCCGATGGCCGCGCCCAGCAGCAGCGCGACCGCCCCCGTGGCCCCCATGACCCCCGTGTAGTACCTCATCGGTTCGTTCCCCCGTGTCTGTCGTGTCCGTCGTGTCCGTGTGGCGACAGATCAACTCTGCGGGAGCGGTGCCGGGGGCGGTACCTCGGAAGTCATAGGGGGGTCGGGCGCGGGATAGCAGCGCTGGGTCCACTTCAGGGAGAGGATTGGTTTGCTGTCGCCGTAGTTGGCCCGCTCGTCGGAGCGCAGACAGCGGGACGGGTTCCCGAAGTGGGCGCCTTCGTACATCACGACCTGGTGCAGCGGGTCGTCGGCGTAGCCGTTGTTGAAGGCAGACTTGGGCGAGGCCCGTTTCGCGAAGTCGCAGACGATGATGCCGCTCAGCAAGTCCCGGTCGTCGTCGTACCAGGCGCACATTTCACCGCGCCCGTCCGAGCCACTGAAGAGGCAGACATGACCGGGCACACACCGTTCGTACCCTGGCGGATCCCCCTGCAGCGTGAACAGGGCGCCCGTCCCCAGCAGGGACACAGCCGCCAGGGCCGCCGCGCCGAGCACCGCCGGATGGGGACCGCGCCGCTTCCGGAGCCGCGGCAGTCGAGGTGAGCGGGCGGCGCCGGCGGCCGTCTCCACTCGGCGCAGCAGTGCCCGCGCGGTGTGCGGGGACCGCTCCTCGTGGCCGGGCGCGAGGCAGTCGGTGACGATCTGCCGCCAGGCGGCGGGGAGTTCGGGCGACAGACGCAGCTCGTCGTCGCCGCGCGCGTACCGCAGGGCCGCGTCCCGGCGGGCGGACGGTGTGGCACCCGGCAGGGGCAGGGTGCCGGTCAGCACCAGATGGACCAGGACGCCGAACGCCCAGATGTCGGCGGTCGGCCGGGTCTGGAAACCGCGCTCGCCGATCTCGGACCAGAGGAGTTCCGGCGGGGTGTAGTCGGAGGTCGCGAAGGCCGGGGCGTAGGCGTGCGTGCCCTCCAGTTCGGCGGCCAGGTTGAAGTCCGCGAGCCGGACCGAACCGTCCGCCATCAGCAGCACGTTGGCGGGTTTCAGGTCGCCGTGCACCCAGCCCGCGTGATGCAGATGCGCGAGCCCCTCGCAGACCTGCGCGAGCAGCGAGGGCCCGCCGGGCAGCGCCACCGCCCGCGCGGCGGACCGCCCCCGTGTCCGGTCGCGCGCCTGGTCGAGCAACTCGCCGAGTGAGCCCTCGGCCCGTTCGAGTACGAGGACGGTGGCGCCGTCGAGTCCGGCCCGCGACGGATCGTCCACCGTCAGGGCGTCGTACATCCGGATCAGCCGGGGCCGCCGCAGCCGGCGCAGCACCTCGACCTCGCGCTCGGCCAACTCCTGGAGATGGCGCAGTTGGCGGGGGGTGCGGGTGCCGGTGGGCAGGAACTTCAGGGCGACTTCGGCCGGGACGTCGGGCGGGCGCTGACTCGCGGGCGCCGTGTGCCGGGCCGCGTACACGCTGCCGAAGGCTCCCGACGCGAGCGGCTCCCGCACCTCCCAGGGGCCGACGCGGTAGCCGCCGGGGACCGTGACCGTGTGCGGAGCGCCCGGCCGTGAGGTCATCGGGGACCGTTTCCGGTGCCAAGGAGTTCCAGATCCTCTTCGCGTACGAGATCGAAGCGGAGGGCGAGCGAGACCAGGGTCTCCTTCTTGCCGTTGAGACGCGGGCCGCCCGCCGGGGTCTCGTCGGGGCCCGGCTTCAGCCGCAGCTTCACCGCGAGGTAGTCGATGTTCCACTGCACCGACGTACGGTTCGCGGCGGGCCAGCGGGCGCGCAGCCGGTCCGCCACCTCGTCCGTGGTCGGCAGCGGCGCGTGCGGGTCGCCGCTCAGCCGGGGCGCGCACAGGGCCGTGAGCACGAGGAAGTACCGCTTCGCCCGGTCGAGCGGGAAGGCGGGTGCGGTGGCGGCCCCTTCGCCGGACGCGCCGTCCGGCAGATAGTCGTGGCGCGGCGCCCACACGTCGAAGCTCAGCAGTTCGTGCCCGGCGGGCAGAACGACCCGCGCGAACTCGAACGGCACCGGCGCGTCGACCCGTCCAGGACCCACCTTGATGTGCTCGCCCGCGCCCTCCGGGTTCTCCACCACATAGGTCTGGCCGCGGCTCAGATTGGTCAGCGTCCAGAACGTGCCGGTCGCGGCGATCTCCCCGGCCGCGCGGGACACCCCGTCGTGCGTGATCGACAGATCGTTGTGCGCCGTCGACCGGCCGAAGCTGAGCTTCTCGCCCGGCGCCAGCCGCAGTTGGCCCGTGCACTCGGCCCGCTCGGTCGTCGGTGGAACCACGATGATGCTGTACAAGGTCCTGCCCCCGTCCCCCGGATGCCACCCGCCACCAGGTTAGAGGGCACACCGAAGGGCCGCGCAACCTTTGCGGATGCACGGCCCGTCGGCCCACGACGGCCGGAAATCAGCCCCGGCCGGAAAACTCTTCGCTCATCCGGAACCCGTCACTCGTCCCGAACCCGTCGCTCACTGGGAGCGGACGACCACCGAGGAGCACACCTTGTCCGCGAACGTCTGCTTCTTGGCGTCCCACAGCGGCCACAGCCAGCCCAGGTAGCAGGCGATGCTGTCGAGGAAGTGGGCGATACGGCGGACGAACGCCATGCCGACACCGAGCGGCTGACCGTCGCTCTCGCGCAGCAGACGGATGTTCAGCGCCTTCTTGCCGACCGTCTGGCCGGTCTTGCCCTCCTGGATGAGCTGCCAGATCGCGATACCGAGCAGCGCGAGCGCACCGACCAGGGCCAGGACCGGGGTGTCGCGGCCGATCAGGACCAGCGCGTAGGGGATCGCGAAGATCAGACCGTCGACGAGGGTGGCGGCGAACCGCAGACCCCAGTGCGCGTAGGGCGGCTCGCCGCCGTACCCGTAGCCGGCCGGCTGCTGCCCCTGCTGCGGGTACGCGCCGTACGGCTGGCCGGGCTGCTGCTGGCCCTGCTGCGGATAGCCGTAGCCCTGCTGCGGCGGGACGCCCTGCGGGGCCTGCTGCGGGTAGCCGTACCCCTGCTGGGGCGGCTGCGGCGGCTGGCCGTAGCCCGGCTGCTGCTGGCCGTAGCCGGGCTGCTGACCGGGCTGCTGGCCGCCCGGGGGAGTGCCGTAGGGGTTGTTGGGGTCGCCGAAGCTCATGGCGGGTTTCCTCCGTTGACATGCGGGGACGTCGCGGTCGCGCGGAGGTATTGGTTTGTTTGAGCGGTTTTGCCCCCCCAACACTGCCCGCGTACTGCGCCCATCATCGTTCTAAAGCATGGGCGTATTTGTCCAGCCGCAAAGTGGGGCGTTGTGCAAGTGCAACATCGATGATCGCGCCAACCACTTCCGTCACCGGCCCGGCGCCCCCCGCGCGGACCGTGACAGGACCGGATTGGAACCCCGCACCGGCCATCCGCGAAGATGGGGGCATGACCGCCCAGATTCTCGATGGCAAGGCCACCGCAGCAGCGATCAAGTCCGATCTGGCCGCCCGCGTGGCGGCCCTCAAGGAGAAGGGGGTGACCCCGGGGCTCGGCACCGTCCTCGTCGGCGAAGACCCGGGCAGCCAGAAGTACGTCGCGGGCAAGCACCGCGACTGCGCCCAGGTCGGGATCGCCTCGATCCAGCGCGAGCTGCCCGCCTCCGCCTCCCAGGAGGAGATCGAGGCGGTCGTCCACGAGCTGAACGCCGACCCCGACTGCACCGGCTACATCGTGCAGCTCCCGCTTCCCCGGGGCATCGACGAGAACCGTGTCCTGGAGCTGATGGACCCCTCCAAGGACGCCGACGGACTGCACCCGACGAACCTGGGCCGTCTCGTCCTCAACGAGCCGGGACCGCTGCCCTGCACCCCGTACGGCATCATCCGGCTGCTGCGGCAGCACGGTGTGGAGATCAACGGCGCCGAGGTCGTCGTCGTCGGCCGCGGGGTCACCATCGGCCGCCCGATGCCGCTGCTGCTCACCCGCCGCTCCGAGAACGCCACCGTGACCCAGTGCCACACCGGTACGCGGGACCTGTCGGCGCATCTGCGGCGCGCGGACATCATCGTCGCGGCGGCGGGCGTACCCCACCTGGTCAAGCCGGAGGACGTGAAGCCGGGCGCCGCCGTCCTCGACGTGGGCGTCTCCCGCGACGAGAACGGGAAGATCGTCGGCGATGTCCACCCCGGGGTCGCCGAGATCGCCGGCTGGCTCTCGCCGAACCCCGGCGGCGTCGGCCCGATGACCCGCGCCCAGCTCCTCGTCAATGTCGTCGAGGCGGCGGAACGGGACGCGAACGGTGTCGGCTGAGCCGGGAGCCGGAGCGGAGTCCGGCATCGTGGCCGGGGTCGCGGCGCGGTCCGGGAAGCGGAAGGGGCGGCGTTTCCCGTCGATCACCCGGGACACCGCACGGCCCGAGGGCGGCGGACGCGCGGCACCCGGCGACGCCCCCGCGCCCGCCCGCCAGTGGCCGATGCTCGCCGTCCTGTCGACCACCGGGCTCGGTCTGCTGCTGACCGCGCTCGACGTGTTCCGGATCGGCATCATGCTGATCGGGGTCGCGCTGATCATGGCCGGGGTGATGCGGTGGGCGCTGCCGTCCGTCGGCATGCTCGCGGTGCGTTCCCGCTTCACGGACCTGGTCACGTACGGGATTCTCGGCATCGCCATCGTGCTGCTCGCGCTGATGGCCCAGCCGGAACCCTGGCTGGTGATCCCGTTCCTGGACGACACCCTGCACTTCACGATCAAGTAGCCGGTCCCCCGGCACCGTTCACCGTACGCACGAGGGCCCGCACCCCCCTGAGGAGTGCGGGCCCCGTCCGTCTCCGTTCCCCGTACTGGGACCAGTACGGGGACCAGTGCCGGGACTAGTACGTGGTCGGCAGGTACTTGTAGCAGTAGCTGTCGCCGCCGACCGACTTGAGCAGGGCGTTGCCGGTCTTCTGGCCGACGATCCCGTCGGCGTTGCTTCCCGTCAGACCGTGGCGCTCCTGGAAGTACTTGACCCACGCCTTGGTGTAGCTGCCGTACTTGGAGTCCTCGGTGAGTGAGCCGGGGTAGTTGCGGTTGATGATGCGCTGCACGCACCACACACCGCTGCCGGACGAACCGGTGTTGAGTACGGGCGCCCCCACCCGGGCGTCGGCGGTGCCGGCGGTGATGCCGGTCAGTCCGAGGGTCGCCGCTGCGACGGCGGCGGCGGACAGGGCGGCTCGGGTGCGGAGACTGCGGCTGATCATGGTGAAGTCCTCCCGTTTCGGTTTCCGTTCGGCCGGTCGGTGCCGAACGGCTCGTCACCGACCGTGCCGTGCGGGGCGTCCCGGCGGCCAGGGACGACGGTGGGCCGGGGACGGCGTGGGACGGGACCGCTTCCGACCTGGGGAGACGCGCCGGGCGCGGACAAAGGTGTGGGACGCGGCGGGGACAGGGTGTACCACGGAGGTACGACGGAAGTACGCACGCGCCGGAACTCACGGGGGTGGCCCATGGCGCGCTGGAAGGAACTGCCCGCGACACTTGACCACAGGGAACGTCAACTCGTCGTACAGCTGAGGCGGTTGAAGGACCGCAGCGGCCTCAGCCTCGCGGCCCTCGCGGCCCGTACGACCTACAGCTCCTCGTCCTGGGAGCGCTACCTCAACGGCAAGAAGCCAATCCCGCGCGACGCGGTGGGCGAACTCGCCCGGGTCTGCGGTACGGACCCGACCCGTCTGCTCGTCCTCCAGGAGGTGGCGGAGTCGGCGGGGGACGGGCCGCGACCGCCGCGTACGGGGGAGGGGGCCGAACCCGAGGCGGAGGCGCCCGTCCCGGAGGCTTCCGTTCTGGAGGAGGGTGACCATCCGGCGCCGAAAGCAGGCAGGGCAGGCAGGGCAGACAGAGTAGGGAGGACGGGGGCGCGGTGGCCGTTGGTCGCCGGGGTTGTCGCCGCCGTGCTCGTGGCGTTCGGCGCGGGACTCGCCGCCGGGCTCGCCTGGCCCCGGGACACGCCCGCCGCCACGGGGCACGTCACGACGACCGACGACAACTACCAGCGCGGACACGCGTACCCGTGCCACGTGAAACGCCAGGGGGGAGCGCTGTCCGCCGGGCACAGCGACGACAGTGCCGTGCTGCTCGACACCAACAGCACCGGCTGGGCCGTGGTCGAGGCCCAGTGCCTGCTCACCGAGCACGGATTCGACGCGGGCCGCGCCGACGGCCTCTACGGCGAGGGCACCAAGTCGGCCGCGCGCGCGTTCCAGCGGTCCAAGGGCCTGGTCGAAGACGGCATCGTGGGCCCGGACACCTGGCGGGAGTTACGCGGGTGAGCGCGGAGGCGGCCCGGCTCGTCGCCGGTCTGTGCGCGCTGCGCCGGGCGGCGGACCTGAGTCTGGCCGGGCTCGCGGCGCGCACCCCGTACAGCAAGTCGTCGTGGGCGCGGTATCTCGCCGGTGCCAAGCCGGTGCCCCGGGACGCGGTGCTCGCGCTGTGCCGGGTCGCCGGGGAACGGCCCGAACGGCTCCTCGCGCTCTGGGAGTTGGCGGATGCGGAGTGGAGCGGGCGGGCGCGTACGGCGGCGGAGACGTCTGCGGGGACGTCTGCGGAGACGTTTGCGGAGGCGGATACGGCGGCACCGGCGGACGGGTCGGCCGTGGTGCCGACGCCGGTGCCCTGGTGGCGGGCCGGGCGTACCGCCGTCCTCGTGGCCGGAGCCTGCGTGCTGCTCGCGGGCGCGGCGGGCGCGGCGGCGGTCATCATCGGGAGGGCATCCCCGTCGGCGTCATCGGCGGCGTCGGGAGTGGGGACCACCGGCACGACGTACGCCGTCGGGTGCACCGGCCGGTCGTGCGAGGGTCAGGACCCGGCGGAAATGGGGTGCGGGGGCGCGTCGATGGTGACGACGCCCTCGACCCGGACCGTCGACGGTCGCCGTATCGAACTGCGCCAAGGTGAGGTGTGTCACGCCCTGTGGGTACGGGCCTCACGGCTGCGGCTCGGGGACCGCGTGGAACTGAGCGTGCCGGGGGCGCGCATCAAGGCGCTGCGTGCCGACGAACCGGCCGCGACCCGGGGCTATCTGGCGACGGCGATGACCGCGACCGACGAGGTGCGCGGCGCCCGGATCTGCCTGGTGCCGCGCGACGGGAAGCGGGTGTGCTGGGCCGGGTAGCCCGTACGCGGAAATCTGGCGCGGACATCGGTGCGCGGAATTCGGTGCACGGTAATCGGGCGCGGACATCGGTGCGACCACCCGAAAGTGAATGCGAGCTTCCGTATCGTTTGGGCCCCGGGCGATGGGAGACTGGGTCGCGCGGAGGGCGGATCGCCGGGCGCGCGACGGGGGGTGCGGGCGATCCGAACGCTCCCGTGCGCCCCCGAGTGGGGAACTGACATCCTGGCCGGGGGCATCCCCATGGGTAGCCAGGACGAGGGCTACGCACGGGCGCGGGGCGAACAGGCACATTCGGGGGAATGGGGAATAGGGGGGCACAATGCCTCGTTGGAAGGCGCTGCCGGACGAGCTGGACCCACAGATCAAGGAGTTCTGCGAACAACTGCGCAGGCTCGTCGACCGTGGTGGGCTCAGCATCGCCGCGGTGGCGGACCGCACCGGCTACAGCAAGACGTCGTGGGAGCGGTATCTGAACGGCCGGCTGCTCGCGCCCAAGGGCGCGATCGTCGCCCTGGCCGAGGTGACCGGTACGAACCCGCTGCACCTCACCACGATGTGGGAGTTGGCGGAGCGGTCGTGGAGCCGGTCCGAGATGCGGCACGACATGACGATGGAGGCCATCCGGATCTCGCAGGCGCGGGCCGCGCTGGGGGAGTCGGGTGCGGGTGCGGGTCCCGGTGCGGGTGCCGGTGCGGGCAGAGGGGCCCGTAAGGGGGCGGCTGCTCCGGGTGGCGGTAGGCCGTATGGAGCAGACGGACCAGGTGCACCGGGGGTCAACGGCGGTCCGGGGCACGGTGGCGGTCCCGGTGCCCAGGGCGGTCAGGGTGCCCAGGCCGCTCAGGGTGACGGGGTCACCTTCCAGAGCGTGCGGTACGAAGGCGGTCCCGGAGCCCCGTACGGCAACGGCTCCGTCGCGCCGCCGCGCCCCCGCGAACCCCAGGACGCCCGCCCCGCCACCGGCGCCGCGCCGGACCGGCAGCGGCAGAAGCGCCGTATCGGCATGTTCCTGGCCGGTGCGGTCGGCGCCGCCGTCGTCATCGGCGCGGCCGTGTTCCTCACCGGCGGGGGCGATGACGCCAAGGCGGACACCGACCCCTCGCCGTCCGCGTCACCGACGCCCAGCAAGACGGCGCTGCCCGCGGGCGTCGAGTGCAGCGGCAAGGACTGCACCGGACAGGACCCCGAAAGCATGGGCTGCGGCGGCGAGTTCGTGAAGACGACCAGCAGCGTCCGGGTCGGCACCAGCCTGGTGGAGGTCCGCTACAGCAAGACATGCGGCGCCGCGTGGGCGCGGATCACCCAGGCGGCGGGCGGCGACGCGATACGCATCACGGCACCCGGGGCCGCCGAGCAGGAGAGTGCCGTGGGCGCCACGCAGGACACGGACGCGTACACGCCGATGGTGGCGGTGTCGGCGGCGGCCGACGCGAAGGCGTGCGCCACGCTCCAGTCGGGCGTGACGGGCTGCACGGAGTAACCGGACGGCGAGCTGTACGGAGTAGCGATTTTCTGGCGCGGAGCGATTTCTTCCGGCGAGGGTGGCATGCCCGGCGGGGTACGGGGCACACGATCCGTACCCCCCACGGGAGTGGTCACCACCCCCACAGGCGGCCGTCCGTCATTTCCTCTCCCGGACAGACGGCCGCCGCTCCCGGGGGCGGACGGCCCACGCACGGGTGACCGGGGGATGGTTGTGGGGTGGCCCACAGGGGTCAGCCCGTCCGGTGCGGCGGGGGCGCGATAGCCTGGCCGACGGATCTCTCTTGACGCCAAGAGATCGATCGTCGAACCCGCTGTCCTACGGAGAACGCCATGACCCGCACTCCCGTGAACGTCACCGTCACCGGCGCGGCCGGCCAGATCGGTTACGCACTGCTCTTCCGCATCGCCTCCGGCCAGCTGCTCGGCGCGGACGTGCCGGTCAAACTGCGCCTCCTGGAGATCACCCCGGCGCTCAAGGCCGCCGCGGGCACGGCGATGGAACTGGACGACTCCGCCTTCCCGTTGCTCCAGGGCATCGACATCACCGACGACCCGAACGTCGCGTTCGACGGTGCGAACGTCGCCCTCCTGGTCGGCGCCCGCCCCCGTACCAAGGGCATGGAGCGCGGTGACCTCCTGGAGGCCAACGGCGGCATCTTCAAGCCCCAGGGCAAGGCCATCAACGACCACGCGGCGGACGACATCAAGGTCCTCGTCGTCGGCAACCCGGCCAACACGAACGCGCTCATCGCGCAGGCCGCGGCGCCGGACGTACCGGCCGAGCGGTTCACGGCGATGACCCGCCTCGACCACAACCGGGCGCTGACGCAGCTCGCGAAGAAGACCGGCGTACCGGTCTCCGAGATCAAGCGCCTGACGATCTGGGGCAACCACTCCGCGACTCAGTACCCGGACATCTTCCACGCGAGCGTCGCCGGCAAGAACGCCGCCGAGGTCGTGAACGACGAGAAGTGGCTGGCCGAGGAGTTCATTCCGACGGTCGCCAAGCGCGGTGCCGCGATCATCGAGGCCCGGGGCGCGTCCTCGGCGGCCTCCGCGGCCAACGCGGCCATCGACCACGTCCACACCTGGGTCAACGGCACCGCCGACGGCGACTGGACGTCGATGGGCATCCCGTCGGACGGCTCCTACGGCGTGCCCGAGGGCCTCATCTCGTCCTTCCCGGTGACCACCGAGAACGGCACGTACAAGATCGTCCAGGGTCTGGACATCAACGAGTTCTCGCGTACCCGTATCGACGCCTCGGTCAAGGAACTCGCCGAGGAGCGCGAAGCGGTGCAGGGCCTGGGCCTGATCTGACCCCCTGCGGTCTCCCTTTCTCCCGCCCCCGACCGGACAACCGGCCGGGGGCGGTGTCGTGTCGTGGACGGATCGACAAGCACTGTCGACTCTGCGCCAAGGACCAGGTCTGTGAGCGTGCGTACGGTTTGGGCAACGGCGGCCGTACCTGTCCTGGTTCCTGATCCCTTCACGATTCACTCACGGGAGTACCCATGCGCATGTCCCGTCCCGCTGTCTCCGTGGCGCTGGCCGCCGTGACTCTGCTCGGCGGTGCCTCGGCCGTCCAGGCGGCACCGCCCGCCGCTTCCGCCCTGGCCTCCGTCTCGCCCTTCGCCGAGGCCCGGTGTCAGTACGAGGTCACCGTGAAGACGGTGTACCGCCGTGACCCGGGCGGCCTCGCCAATGTCGTCGGATACGCCTACGTCGGCGACCGCTTCAGGGCGAGCGTGGCGACCAACGGTTACCTCAAGGTCGCGGACAAGAAGTACATCAAGGGCTCGGAGGTCAAGAAGCTCCCCGGTGAGTGCCTGACCTGACCGTGGTGGCGGGGCGGGTCACTGGTCCAGCCACCCGTTCGTCGCCGCGCGGACGCCCGCCTGGAAACGGCTCTCCGCGTCCAGGCGGGCCAGCAGTCCCGCGACGACCCGGCTGACCGACCGCGGGGACATGCCCAGGGTGTGGGCGATGACCTCGTTCTTCTTGCCCGCGGCCATCAGCCGCAGCACCTCCCGCTCCAGCGCGCCGAGTTCGGGCCCGGAGTCCTCCTGGGGGGCCGCGAACTCGACGGCGCCGTCCCAGTGATGGTCGTAGATACGGGCCAGAAAACGCACCAGCGTCGGCTCGCGGACCACGGCGGCGCCGGCGGCCGTCACCTCCGGGTCGACGGGCAGGACCGCCGTGTTCCTGTCGTAGATCAGCATCCGTGACGGCAGGACGCCCGTGCTGCGGACCAGCGCCCCCGCCGCGCCGATCTTCTCCGCGTAGTCGGCGGTCGGCGCGTGGCCGCGCGCGCTGTGCAGGAGCAGCGTCCGTACGGCGCGTCCCCGGGCGAGCAGCGCGAGATCGAGCGGGAGCGCCGCCCGCAGGGCGCTGTCGCTGTGGCCGCCGCCGGGCGCCATGGAGTCCATCGACTCCGTACAGGTACGGGTCAGGTCGTCGATGAGGGAGCGGACATTGTCGATGCCGTCGATGACCTCGACCTGGCTCTGGGCGAAGCGCATCCCGCGCGCGGCCACGTAGTCGCCGGTCAGCGCGTGCAGTTGGACGCGGGCCGCGGCCATCGCGGTGCGCCGGCGCAGCAGGTCACGCTCGGTCGGCGCGAACAGGGTCTCCGCGGCGGTCTCCGGGCTGATCGCGGTCCAGCCGCCGCCGGGTGTGGCCCGCAGCAGACAGAGTTCGGCGAGCCGGTCCTGCGCCCGCGCGACCCGCTCCTCGGTCAGCCCGGCACGGGCCGCCAACTCCTCGACGGAGTCCGTCGGATGGACCACGCGCAGCCGGTAGACCAGGGCGGTGGTCTCGTCCACGGCACCGGTTTCCGGGCGGGCGTCGCCGGTTTCCGGGTGTACGGCACCGGTTTCCAGGAGGGAGTCGTCCCCGTGGTCCACACGTTCCCCTTCCCCTGTTTGTTCTGTGAGCTGCCGGGCGAGTTGGTGCCTGGCGTGATGACGCCAGGGCGTATCCGTTGGCAAACGGCCGGGGGCTTCCGATGATCGATCAGGGTCCGTCGTTGTCGCAAGTGTGCGGAACGCTGCTGATGGCGCCGGGCACGGTCGTGCGGACGGCCGTGCGGGGACGGCAGGGGGATGGCGAACCGTCACCGGGGGAACTTGTGAGAGAGACCGTTTTCTGGACCGACGACGTCCCGGCGCGGGAGCGTTTCGAGCGCTGGCGGTCCCGTATCTGCGACACCCACGCGCCGGTCGTGATGCGCAGCGACCAGGCGGACGACTTCCACGCGCACCAGCGGGTACGGGAGTTGGGCGCCGTCCATGTGTGGTCGACGACCTTCCCACCGCTGACCGTGTCACGCGGCCCGAAGCTGATCCGGCGCTCCGATCCGGAGGTGCTGCAACTCTCCGTACCGCTGCGGGGCGCGATGCACTCGACCTGGGCAGGGCGGGGCGAAGTGGCCTGCGGCGCCGGTGAGATGTACGCGCACGACTCCTCGCGGCCGTTCACCAGCGCCTTCCGGGGGCCGGGCGACGCGGTGTCCCGGCGCGAGGGGTCCTTCCGGGCGGCGGCCGTGGCGGTGCCGAGGGCGCTGCTGCCGCTGCCGCCGGACGAGTTGGACGGCGTACTCGGCCGGCGCCTCCCCGGCCGTACGGGCGTGGGCGCGCTGCTGTCCGGGCTGCTCTCCGGACTGACGACGGACCTCGACGCCTACCGTCCCTCCGACGGGCCACGGCTCGCGACGGTCGTCCTGGACCTGCTGACCGCGCTCTTCGCCCACCTCCTGGAGGCCGAGGACGGGCCGGCCGGGGAGAGCGTCCAACGGTCCTTGCGGCTGCGGGTGCAGACCTTCATCCAACGGCATCTGTCCGACCCCGGGCTCGGCCCTTCGATGATCGCCGCGGCGCATCACATCTCGGTCAGCTATGTGCACCGGATCTTCCAGGAACGGGACATCACCGTCGCCCAGTGGATCCGTACCCAGCGGCTGGAGCGCGCCCGTCGCGACCTGGGCGAGCCCGCGTTGGCGGAGGTGACGGTCGGGGAGATCGCGTCCCGCTGGGGTTTCGGCGACCCGGCGACCTTCAGCCGGGCGTTCCGGGCGCGGTACGGGGTCGCGCCGCGGGATCACCGGAGCGAGTCGCTGCGGCGGGGGCGGGACGGCGCGGGCGACCTGGTGGACGCATTGTCAAGTGACTGTGCACTCCGTGCCAAGACAGCCGGTCGGACGGCCGGAGAAAGTGGGGGTGCAGAGAAGTACCAGTAAAAGCACGGGGATACGGGGGACGAAGTGACCATGGCGAATTGGCGTGCCCGGACGATGGTGCCGGTCACGGTGCTGGCGCTCGGTCTGACGGCGGTGGCCTGCGGCAGCGAGGGTGGCGCGGACGACTCGACGGGGTCGAAGGGGTCGGCCGGGTCAGCCGCGTCGAAGGGGTCGGCGGCTTCGGCGGCTTCGGCTGATACGACGGCTTCGGCTGATACGGCGGCGAAGGCGGAGGCGAAGTGTGAAGCCAAGAGTGACGCGGGTGAGGACATCACCGACGCCGTCGTGAAGCTGGAGGCCAAGGGCCTGACCGAGCGGCAGATCGACGCCCGCCTCGCGAAGGACTACTGCGTGGAGCGGGTGGACACGGGGGCCGGCGCGGACGAGATCGTGACGATGGGGAATCCGAGCGATGAGATCACCCTCTATCGCCCCAAAATCTACAAGGTCTTGAAGAAGTGGGAGTACATCGCCACCGCTACCTGGAAGTGGAAGAAGATCCCCGGCAACGTCAAGGGGCGCGACGGTTTCGCGATCACCTTCAACAACAAGGTCACGCTGATCGACCACTCCCTCTGGTACGCGGGCAGGGAGTTCTACAAGCAGAAGACGATGACCCAGGCCGAGAGTTCCGGTGCGTACGGCGTGGGCTTCACCTTCAACGAGGGGCCGAAGCTGGTCAGCAAGGTGGACATGCAGGGCTACAAGGGCGGTATGTCGGTGCGCTTCAAAGCCAGTAAGTCGGGCTGCTGGAATGTGCAGACGTACTCCAAGTACGGGCATTCCTGGAAGTCGAGCAGCATGACCGGTATCTCTCTCGGCAAGTCCAGTATCGGTTTCAGTTGGTCGAACAACAGCAACAAGTGGCAGCAGGCCAGCCAGGGAAGCAAGGAAGCAAAGGTCTGCCGCTGACGCGCGAAGTCCCGGAAATCCAGTGGACGGATATCGGCGGAGAACCGTTGACCTGGAAGTTCCCGCAACAGGACCGGCACCGGCACCGGCACTGGGACCGGCATAGGCACCGGCACCGGCGCTCACACCGGCGCTGACACCCCGAGAACGCCCGAGTCCCGCTACCCGTGGGGGAGTAGCGGGGCTCAGGTGCGACTTCTATGCGTGAGGCGGGGTTCAGCCGGTCGGTGTCAGCCAGAGGCGGGCGGCCAGAGCCAGGCCGAGTAGCGCCACCAGGTGGCGGAGCGCGGTGGGGGGAAGGTGGCGGGCGACTCGCGGGCCCAGTGTGGAGCCGGTGAACATGCCCAGGGCCAGGGGTGCCGCTGCCGTCCAGTTGACGGGGCCGAAGGCGGCGAAGGCCACGGACGAGATCAGTGCCGGGGCGCCTATGAGCATGTTCTTCAGGGCGTTGGCCCTGGGCAGGTGGGGTTCGGCCGTGGTCAGGAGGAGGGCGAGGACCAGTACGCCCGAACCGGCCCCGAAATAGCCGCCGTACACCGACACCGTCAGCAGCCCGACGGGGAGGAGCGCGCCGGTCCGGTGCCGCTGGTGCAGAGCGGTCAGCCGGGGCTGGGCGAGCAGCGCCAGCGAACCGGCCGCCACCAGGAACGGCACGACCCTCGCGAAGACCCCCGGCGGTGTGCACAGCAGCAGTACCGCGCCCACCGCACCGCCCAGCGCGGACAACGGTATCCAGCGGCGCAACCACGGTCCCCGTCCGGCGAGTTCGGGACCCGAGGCGAGGGCCGCGCCGGGCCAGCAGGCGACGCCCGCGACGAGGTTGGTCACGTTCGCCGACAGCGGCGGAAGGCCCGCCGCCAGCAATGCCGGGTACGAGATCAGGGAGGTGATGCCGCCCGCCGTGCCGACCACTCCGGCCAACACCCCCGCCGCGCCCAGCACCCCCATTTCACCGAGCACCCCCATCTCCCCGAGCCCCGCCACGCCCCCGCCCCTCCCTGCCGTCATCCCTGCTCCGTACTCCGCGTACCGTGCTCCGCGTTCCGTACGGACAGGCTGGGACTTCTCCCAAGGTCAAGGTCAAGGGCAAGGTCAAGGTCAGGCGGGACCGGCGGTGCGGTTAGGGTCGGAACGGTGTGAAGGAGCAGTTCGGGTGTCGCAGCAGGAACCGCAGGGACCACAGGAACGGCACGGACCACAGGGTCCCGTCGAGTGGATGGAACACCATCAGGTCGCGATCTACCTGGCCGCGATGGCGGTAGGCGCGGCGCTCGGATGGGCGGCCCCCGGCCTCGGGCCGGGACTTGAGCACGCTATCAACCCGGTACTCGGCGCCCTCCTGTTCGTCACCTTCCTCCAGGTCCCGGCCGCCGAACTGGTCCGCTCACTGCGCGACGCCCGGTTCCTGTCCGCCGCGGTGGTGGTCAACTTCGTGGTGGTACCCCTGGTGGTCGCCGCGATGTTCGCGCTCCTCCCGAGTGACCAGGCCGTCAGGCTCGGCGTACTCCTGGTGCTGCTCTGCCCCTGCGTGGACTACGTGATCGTCTTCTCCGGCCTGGCCGGCGGATCCAGCCGCCGTCTGCTGGCCGCGACACCGGTGCTGCTGGTCGCGCAGATGCTGCTGCTGCCGGGGTTCCTGTACCTGTTCATGGGCTCGGAGCTGGCCGACATCGTGGAGGTCGGCCCCTTCCTTGAGGCGTTCCTCTACCTGATCGTCATTCCCCTCTCGCTCGCGTGGGCCCTACAGGCGTGGGCCGGGCGACGCCCGGCCGGCCGGACGGTCTCCGACGCGGCGACCACGACCATGGTCCCGCTGATGGCCGCGACGCTCCTGGTCGTGGTCGGGTCGCAGGTCCCGAAGCTGGGCGGCAGGCTGGCAGACGTCGCCGCCGTCGTCCCGTTCTATGTGGTGTTCCTGATCGTCATGGCGTTCGCGGGAAAGGCCGTGGCCCGACTGTTCCACCTGGCCGCTCCCGCCGGCAGGGCGATCGTCTTCACGGGCGCGACCCGAAACTCCCTCGTCGTCCTGCCCCTGGCCCTGGCCCTACCGGACGCCCTGGCGGTCGCGGCGGTCGTCGTGGTCACCCAAACCCTGATCGAGGTCCTGGGCATGGTCGCCTATGTACGCCTCGTCCCCCGCCTGCTACCGGACACCCCGCACCCCACAAAGAAACCAACAGCCCTCTGAGCGCCACCTGCCGACGGATTCACCGCGCCACCGTGATCATCTACCCCACTACCGGAATATTCCGGTGGCGTCATGGACGCCCTCTCGCGGACCGCCTTAACGTCGACGGACAGAGGCAGGGAACAGCCCTGCATCGCGATGTCACAGGAGGCACCATGGCGCGCGAGGCACTGACCCGACTTACCGGCGCGGGCAGCGGCGACGGCGACGATCCGCCCTGCGGTGGCGATGACTGCCCCAACGTTTACCGGACCGCCACGGGTTCGTTCCTGGTGCAGGGAGATTTATCGTCGGCCTTCACGCCGCCCGAGGGTGAGGCCCTGGTGGAGATCCCGGAAGCGGTAATGAGGGAGGCCGTTCGTGTTCTTGGATGGTAAGGACTGGCGGAATGCTTTCGATTCCATGCGGCACGAGGCATGGCGGCTCGAAACTCTGCCCGTTTACCGGGTTCCGCAGGAGGCGGACGCCATGCGCCGTTACCTCGACGGGGAGCCGGTGACCCGGGAGGCAACGCAGCCTTGGTTCGACCGGGTTGAGGGGTACAAGGCCGACGGCAGGACCGTGGGAAGGGTCCACGTGATCACCCGTCCGCTCACGGACTATCTGCGGTTCGAGTTCGCTCACTACCGGCACAACGTCGAAGCGGGCGAAGACATCCGCATCCTCGACGTGACGGACCGGGCCAACCCACTGTCCGGCGCCGGGGATTTCTGGATGTTCGACCGGTCGCGCATCGTGCTCATGCATTACGAGCCGGACGGCACCCAGATCAGCCGAGAGGTCTACGAGGGCGACCCGGAACCGTTCCGGGAACTCCAGAGAACCGCCATCGCGGAATCGGCGCCTTTCGAGGAGTACGTGAAGGGTTTTGACGTTTGAGGCACAGCAGTCGGGCCAGTCCAAGGCGGACCTGGCCGAGACACTGCGACAACTGCGCAGGCGGGCAGGGCTTTCGCAAGTCAGGCTCGCTCAGCGCTGCAACATGGTCCGCCACTGTCGCTGGCAGGCCGAGAACCGTCATCCCCGCCACCGAACCGGTGAGTTGGGCGTGGCCCAGCCCGCACCAGTACCCCCCCGGCGTCCGCTCCGGATCGGCGTCTGCGCCAAGGCCAACGCGTAGGGATGTTACGGAAGGGAGGCCCGGGTGGGATCTGGTGATTCGGGTGGGTTTCCTGCCGGTGTCAGTGTCCGGGCACAGGGTCCGATGTCTGGAGGACGGTCTTGACGACGCCGGTCCTCGCGTGCGGCGGCGAGTGGTCGGCACGCTGGACAAGAACTGTGGGGCCGAGCCGGGCAGATCGGTTTCCGAGAGGGAGTCCGGCACACGACGTTCCGGGCGAGGTCGAGACCAAGTGACACCGTTCCTCGCCGTGCGTCTGGTGCTCGCGCTGGTCGAATTTCTCTTGTGCCGGGCATCGTGAGTAAAGCCCCGCCATGCCTCCCAGTTCGGGGGTGGCGGGGCTTTCGTCGTGCCCTGTGCAACTCCCACGTGTCCTGGTGCTACGCGGCAGCGACGAGGTGTCGGGCGCGCTCGTTGAAGTCGGCCACAAGCGCATGTTGGCCAAAAGGAATCATGCGTCGTTGTACGTCCTGCACCGCTTCTACGCTGCGCGAGGATTTCACCTGCCGTGCCAGTTCCAGCGTGCGGACACCCGTTGCGTGTGCGGCTTCGAGGTCTCCCCGATGGAGGTGAGACACAGCGAGCGCGGCATGGGACATTGCTCCCCGGCGTGCCCTGTTCTGCCTACGGGCGTACTCGATGGACTCCCGGGCGTGCTCCGCGCTGTGGTCGGCCTGATTGAGGTCACGGAACGCGTTCGCGTGCTCGCCGTGAAGGTAGGCGCCATCGATGAATTTGGCCCATTCGGGTTCGTCCTCGCGGACGACGCGAGCAAAGGCGCGCTCTGACCTGTTCACTGCCTGGGCAGTTCCCCGCTCGTCTCCGAGCACAGCGAGCGCGCGGGCTTCCAGCGCCCACAGATCGGCGAGGCATGCCGGCGAGTGGGAGTTGCGAAGCCCCTGCCGTCCGGCCTGCGTCAGACGGCGGCCCTCGCCGGGATCGCCGAGCAGCGTCGCTTGGTCGGCCATGCCCGCGAGCACATGTGCACCCAGCGCCACGTCACCCGACTCCTCCGCGAGCCGTAGAGACTGAATCAAGTACCGCTGTGCCGTGCCGTGTTCTCCGCTGTCAAACGCCATCCACCCAAGTAGGTACGTCTGTTCTGCGGCAGCGCTGCACAGAGCGTGCCGAACATCTTCCGAGTGTGTGCGTCGAAGAAGGGGGTACACGTGCTGGTTCATGTACTCCGTGAGTACCAAGCGGCCGGATCCGCCACCTTGCATCACGTCCATTTCCTGGAACGTCCCGAACATGTTCCGGACGCTCGTAACGTCTTCCAGTCTGACGCGGGGGCCTGGTTCGGGTTCCTGATCAAGGGTGGCCAACAACCAGTCACGCGACGGGCCCACCCCTGCCGCTGCCACGAACGGTGACGCGGCGAGGAACTTCCTGCGGTCCATATCCGCTCTCCCTGGTTCGGTCACCGACTCGACCGTCTCTTGGAACGATGGGCTGTAGGTCAGCGGCCGGTCAAGGTCGGGGGAGTTCCCATGGCCAAGGTCATACGTGGTCACGCGGCGGCCGAATCGCTCGGAGAACACGTCCGCGGTGATCTTTGGTAGCGGGTCTCTCGGCCGACCACCCTGCAACCATCGGCGGATGCGGGGCCGGCAGCGATCGGCGCGGCACATGCCGCTGACCCGACGGTGAGAGGTGCGCGGTACCGGTTCGGCCCGTCCGGGACGGCATGGCGGGGCTTTTCCGTTTTCGCTCTCCGTGACGGGACGCTCTCGGCGGTCGTACCCTGGCCGTATGACTGATGCGGGGAAGAAAGTCAAGCAGGCCCGCAAGCTACGCGGGCTCACTCAGCGCGAGTTGGCCGACCACTCCGGGGTTTCGATCTCTACGATTCGGAAGCTCGAACAGGGGGAGCGCGACGGCGCGCGTATGGAGACACTGCACGCCTTGGCCAAGTCCTTACGACTCCCGACCATGGCGCTGGTCAAGGAGCCGGGAGAACAAGGGGCCATCCCCGGGACGCGTGAACTGTGGGCGCCGATCCGGGCCGAACTGATGCGGCCCCCGGGGCTGGAAGGCGACGAGCCTGCCACCCCGAGCGGAGTCGAACGCGTACTGGCCGATGCGGTCCCGCTCTACCGGACCCACCACTTCGCGGAACTGGCCGCGGTGCTGCCCGCGCTGCTGCGAGACGCTGACAGCCTCTCCGACGATGGGCGAGGCGTCCGGGTTCGGGTGCTGCAACTTGCGGCGGGCGCACTGACGCACACACGGCAATTCGACCTCGCGGAAATGGTGGTTCGTCGTTCCCTCGCGGACGCGCAGAATCGGCTAGAGGCATCCGCGAGCGTCAACACGCTTGCGTGGCTGCTGATCCGCCAAGGTCAGCTGGACGATGCGTTGACGCTGGCAACGACTTGGGCGGACGATTTGGAACCGCGAATCAGTCGTGCGACAGCCTCCGAACTCTCCGCGTGGGGCCTCCTGCTCTTGCGGGCATCCGGTGCCGCCGTACGCAACAACCAGCCCGAGACCGCGGCGGACATGAAGCGACTTGCCCGGAGTGCCGCAACGGCAATCGGGCGGGAGGTCCAAGTCGAACACGAGACCGTGCGCACCTTCGGACCCACGACCGTCCGCATGCTCTCGGTTGAAGACGCCGTAATTCACGACCAGCCGGACAAGGCGCTGCGCCTGGCCGAACGCATGCCGTGGTCCACAGTGCGCCCTACCATCAGCGTGCGGAACCGGCACGGGCTGGACGTGGTTAACGCATATGCGCGGCTCGGCCAGTTCGCAGAGGCGTTCGGGAAGTTGAGCGAGATTCAAGCACGGTCCCCCGAGTGGTTCCCCAACCAGACACCGGCACGGGACGCTTTGCGAGCCATCATGACGGGGCGACGGACGCTCACTCCGGAAATGCGGAGCATGGCGTCTACGCTGCAACTAAGCGTGTGAACGTGGCACTTCAGCACAACGAGTAGTCGAAGTGCCACAGACAGCGATTTCGTGACGGTTCTAGCGTCACCGTATGAGCCGACGAAGCCTCGCCGATCGTGCCCGCCGACGCGCGTTATTGGACGCCGCCTCCGGTCTGTGGCCCACGTCCCGCCACCCGTACCCGGTTCCCTCGCCCCGCTCCGCGAGGGAATCGGAGGGATGCGCCCCCAAGTCCGGGGGTGCACGGTGATTCGGCCGCCACGAGTCGGTGCGTTACTGATGGACACCAGGACTGATCGGCTCGGCGAGTATCGCGGCGAGTGGGCCGGTCAATGGTCGTTACGTCCGGTGGGTGGTGGGAAGGAATGGACCGCCAAGCCTGAGAACGTAGAGCCGGCGGCGACCGAACAGTGCTTGCCCATCGGAACCGTCCTTGCCAACGCCCGGAGTCAGGGTGAACACCTGGCCGCTACGCGCCGGCGCGTATTCGGTTTCATCCGGTGGACATTTCGACCCGACCAGGACGACGACGCCCCGCCACTGACGTACGCCTTCCGATGTCTCACGCTCAACGACGACGACACCGAGTGCGAGGCGAAGTCGCCTCCGAGCGCCGACCCGACCGAGCCCCAGACCTGGGCGTTCACCCACCTGCGCGCTCACCCCGAGCACACCAGCTACGCCGAGGTCATCGAGCGTCCCTGGGTGATGTGGCGGGAGGGTCCCGCGTGAACTGCTCTGCGGAACCTTCGGGTTACTGGTCCGAAGTGCGCGCCGAAGGACCTGTGTACGGCACCGGCGAAACCGTGCAGCACGTCTTGGGCACCGCCCAGACCATCTCCCCGATACTCGCCCTCCGTTGGTTCCGGGGCCAGGCAGTGCGTATCGCGGACCGGCTCGATCCTGACCCGACGCGTTCGGCATGGGCGAGGCCGTCCATGCGCAAGGCGACCTTGCCCGTGCCTGACTGCCCGGCGGAGTTACGTGCGTGGGCCGAGGACCCGGAGGAACAGCGCGCCGCGCGTGAGCACATCAAGGCCGGGCATCCGCTGTTCGCCAGGTTCCCGGACGCGGACTGCACGTACACCCTCTCCGTCCGGCCGGTCCGGCTGCCCGCCGGCGACCCGGTGTCGCCGGAGCCGATACGTCGCCGGATCGGCAGTCTGACGCAACCCCTGTACGTGCTCGCCGGGAACCCGACCGCCGCGCACGCGGTCGGCACCGGGGCACGGCCCTGAGACTCGGCCCCCGTCACATGGATGCGCTCTGCGGCAGGGGCGGGCACTACCCCCGCTCGGCTGTCTGAGTGACGGTCGGCAGCCGACCGGGACCACCCATACCGGCCGACGGAGAACGGTGCGATGAGCAAGGCCAAGAACACGGTTGCGGCTGCTGCGGCAGCCATCAAGCGGGACATCAAGAAGCCCGCCCCGCGTCCTGACCAGACACAAGGAGCGCTCATGGACCGGCGCGTACGTCACCACACCCCGGACAGCCTGTACGGGATCCCGGAAGACGACGAGTAGACGCCCTTGGCGTCCGGCGGGGAAGTAGGCGCTTCCCCGCCGGACCGTGCACCAGAAGACCCCGAGACAGAGACAGGAATCACTCATGGCAGCAACGACGTTACTCAAGTTCGCGTGGCTGGAGGTGACAGGGCTCTGCAACGAGTTCTGTGATCACTGCTACGCGGACAGCGGACCCAAGGGAACTCACGGGTCCATGACCGTGCAGGACTGGCTGAACTTGATTGACCAGCTCGCGGACATGGGCACGCTGGACGTTCAGTTCATCGGCGGAGAACCGACGCTCTACCCGCACTTGCCCCACCTGCTCGAATACGCCCACGTGCGAGGGCTCGGCATCGAAGTGTTCTCGAACATGACGCACATCCGCGACCCCCTGTGGGACGCGTTCCGGCGCTTCGGCGTCAAGCTGGCCACGTCGTACTACTCGGACGAAGCACAGGAACACGATCGGGTGACGCAACTCCGGGGCTCGCACCGGAGAACGCGCGCCAACGTCGCAAAGGCGCTGGAACTCGGTATTCCGCTGCGAGGCGGAGTCATCTCCGTAAATCAGGGGCAGCGCGCGCAGGAAGCCGCGCAAGACCTGTTGGCGCTCGGCGTCGAAACGGTCGGCGGTGACCGGACCCGGGCGTTCGGCCGTGCGAGCAAGGGCGCGGCCCCGACCATCGGCGATCTGTGTGGGCACTGCGCTCACGAGAAGTGCGCTATCGGCCCGACGGGCGACGTATGGCCGTGCGTGCTGGGACGGCACCTGACCTTGGGGAACGTCCGGGGAACGCCGCTCGCCGATATATGGGGCGGGGAGCAGATGGCCAAGGTCACCGCAGACATTGAGGCGGTGCACGGAAGTGGTGTCCAGTCGTGCACCCCGCCGCAGTTCCTGCCCATGTGCGAACCCTGTCAGCCTTGCGTCCCCTCTTTTGGGCACTGCGACACGCAGGAGAAGCACAGCTCACCGGACGCACCTACCATCGGCCCACCCATCTAACCCCGGTACAGGAGACAGTGAGCATGCACGATCACGGCGACGACTTCAGCGCCTGGTGCGGAGACGACGGAAGCGCCACAGCGCACCGGACAGAAGAGTATTGGTTGCAAGTGGCGCGGTTCGTACGGCAGGCAGCCAACAAGGTCGGCCCGGAGCTTCCGCTGTGCCTCCCCGGAGAGCCGCAGCAGTGCGGACGTCCCGCACAGCAACACGTCTTGGCATGGGGCGCCGTACTCAAAGCCGCCGCACAGCATGTGATCGAGAATGCCTCGCCGGCTCCGGCCCACGCGCACTACGCGGGGCACACCCTCTATCAGCGTTCCTTGGCGGACTTGCGGGCACGGACCGAAAGCCCCAGCGAACCAGGGAATCTCAGCGCATAAGGGACCCGCGCAACCTGGCCCCGCCGGTGTGCTGCCCCCGTGGCATACGGGCGGGGCTCGTTCGTCTCTCCCCCTAGGACCAGCTATGCGTCAATGCAAAGCCACAGCCGATGTACCCCCCCGCCGCCCTGCTCTTCGCCGTCCTCGCTGGACAAGGGCGAGCCCTCAGTAGCCAGTTGGAATACGCGCCCCTGCGGGTCCGGTGCGAACTCGGACTCTGGCACGAGGGCGAGCACGCCGACCACGTATGGGACTGGCCCGACGGTATGGCACCGCCGCTGTGGGCCCGCTGGGACACTGGCGGCGCCATGCGGTTCGAGTCCCGGCCCTGGTGCGAGACCGAGGGCGGGCCGGACGGCGACGCGTGCACGCTCTACCGGGACCACGCCCGCGAACACTCGTGGAACGTGCTCGACCCCGAGACCGAATCGCTGCGCCGAAGGGCCCTCGCGGAAAGCGCACAGCTGATGAAGCGGCTGGGCAGGAAGCGGGACTAGCTGTCCTGGCCCTCGTCCGCGCCGCTGCGGTCGCGCACGTACGTCCCTCGCTGCGGCACCGTGTAGACGTATCCGAGTTCCCGAAGGTGTCGTACCGCCCGCCGTGCCGTGTCCCGAGCTACGCCCCACCGCTGGATCAGCGCGGACTCCGACGGAATCGGACGGTCCACAGCGAGCGCGCCCGACTCGATGTCCCGGATGATCTCCGCCGCGATCTGCTGATACGGCGGTGTCGGGGCGTCGTAGTCGATGCTCGGGCTCATAGGGGAGAGCGTAGACAACCGGCCACGCTGGAGGGCGTTTTCATACGTAGGTAGACGATGGTAGAGGAGTTGCTCTACCGTCAGATGCGAAGACGCCCCGACAAACCGCTTAGGACCGGTTCGCCGGGGCTTGCCGAACAGCTGCATAGGAGCTGAACGACCATGCGCGATGCTATCGCCCGCGCCCTTTTCTGGGTGCTCTCCGTCCTCATTCCTCCCCGGCCCGGACGCCACAGCGCGGAATACCTCGCCGCCCAGCCCCCCCAACCCGCCCCCGTACCGCCCTGGTCCCGCCCGTGGACCGGACCGACCAAGGAAGAAGCCGCCGCGTACTTCCGGCGACAGGCAAAGACCGCCTCGGAACTCCGGCTCCACCGTGAGCGGCGACGGGCCCTCTACTACGCCACGCGCGGCGTAGACCTCCCGTACACCTACCCGGGCGCGCCCTTTCCCCGCTCCGCTTTCGTAGCGGCGGGGTGAGCGCATGACCCGCGACGGACTCATCGCCGAGCCCGTTTCCCGCTCGGGTGCCGTCTGCTGCTGTTGCTGGAAATGGACTTACGCACCCGTGGCAGTTCGGTACGTCGGGTGTATCAGCGGTACCGAGGTGACCCTGTACGCGTGTCCGAGTCACGTCGTAGCGCTCGGCGCGGGGCCGACACCCGAGGACCAGCTACCCATTCCGTAGTAACCCGTGGCAAGCGGGCAGACAGCAAGACGCCCCGTGCGGCTCGATCAACTGCCGTGCGGGGTCTCTGTGCTCTCTGATCTGCACTCATGTTCAGAACTGCTGCGTGTCCGTCATTTCCCCGTCGTCTCAGCAGGTGCCGGGCGTCCGATCAGGTATGCGGTGACGGCGAACAACACACCGCAGCACGCCAGCGCGTAGGGCAGGCCCGCCGCCGCCGCGACCCCCGCCAACACCGCCCCGCACAGGATCTCGCCCAGGTACTCCGCCTGCGCCAGGAAGGAGTGGACCGTCGCCCTGACATCCCCCGTCGTCCGCTGGTTGACCCAGATCATGCCGATCGTCCGCGTCAGCGGAAGCGCCGTGCCGGCGATCAGCAGGACCGCCGCGCTCGCGGTCACCCCGTCGGGGGCCACCGCCAGGACCGCCAGCCCGAAAGCGCCCGCCGCGCACGCCCACACGTACCCCCGCCGGGCCGCGCGCCCCTCATGTACCCGCGCCTCCACCACCCGTAGCGCCCCCGCCCCCACCACCAGCGTGACCACGCCCAACGCCGTGAACCAGAGCAGCGGTTCCGACGGGAAGCCGGCCGCGAACAAGCGCTGCGGATACAGCCGGGCGAACGCGTCGGCGGCGCCGTTCACCAGGAAGGTCGCCGCGAACACGATCAGGATCACCCTGCTGCCCCGCACCAGCGCCGACCCGCGCCGCACGATCGCCCACGACGCCGACCACCGGTCGGTACGGGTCGGTACGAACCGTTCCTCACGGAACCGGTACACCACATACCCCCCGAGCAGCAGCATCGCCCCGCCCGCCGCCACCATCGCCGTACGTCGGTCCGTCACCGTCGCCAACAGGCCGAGGACCGTCATCCCCGCCGCCGAACCGGTGAGTTGGGCCCGGCCCGCCCGCACCAGCACCCCCGGCGTCCGCTCCGGATCGGCCAACTCGTCCGTCACCCAGGCCACATCGGAACCGCTGGCGAACGTCCACGACAGACCCCACAGCATCTGCGTCGCCGCCACCGCCCAGAAGTCGGTCACCAGGGCGGTGGCCACCATCGCGGTTCCCATCAGCACATGGGAGACCACCAGGGACCACTTCCGGCTGATCGTGTCCGCGACGACCCCGGCCGGCACTTCGCACACCAGACCAGTGATCCCCTGGAGCGCGCCCACCCAGACCAGTTCGGCGGCGCTGAGCCGGGCGTCGACCACCAGATAGACACTGGTGACCAGCCACCACCCGTTGTGCAACATCGCCCGCGACCAGGTCCACCGTACGAAGACGGCGACGATGTCCGAACCGCTGTCCGCCAAATCCCGCGCACTGCCTCGACTCACCGCCGGATCATGACCCCCAACATGCCTGAACAGCAACGGAATTAGACCGCCACACCCACTACGAAACAGGCCCGGCTCCCGGCCTGGAGACGGGCCGGTGTCACCCGACTGGGCCGTTGGGGCCAGGTGAGGCCGGGGCAGGGGGCTTGCGATCACACTCGATCACACACGGAGGGTCACCACATGCGGGTTTCACGACGAGTCGGCGCGGCGGTACCGGGCGCGCTGAGTCTGCTGCTGACCGCCTCGATCGCCGGGTCGGCACACGCCACATCGCCCACCGGAACGGCACACATCGCAGCGCAGGCGTCCAGGGCGGCGGAGAGCTGGCCGGTCGAGGACTGCTCCGACGAGTCCTACATCCTCCGAACCGACAGCATCACCGCCGAGCCCAAGCCGCTGGAGCCGGGCAAGCCCCTGACGATCACGGTGCACGGACACCTCACGGAAGAGATCCGCGAAGGCGCCGCAGTCCAGGTCACGGTGAAGCTTGGCCTGGTCACGCTCCAGCACCAGACCCTCGACCTGGCCAAGGAACTCAAGGCCCGTGACGCGCCCGTCCAGGTCCCCGTCAAGCCGGGGAACATCTCGCTGCCGATCTACTACGGCGACCTGTTCGCCAACAAGGAAATCCCGAGAGGCGACTTCCGGATCTCCGTCGCCGCGTACAACAACGACGACGCGGACCTGGCCTGCGCGCGGGCCCACATGAATCTCCGACGCGGCTGAGCGAGCCCCCACCCAGCCTGCGGACCACGCGCCCTGCCCCGCCTACCTCAGCGAAGGAGGCGGGGCAGAGCTTTTTTGGGCTGGAATGTGATACGCCCTGTGTCATCGCCCAGGCCCTCGTTGACCGGCTACAGAAAGGATCCGACGCGTGAGTACCTCTGGTTCTCTGCGTGCCGAGCCCGACGGGGGTTGGACCGTCGTGCAGCGTGGGCCCGTGCGGTTGTGGGATCGGGTTGAGCGGGCCGTTCAGTTGTGGCAGGCCGCCGGCGAGCCTCATCAGGACGGGTTCGGTGTCACCGTTTCGGCCGCCGGGCAGTGTGTGTGGATCGGTGCGGAGGACGGGCCGGGTTGGGATCTGCCGATCTGAGGTGCGTTCGCCGCTGGGTCAGCGTTTTGTCAGGCCGCGGTCTTTGAGTACGTCGATGCACTCTTCCTGTACCGCCATGTCTGTCACGGTCAGGGTGCCCCGGTGCGTAGGGGTCGCGGTCGGGTTGAGGGCTTCCTGGCGTGCGCGCTCGCCCTCGGCGCGGCCTTGTTCGAGGCGGTCGGCGATTTCCTCGCAGTCGACCGGGCGCGTGGCCGTCGGCTCTTCGGTGGGGGACTTCGGCTTGTCCGTGTCCGGTTCGGCGGTGAGGGCCGAGGTGGCGGCGATGCCGGCCAGGCACAGGGCCGCCCAGACGACGACCATCCGTCGGCGGGTACTCAAGCGCCGGTACACGTGACCTTCATCAAGTCCCTTTCGATCTGGGGTGTCGGGCCAGATTAACGCCTCCCTTGAGAGGGGGATGCAGATGGCGCCGGTCGGTGAGCCCGCTCACGTTCCGCGCGGTACTTCGCATGGTTTTCGTTCCTCAGGGCAGGTGCTCACCCCCGTCGGGTGGGACGCGGCGGTCGCGCTACGGAACGGAAGGCATACAGGACGTGTCGGTACAACACACCATCCACGTGGGCGGGGAGTGGCGTCATGCACTCTCCGGCGCCGCACGCGACATCATCGACCCCTCGGATGCCAAGCCGTTCGCCCAGGTCGCCGAGGGGGGTGCCGAGGATGTGGACGCGGCGGTCGCCGCGGCACGTGCCGCTTTCGAGGACGGGCCGTGGCGCCGTACGTCCGTTGCCGAGCGGGCCGCGGTGCTGCGGCGCACGGCCGATCTGTTGGTACGCGACCGGGAGTCGCTCGGGCTGCTTGAGAGCCGGGACGCCGGTAAGACCGTCGAGGAGGGGTGCGTCGATGTCGACTGTGTCGCCGACGCGTTCCGGTACTTCGCGGATCTTGTCATCGGGGAGGGTGCGGGTCGGGTCGTGGATGCCGGGTCCTCCGACATCCACAGCGTCGTCGTGTACGAGCCCGTCGGCGTCTGCTCCCTGATCACGCCCTGGAACTATCCGCTGTTGCAGGCGAGTTGGAAGATCGCGCCGGCGCTCGCCGCCGGAAATACCTTCGTGATCAAGCCGAGTGAGATCACGCCGCTCACGACGGTCGCGCTGATACGGCTGCTCGGTGAGGCGGGGTTGCCCGCCGGGGTCGCCAACATCGTCACGGGCCCTGGGCAGACGGTCGGTGCCCGCCTTGCCGAGCATCCGGATCTGGACCTCGTGTCCTTCACCGGTGGGCTCGTCAGCGGGACCAAGGTCGCGCAGGCCGCCGCCGCGAGCGTCAAGAAGGTCGCCCTCGAACTCGGCGGCAAGAACCCCAATATCGTCTTCGCCGACGCGTGCGCCACGGCCGACGGCTTCGACACCGCCGTGGACCAGGCGCTCAACGCCGCCTTCATCCACAGCGGTCAGGTCTGCTCCGCCGGGTCGCGGCTCATCATCGAGGAGTCGGTACGGGAACGCTTCGTCGCCGAACTCGCCCGGCGCGCGGGGAAGATCCGGCTCGGACGCGGTACCGAGGCCGGGGTCGAGTGCGGGCCCCTCGTATCCGAACAGCAGCGGGCGCGGACCGAGGAGTACGTCGCCTCCGCGATCGGCGAGGGTGCCGTGGTGCGGTGCGGGGGTAAGCGGCCGGAGCCGTCCGACGTGCGGCCCGCTACCGGGTACTTCTATGAGCCGACCGTTCTCGATCAGTGCCATCGTGGAATGCGGGTGGTGCGGGAGGAAGTCTTCGGGCCCGTTCTCACCGTCGAGACCTTTCGTACCGAGGACGAGGCCGTTGTCCTGGGAAATGACACGGAATATGGGCTTGCCGGGGCCGTGTGGACCGCTGACTCCGGGCGGGCCCGACGGGTCGCCGCGCGGCTTCGGCACGGAACTGTGTGGATCAACGATTTCCATCCGTACCTTCCCCAGGCGGAGTGGGGTGGGTTCGGGAAGAGCGGGGTCGGGCGGGAACTGGGGCCTTCCGGGTTGGCGGAGTACCGGGAGCCGAAGCACGTTTATCAGAACCTGGCGGCCGTACCGGTTCGGTGGTTCCGGGGGTAGGTACGGGGCCTTGGGGGTGCCGGTGAGTTGCTTGCCGGTGATTCCCACCCACCCACCCAACAGATACCTTTCGCAGGAGTTCCCCCATGGCTCACCCCACATACGACTACGTCGTCATCGGTGGCGGCACCGCCGGTTCCGTCATCGCCTCCCGCCTCACCGAGAACCCCGACATCACCGTCGCCGTCATCGAGGGCGGCCCCAGCGACGTCGGCCGGGACGACGTACTCACGTTGCGCCGCTGGATGGGTCTCCTCGGCGGCGAGTTGGACTACGACTACCCCACCACCGAGCAGCCACGCGGCAATTCACACATCCGGCACAGCCGCGCCCGCGTCCTCGGCGGATGCTCCTCGCACAACACGCTGATCGCGTTCAAGCCGCTGCCGTCCGACTGGGACGAGTGGGAGGCCGCAGGGGCGCGCGGCTGGGGTGCGGTGCCGATGGAGGCGTACTTCGCGCGGCTCCTCAACAACATCGTGCCGGTGGACGAGAAGGACCGGAACGCCATCGCGCGGGACTTCGTGGACGCCGCCCAGGCCGCCACCGGGGTGCCTCGGGTGGAGGGGTTCAACCGGGAGCCGTTCAGTGACGGCGTCGGATTCTTCGACCTTGCCTATCACCCCGAGAACAATCAGCGGTCCAGTGCCTCCGTCGCCTATCTTCATCCTTTCCTCGATCGGCCCAATTTGACATTGATGCTGGAAACCTGGGCCTATCGGCTGGAGTTGGAGGGCGCTCGGGCCACCGGCGTACGGGTGCGAACCAAGGACGGGGAGGACATTCTCGTACAGGCCCGGCATGAGGTGTTGCTCTGTGCCGGTGCCGTGGATTCGCCCCGGCTGCTGCTGCATTCGGGGATCGGCCCCCGGGCCGATCTGGAACGGCTCGGGATACCTGTCGTGCACGATCTTCCGGGTGTCGGTGAGAATCTGCTCGACCATCCCGAGTCGGTCATCGTCTGGGAGACGGACGGGCCTATTCCGGAGAATTCCGCGATGGACAGCGACGCCGGTCTTTTCGTCCGCCGCGATCCCGATCACGCCGGGCCCGACCTGATGTTCCACTTCTACCAAATACCGTTCACCGACAATCCCGAGCGCATCGGGTACGAACGGCCCCCGCACGGTGTGTCGATGACCCCGAATATTCCTAAGCCCCGTTCCCGTGGGCGTCTTTACCTGACCAGCGCCGATCCCGCCGAGAAGCCCGCGCTCGACTTCCGGTACTTCACGGATGAGGACGACTACGACGGGCGCACCCTGGTCGACGGCATCCGGATCGCCCGGCGTATCGCGCAGACCGAACCTCTTGCCGGGTGGCTCACGCGGGAGGTGTGTCCCGGGCCCGAGGTCACCGGGGACGAGGAGTTGAGCGCGTACGCCCGACAGGTCGCGCACACCGTCTACCATCCGGCCGGAACCTGCCGTATGGGTGACATGAGCGATGAACTCGCCGTCGTGGACCCGGAGTTGAGGATCAAGGGTCTGGACGGTATCCGGATCGCGGACGCGTCCGTGTTTCCGACCATGCCCGCGGTGAATCCGATGATCGGGGTGTTGATGGTGGGCGAGAAATGTGCCGAGATGCTTGTCGGCGGGGGCGATCGCCGGTGAGCGCGTCCGAGGTCGCCGGTGCCGGTGTCAGCGCCGGTGCCAGTTCCGGTGCCGACGGGGGCGCGGCACCCGTGTTCGCCGTCGACCGGCTGTGGAAAGTATTCGGGCCCAAGAGCGAACGGGTGCCCAGTGACCCGGAGTTGGCCTCCCTGGAACCCGCCGAACTGCGTTCCCGTACCGGCTGCACCGCCGCCGTCCGTGACGTGTCCTTCGAGGTCCGCAAGGGCGAGGTCTTCGTCGTCATGGGACTGTCCGGGTCGGGCAAGTCCACGCTGGTGCGCTGCCTCACCCGGCTCATCGAGCCGACCTCCGGGGCCATCTCCATCGACGGCGAGGACGTACTCGCCATGGACCGGGGGCGGTTGCGCGCCCTGCGACGGCACCGGGCCGCCATGGTCTTCCAGCACTTCGGACTGCTGCCGCACCGCACGGTCCTCGACAACATCGCGTACGGCCTGGAGATCCAGGGAGTGGGGCGCGCCGAGCGTCGGGCGCGGGCCGCCGAGGTCGTCGCCAAGGTCGGCCTGGAGGGCATGGAGCAGCGCCGGCCCGCGCAACTGTCGGGCGGTCAGCAGCAGCGGGTCGGGCTCGGGCGCGCGCTCGCCGTCGACCCCGAAGTGCTGCTGTTCGACGAGCCGTTCAGCGCGCTCGACCCGCTGATCCGACGGGACATGCAGGAGGAGGTCGCGCGGCTGCACCGTGATGAGGGGCGCACCATGGTCTTCATCACGCACGACCTCAGCGAGGCGCTGCGCCTCGGTGACCGGATCGCCCTGATGCGGGACGGCCGGGTCGTCCAGCTCGGTACCCCCGAGGAGATCGTCGGCTCACCCGCCGACGACTACGTCCGCGACTTCGTCAGGGACGTGCCGCGCCAGACGGTTCTGACGGTCCGCACCGCCATGCGGCCTGCCGTGGGTGACGAGGCGGCCCAAGGTGCCGCCGTGTCGCCCGGGGCGACGGTGTCGGAGGCGATCGAAGCGGTGTCCCGTACGGGCGTCGCGGCACGGGTGATGGAGGGTCCGCGGTGCTTGGGCGTGGTGGACCACGAGCGGTTGCTGAGCGTGGTCGCCGGGGTGGAGCACCTGGATCGGGTGCAGCACGCGGATCAGGCGGATCAGGCGGATCAAGCGGATCACGTCGATCAAGGGGCGTCCGCGCCTGCGGTCACCGGCCGTGAGGGCGTCTGATGGCCGTCGTCAGCGCCTCCGGCCTACGGCGCCCGCCGCGCTTCGCAGCGCTGGTCAGGAACCGGTCCCTGGGGAAGCTTCTGCTGCTCGCCGTCGCCGGAGGCGTGCTCGTACCCGTCGCTCATTCCCTCTGGAACAGCGGTAGTTGGCCCTCCGTGCTCACTGTCGATCTGTCCGGGCCGTTCGGTAGGGCGAGTGACTGGATCATCGACAATCGGGACAGTCATCCGCTGTTTCTCTACTTCTTCGGGCATGTCTCGCACCTCGTGACCCTCTCCGTGCGGGGTGTGTACCTCGTACTCCTCGCCGCCGGGTGGGCCGGGGTCACCGCCGCCGCCGGGCTGGTCGCCTGGCGGGTCGCCGGGGTGCGGCTCGCGGTCGGTACCGCGCTCGCGTTCCTGGCGTGCGGGCTGCTCGGTATGTGGGTGCCGACCATGCAGACCCTCGCGCTGATGGTTGTCGCGGTTGTCGTATCCGTCGCTGTCGGACTCGTTCTCGGGCTCGCGGCCGGGCTCAGTGACCGTACGTACCGTGCGCTGCGGCCCGTACTCGACACCATGCAGGTGCTGCCCGCGTTCGCGTATCTGCTGCCCGTCGTTCTCGTCTTCGGGATCGGCGTTCCGGCGGCCGTACTCGCCACCGTCGTGTACGCGGCGCCGCCCATGGCCCGGCTCACCGCGCTCGGGCTGCGTGGCGCCGACCAGGGTGTGATGGAAGCGGTCACCTCGATGGGGTCCACCGGGAGGCAGCGGTTGCTCACCGCGCGGCTGCCGCTGGCCAGGGGCGAACTCCTCCTCGGCCTCAACCAGACGATCATGATGGCCCTTTCGATGGCCGTCATCGCCTCCGTGATCGGCGCGGGCGGCCTCGGCGACCGGGTCTACCAGGCGCTCGCCTCGGTCGATGTCGGCGCCGCGCTCGCCGCCGGCATCCCGATCGTGCTGCTCGCCGTCGTCCTCGACCGGACCACCGGAGCCGCCGGGGCGCGGCTCGGTTCGGGGCTGTCCAGGGGAGGCGTGTGGGGGTGGGCGGTCGCGGCCGTGGGCACCGTCGCCGTCGCGCTCGCCGCGCGGTTCGCGGGCCGGCTCGAATGGCCCGGCTCCTGGGACGTGAACATCGCCGAGCCCGTCAACCGAGCCGTCGACTGGATGACCGACCACCTGTATTCCGGGGTGCCCTATGTGGGCGGCACGGCGGACTGGGCGGGCCGGTTCACGACGTGGGTGCTCGATCCGCTGCGGGACGGGCTGCACGTCTTGCCCTGGTGGTCCGTGCTGCTGATCGTCGCCGCGCTCGCCTGGCTGATCGGCACCTGGCGCACCGCGCTCACGGCCGTCCTGGCGATGGCCGCGATCGGGGTACTCGGCGTGTGGAAGCCGTCCCTGGACACCTTGTCCCAGGTGCTCGCGGCGGTCGCGGTCACGCTGGTCATCGGGTTCGGGGTCGGGATCGCGGCGGCCCGGAGCACACGCGTGGAACGGGTGCTCCGGCCGGTCCTGGACGTGTTCCAGACCATGCCGCAGTTCGTGTATCTGATCCCCGTCGTCGCGCTGTTCGGGGTCGGCCGGGCACCCGCCGTCGCGGCGGCCGTCGTGTACGCGCTGCCCGCCGTCGTCCGTATCACCACGCAGGGGCTGCGGCAGGTCGACCCGGCGGCGCTGGAGTCGGCGCGGTCGCTCGGGGCGAGTACCGGGCAGCAACTCCGGCAGGTTCAGCTGCCGTTGGCGCGTCCCGCGCTGCTGCTCGCCGTCAACCAGGGAGTCGTCCTGGTCCTCGCCGTCGTCATCATCGGCGGCCTGGTCGGCGGGGGCGCACTCGGGTACGACGTCGTGTTCGGGCTCGCGCAGGGCGACTTGGCGACCGGACTGGTGGCCGGTGCCGCGATCGTGTGCCTCGGGCTGATGCTCGACCGGGTGACCCAGCCGACGGAACGCCGTACGAAGAAGGGCGCGTGACATGCCAGTACGGGTGACCGGTTCGGGTGTACGGGTAATCGGTTCGCGAGTACGGGTAATCGGTTCGCGAGTACGGGTGACCGGTTCGCGAGTTCGGGTGGCCGGTTCGGTCCTCGCCGCCCTGGCGCTGGTCGCGGTGTCCGGGTGCGGGGCCGCCGACATGACGAAGGAGGCGTCGCCGTTCGCGAACGCCCGGGGCGCGAAGACGGTGACGCTGTCCGTGCAGTCGTGGGTGGGCGCGCAGGCGAACGTCGCCGTGGCGCAGTACCTGTTGGAACACGAGCTGGGCTATCGCGTGGACACCGTGCAGGTGGACGAGGTGCCCGCGTGGGACGCGCTCAGTCAGGGCCGGGTCGACGCGATCCTGGAGGACTGGGGCCACCCCGACCAGGAACAGCGGTACGTCAAGGACAAGAAGACCATCGTGGGCGCCGGTGACCTCGGCGTCACCGGACACATCGGATGGTTCGTACCGACGTACTTCGTGAAGGAGCACCCGGACGTCACGGACTGGAAGAACCTCAACAAGTACGCGGACCGGTTCCGTACGCCGGAGAGCGGCGGCAAGGGCCAACTCCTGGACGGCTCACCGTCGTACGTCACCAATGACAAGGCGCTCGTGAAGAACCTGGACCTCGATTACCAGGTGGTGTTCTCCGGTTCGGAGGCGGCGCAGATCACGCAGATCAAACAGTTCGCGAAGGAGCACAAGCCCTTCCTCACGTACTGGTACACCCCGCAGTGGCTGTTCGAGAAGGTGCCGATGACGGAGGTGAAGCTCCCCGCGTACAAGGAGGGGTGCGACGCCGACCCGGACGCGGTGGCCTGCGCCTATCCGGAGACACCGCTCCAGAAATACCTCAACGCCGACTTCGCGAAGGCGGGCGGCGAGGCGGCTGCCCTCCTGAAGAACTTCCGGTGGACCACCGAGGACCAGAACGAGGTCTCCCTCCTGATCGCCGACCGGAAACTCAGCCCGCAGGAGGCGGCCGAGAAGTGGGTCGGTGAGCATGAGGAGACATGGCGGGGGTGGTTGGGGACCTGAGAGCGCCCGGATCAGGGGGCAGAGATCCCGGTTGATCAGGGGCGGAGTTCCCTCGTGATCCCGGTCAGGGCCGCTGTCGTACGGTGCAGGAGGCCGGGGCCGAAGGTGATGCGGGTGGCGCCCGATGCGGCCAGCTCCCGAATCGAGGCCGCTTCGGGGCGGGCGCCCGCGTTGATCGGGGCCTTGATCGCCGCCCGCAGGACCGCGACCGCCTCGGGTGGGGCGCCGATCGGGTAGACGCAGTCGGCGCCCGCCGCCACATACAGGCGGGCCCGCTCGACGGCCGCCTCCGGGTCCGTGACACCCCGGATGAACGTGTCCACGCGGGCGTTCAGGAACACCCGGTCCCCGGCCGCCGCCCGTACCTCCGCCAGCCAGTCGGCGTGCCGGTGCGGGTCCTTGAGGACCTTGTCGGGCCCGGAATCCTCCAGGTTGCAGCCGACCGCGCCGGTGTCCAGGAGCCGGTCCACCAACTCCTTCGGCGCGAACCCGTAGCCGCCCTCGATGTCCGCCGACACCGGCACGTCCACGGACCGTACGATCCGCGCCACCGCCGCGAACATCTCCTCTGGCGGGGTGTGGCCGTCCTCGTAGCCGAGGGACGCGGCCACTCCCGCGCTCGGGGTGGCGAGCGCGGGGTAACCGCTCTCCGCGAAGACGCGTGCGCTCGCCGCGTCCCAGGGGCCCGGGAGTACGAGGGGTGCGGCGGGGCTGCTCGTGTCGTGCAGGGCGCGGAACGTGGCGGTACGGGTCACCGGTGGGGCGGTACGGGTCACCGGTGGTCGCCCGCGCGGTAGTGGCCCGGGACATTGCGGCAGGTCACACCGAAGCGGTTCCAGGCGTTGATGACCGTGATCGACGCGAGCAGGGCCGCCAGCTCCGGCTCGTCGAAGTGCTTCGCCGCCGTGTCCCAGACCTCGTCCGGGACAAAGCCGTCCGTGAGGACCGTGACCGCCTCGGTCAGCCCGATCGCCGCCAGCTCCCGCTCGGTGTAGAAGTGCCGGGACTCCTCCCACGCGCTGAGCTGGATGATCCGCTCCACGCTCTCGCCGGCCGCGATCGCGTCCTTCGTGTGCATGTCGAGACAGAAGGCGCAGTGGTTCAGCTGCGAGGCGCGGATCTTGACCAGTTCGAGGATCACCGGGTCGACGCCCTTCCGGGACGCCGCGTCCAGGCGGACCATCGCCTTGAAGACCTCCGGGGCGTGCTCGGCCCAGGCCAGGCGGGGGGTGTGCTCGGGGGCATACCTCGATTCGTTCGTAGTCTCGTGCTTCGTGTCGCTCTTCGTCTCGTGCTTGGTCTCCGTCGTCATGCTGCCGAGCCTAGGCGCGGGGTCACCCAGAGGTATGGTCCATTTCCATGGAGGAATCTTGGGCCACTTCCGGGTTCGATCTGCATGTGGACGCCCGTGGGGCCGGGGTGCGGAAAGGGCTCACGGACGCGTTGCGGGACGCCGTGCGCGGAGGACGCCTCGCGCCCGGGACCCGGCTGCCGTCGTCCCGTACGCTCGCCGTCGACCTGGGCATCGCCCGTAACACCGTCGCCGACGCCTACGCGGACCTCGTCGCCGAAGGGTGGCTCACCGCCCGGCAGGGCTCCGGCACCCGTGTCACCGAACGCGCCGTACCGCGCCCCGAGACCCCCGCCCGCCGCCGACCCGCCGACTCGGGCCCCACCCACGATTTCACGCCCGGCACCCCCGACCTCGCGTCGTTCCCGCGCGCCGCCTGGCTCAAGGCGGCCCGCCGCGCCCTGACCGACGCCCCCAACGACGCCTTCGGCTACGGCGACCCGCGTGGCCGCGTCGAGCTGCGTACCGCACTCTCCGGGTATCTCGCCCGCGCCCGGGGCGTACGGGCCGATCCCGACCGGATCCTCGTCTGCGCGGGCTTCCTCGAAGGGCTCGCGCTGCTCGGCAAGGTGCTGCGCCGGCGCGGTGTACGGGACGTGGCCGTCGAGTCGTACGGGCTCGACTTCCACTGGAATGTGCTCGGCGAAGCCGGACTCCGTACGCGGGCGCTGCCCTTCGACCAACTCGGCACCGATACCGGTGAGTTGGCGGATCTCGCGCCCGGTGCCGTGCTGCTCACGCCCGCCCACCAGTTCCCGATGGGGGTGCCCTTGCGGCCCGACCGGCGGGCGGCGGCCGTCGACTGGGCGCGGCGCACCGGCGGGCTGATCCTGGAGGACGACTACGACGGCGAGTTCCGTTACGACCGCCAGCCCGTCGGGGCACTGCAAGGGCTCGACCCGGAGCACGTCGTCTACCTCGGTACCGCCAGCAAATCCCTCGCGCCCGGACTGCGGCTCGGCTGGATGGTGCTGCCCGCGCGGCTCGCGGCCGAGGTCGCCGAGGCGCGGACCGTCCGGCCGTCCGGCGCCCTCGACCAGCTCACGCTGGCGGAGTTCCTCACCTCGGGCGCCTATGACCGGCATGTACGGGCGATGCGGCTGCGGTATCGGCGGCGCCGGGACCTGCTGGTGGCCGCGCTCGCCGACCGCGCGCCCGGGATTCGGGTCTCCGGGATCGCCGCCGGGTTGCACGCCGTACTCGAACTCCCGCCCGGTACCGAGGAGTCGGTGGTTCGGGCGGCGGTCTGGCAAGGGCTCGCGGTGCACGGGTTGCGGAGGTTCCGGCATCCGGAGGCGATGGCGGAGTCGCCGGACGCGCTGGTGGTGGGCTACGGGACGCCTTCGGACAGTGCTTGGGCGGGGGCGTTGGACGCGTTGACGCGGGTACTGCCTTGATGTGGATGACGGGTGCGATTAGCACGATTCGGTGATCTTCGTAAGGGTGTTGGAGGTTGTGTGGGTGTGTTGCTGAACACGTGTGCCGAAGGCGGGAGTTGATCGTCCACGCGCATAGATTGATCGTTCCTCGGGCAGCCTTCTGCCGCATGTTTGACTGATCAACTGCTTGCGGGGAGCGGGGCCCTGTGGGCCCTCCCGAGGAGACACAAGATGCCGCAGGACATGCGCTTCGACATCCCGTTCAGCACCCCGGTCAGCGCACATCTGGCGCCGGCGCGCGAGCAACATCTGCGGTGGGTACGGGAGATGGGGCTCGTGCGCAGCCAGGCAGGGTTCGAGGAGTACGAGTCCTGGGATCTGGCGCAGGCCGCCGTCCGTACTTATCCGTACGCCTCGGCCGACGACATGGTCGTCCTGATGAACTGGTTCTCGCTGGCCTTTCTCTTCGACGACCAGTTCGACGCGGAGATACCGGACCGGGCGGATCGGGTCCTGGAGGTCGCCCGGGAACTCGTCGCGACGCCCTTGCGGCCCCCCAGTAGCGCTCCCCGGGTGGTCTGCCCCATCACGCTGGCCTGGGCCGAGGTGTGGGATCAGCTTTCCGACGGGATGTCACCGACGTGGGTCGGCCGGTTCGCGACGTCCTGGGGGCGGTTCCTGGTGGCCCACTGCGAGGAGGTCGACCTCGCGGCGGGGGGCGGGGGCGTGGAGTTGGGGGTCGAGGAGTACGCGGCGTTCCGGCGCCGTACCGTCGGGATTCACCACAGCATCGACGCGGGGGAGCGGAGCCGGCGGTTCGAGGTGCCCGCGCAGGCGCAGGCGCATCCCGTGATGATCGGGTTGCGGGATGCCGCCGCCGACACGATCGGGTTCATGAACGACATCCACTCCTTCGAGCGCGAGAAGCGCCGAGGCGACGGGCACAACCTGATCGTAGTGCTGCGCCGGGAGCGGGGGCTCTCCTGGGAGTCGGCCGTGGATGAGGCGGTGGCCATGACTACGGAGGGCCTTCGGCGGTACGTGGAGTTCGAGGCGCGGGTTCCCTTGATGTGCGAGGAGTTGGGCCTCGGCGTGGAGGAACGGCAGCGGGTGTGGATGGGGGTGGAGGCGGCGCGGCATTGGATCAACGGGAACTATGAGTGGGCCTTGACCACGGGGCGGTATTCCTCCGGAGCCGCGAGCCGTTCGGCGCCGGATGATTTGCTGACCGTCTGATATCCTCACCCGCCCGCCCTTTTCCGCTGCGCGGGGCCTTTCCGCTGCGCGGGAAGGTCGGTGGAAAAGGTGCGGGTTGTCGGTGGCTGGTCGCGCAGTTCCCCGCGCCCCTTACGGGGCGCTGTCGCAGCGGGAACTATGGCGTTGTTGTCCATTCTGCCGGCAATGTGTCCAGGCGGGATTCCCACGTTGACGCTGTTGATGTCAGGCCCGTTGTCGGGACGGAGAGGCGTAGGCCCGGGAGGCGGTGGAGTAGGACGTCCACCGCTGTTTCGATGATGGATTGGCCTACGCCCTGGCCTGGGCATTCGTGGGCGCCGCCGCTGAAGGCCAGGTGGGCCTTGTTGCCGTGCAGGGCGACGGCCGCGTCGGGGCGTACCTCGGGGTCGAGGTTGCCCGCCGTGAGGCCGAGTACCAGGAGGTCGCCCTCCTTGACGCGCTGACCGCCGAGTTCGAGGTCGGCGGTCGCGAACCGTCCGGGGCAGACCGCGAGCGGCGGTGTGTTCCACATGACCTCCTCGACCACCGAGGAGACGTTCAACTGCCCGCTCACCAGGCCCGCGAGCCGGTCCGCGTCGGTGAGGACGAGTTGCAGCACCCGCGCCAGCAGATTGCTGGTGGTGGTGTGCGCGGCGATCAGGACGAGCCGCAGATGGCTGATGATCTCGTCGTCGTCCAGGTCCGCGTGGTGCTCGATCAGACCGGTGGTGAAGTCGGAGCCCGGTTCGGCGCGTTTGCGCGCGGCGAGTTCCGTCAGGACCTCGCCGATCAGCCGGTCGTGCTTGACGGCGTCCGCGCCACCCTTGATCAACTCCGCGCAGGACGCGGCGAGTCGACGGCCCTGGTCCTCACCGAGCCCGAACATCCTGGTGAGGACGAGCATCGGGAGGTACTCGGCGTACTCGCTCACCAGATCCGTGCGGCCCTCGTCCGCGAACGCGTCGATCTGCTTGTTCGCGAAGTGCGTGACATGCCGCCGGATGCCCCGGCCCGCCACCGCCTGGAGGCTGTCCGTCACCGCGCCGCGCAGCCGCCGGTGCGGTTCGCCGTCCTGCGACACGCAGTCGGGGCGCCAGCCCACCATCGGGATGAGCGGCGACATGGTGTCGATCCGCCCCTCCTTCCAGTCCCGCCAGATACGGGAGTCCCGGGCGAACTGGCGCGGGTTGTCCAGGACCCGCCGGTTCTCCCGGTACCCCAGGACCAGCCACGCCGGTACGTCGCCTTCGAGCAGGACCGGTGCGACCGACCCGTACTGCTTGCGCAGGCGGGCGTAGATGCCGTGCGGGTCGGTCGCCGCGCCCGGACCGTAGAGCCGGACCAGGCCGTCGGGACCGGTCGACACCGGGCACCGCCCGCCGCTCGCCGGGGCGTCCGTGAGGGAGGGCGCGTCAGTCATCGGGGCTCCAGGGCGAGAGCAGAGCGATCCTTGAGGTGCTGGATCAGGGCGATGAGCACATCGCGGCTGGACGCCCGGTCGCGTGCGTCGCAGGCCACGACCGGTGTGTGCGGGGAGATGTCGAGCGCGTCGCGGATCTCCTCGACCGGATGGTGCTGCGAGTCCGGGAACACGTTGAGGGCGATGACGAACGGCACCTTCTGCCGCTCCATCTCCTCGATCGCCCGGAAACTCGACGCCAGCCGGCGGGTGTCCACCAGGACGATCGCGCCGAGCGCGCCCTTGAACAGCCCGTTCCACAGGAACCAGAACCGCTCCTGGCCCGGCGTACCGAACAAGTACAACATCAGGCGCTCGTTGATCGCGATGCGTCCGAAGTCGAGGCTGACCGTCGTCTCCTGCTTGTCCGCGACACCGATGAGGTCGTCGACGTCGGCGCTCGCCTGCGTCAGCGTCTCCTCGGTGGTGAGCGGTCTGATGTCGCTCACCGCACGGACCATGGTCGTCTTACCGGTGCCGAAACCGCCGGCGATCATTATCTTGACCGAGCGGGTCGCGGCGTCCACGCCGCCCACCGCCGACGGCAGGTCCGGGCGGTCAAAGCCGTTGAAGTCCACTGAGTACCTCCTCAAGCAGCGCGAGATCCGACCCGTGACCGGCGGACGCCGACAGCGGGTTACGCGCTTCCACCCGGCCCGCGTCCAGCAGGTCGGTCACGAGCACCGCGAGAATGTTGAACGGCAATCCGAGATGGGCACCGAGTTCGGCCACCGACAGCGGATCGCGACACCACCGGAGGATCTCCTCGTGCTCGCGCTGCATTCCCGCGACCGGGGCGGTACGGGACACGATGAGGGTCGCCACGTCCAGGCTGAACGCCGAACCGCCCGGTCCGCTGCGACCTCCGGTGAGGACGTAGTACCGCTCAAGACCTGACGGTTCCGTGGGCCGGTGGGGGTCAGTCATCCAGGATGCTCTTCCAGACGGGGTGTGGTGCCGAGCAACTCGCCCATCCTGCGGGCCAGATCGCGCATCTGATGGCCGAGGAGTCCTTGGTCGAGCCCTTCCCGGGCGATCACACCGAGGTAGGTCTCCAGACCGGCGCGGACCACGAACAGATGGCCGCCGTCGACCTCGATCATCGCGAGGCGCAACTGCCCGCCGAACTGGGGGAACTGTTCCGCCACGGGCTGCGCCAGCGCCTGGAGCCCCGCCACGACGGCCGCGAAACGGTCCACGTCGTCCGGGTCGTCGGCGCCGAAGGACGTGATCGCCTTGCCGTCGCTGGAGGCCACGAGCGCGAAACGGATCTCCTCGATGCTGTCGACGAGATCGCGGAGCGCCCAGCTCACGTCGGTTCCGTGTTGCGTCATTGTGGCTAGTCGCTCTCTTCGTTACGGGGCTCGTCGGTCTCTCTTCCGGCGGTCGCGAACGCGGCCAGGCCGGTGAAGGACGCGTCGGGTGGTACAGCGACGGTGGCCGTGGTGGTCGCGGCGGTCGCCGCGGTCACGGGTGCCGGCTGCTGGTCGGCGTCCGCGGCCTCGTACGTGTCCCGCTTGCTGCGGCGCCTGGGCAGGCCGCCGGGGGTGGTGTCCGTACCGGCGTTGGTCTCCGTGAAGGTACGGGTGCCGGGGAACGGCTGGGTGTGGGGCTCGGTGTGATGCGCGAGGGCGTCGACGGAGAGGTCGTCCGCGGTGATGTCGGTGCGGTCGGTGCGCCAGTCGGCGGGAAGGACGTCCGGGGCGGTGAGGGACGCCGCGCTGACGGAAAGGTCGTCGTCCAGGACCTGGGACGCACCTGAAGGGCGCAGTACGGGCAGCGGCGTGAAGTACTTGTGCGGGACGACCACCACCACCGACGTACCGAGCCACGGTGAGTCCGCGAACGTCACCCGGATCCCGTACTTCTGCGCCAGGGCCCCCACCACGCGCAGACCCAGATGGGCGTCCTCGGACAGGCCGCCGAGACCCGGGCCCTCCGCGATCCCTTGCAGCGCCTGCTCGGCCTGCCGCTTCTTCTCCTCGGTCAGGCCCTTGCCGGCGTCCTGGATCTCGATGCCCACACCGTTGGGCACCTCCTTGCCGGAGACGACCACCGGCTCACTCGGCGGCGAGTAACGCGCCGCGTTGTCGAGGAGCTGCGCGAACACCAGCGTGAGGTGGTCCACGAGGCCGCCGTCGACGCCGAGTTCGGGCAGATGACGCACCTGGACCCGGTCGAAGTCCTTGATCCGGCCGATACCGCCGCGCACCACGCTCAGCAGCCGCTGCGGCTCCTGCCACTGCCGTCCGGGCCGGTCCGAGCCGCCGAGGACGCCGATACTCGCCGCGAGACAGTCCGCCGGGCCGATCGCCTGGTCCAGCTCCATCAGTCCGCGCGCCACCGCCGGCAACCGGCCGTGCTCACCCTGCATTTCGTGCAGCCGACCCCGGATCTTGCTGGTGAGGACATGAATACGGCTGCCGATACTGATGACCGCCTGCTCCGCCGACGTACTGCGGTCGAGTTCCTGCTCGACCGAGATCAGCGCCGCACGCAACACCTTGCGCAACTCGGCGCGGAACTCCGGCGTCGCCGCCGCGTCCGCGTCCTCACCCAACGGCGCGAGCACGTCGTCGATGGCGTCGCCCGCCCGCAACCGCTCCAGCGCCTTGGGGAGATAGTCACCGCTCAGCCGGGCGGTGAGGACCCGCTGACGCTCCGCCACGTCCTGCCCGCCCCGGGCGGCCTCCGCGATCCGCGCCTCATGCGCCGATCGCTCCGCCTCCAACGTGCCTTCCAGCGTGGCCAGTCGCTCCTGCCACTGCTGATCCTGGGCGGCGGCACGCTGCTGCCACTGGTGGAGCTGATGTGCCTGCGTTGTCTGGAATCCGGCCGCCGCGCGGCGCAGCTCGGCCCGCGAACGGAGCAGGAGCCGGACGCAGAAGGCCGCCGCCGCGGTCGCCACCACCCCCGCGACGAGCCCGGGTATTCGTGCCCCGTCGGGGCCCGCGACCACGGTCGTGACCGTGCCCGCGGCGAGTCCCAGCGGCAGGAGCCACCAGGCGTGCCAGGCAGCCGGAGTCCTGACCGCCGGTGGCGGAGTGGCAAGTTCCATCAGCATCCTCAAAACCAACGCGATCGAACAATCGAAACAGAGGGAGAAGCGTGTGGGGCCCCTGTCGTGTTACCGGCGCGCGGTTCGGCGGCACGTTTCGGACCACCGGATGTGATCCCCCTGCACGACAGGCATGGCCCGCGCTGCGGGACACGACAGGGTTTGCATCGCGTCAACTAGGCGCACCACAAAGGAGCTTAGCGGGTGACGCGCCCTGTTGATCAAGTCCGTCCACGCGCCCACCCCGCACTGGTCGATCTTCAGCCACCGCACCACATGTCGACAAGTCGCCCCAGCGCACGCCTACATCACCCCATTCCCGAACAAGCCCGCACGCGGCCGACGCGGGAGCCGCGTGGGCGAGGGGGTCGGGAGGTTGTTACGGAAAATGGCGCGATCGGCCAGTGCCGCAACTATCTGGCCACTTCTCGGACGGTTGGGGTCAGTGGGCCAGTGGGTCAGCGCGGAAGCGGTTCGGCGGGCTCGGCGGGTTCCGTGGGGGCCGGGGGTGCGGGGGGTTCGCCGAAGCGGGTCAGGGCCAGGGCGCCCGAGACCGCCACCGCGAAGCCGACGGCCGCCAGCCAGGCGAGACCGGGGCGGGTACGGTCACCGAGCCAGGCGATACCCACGAGCGCCGGGCCGATCGTCTCGCCGATGACCATCCCGGCGGTCGCCGTCGTCACGGAACCCCGCTGCAACGCCGAGGTGAGCAGCAGGAAAGCGGCACCCCCACCGATCAGCAGCGCATACGTCGCCGGATTCGTCAGCAACGCCACCGGCGCCACATCATCGATCAGCCGCACCGCGACCTCGACCACCCCGAACCCCACCCCCGCCCCGAGCCCCAGCGCCGCCGCCCGCACCCGGTCCGGCAGCCGCCCCGCCGCCACACCGAGCCCGAGCACGGCCACGGCGGTGCCGAGCATCGCGTACCGCAGGGCGTCCGAGCCCGTACGCGTCCCCTCCGCCCCCGACGCCAGGCCCAGCATCGCCAGACCCGCGCAGACCATCGCCACCGCACCCCACTCACGCCCGCTCAGCCGTACGCCGAGCAGACGCGCCGCGACCACCGCGGTGACGGCGAGACTCGCGGCGAGCGCCGCGCCGACCGCGTAGATCGGGATGGAGCGCAGCGCCACGATCTGGAGCACGAACCCCATCCCGTCCAGGGCGAGTCCGGCGAGATAGCGCCACTGCCGCAACGCCCGCAGCAGCAGCGCCGGATCCACCCCGGACCCGGTCCCCGGCTCCGCCGCCCGCGCGGCGACGGCCTGCAACACCGACGCCGTACCGAAGCAGACCGCCGCACCGAGCGCGCAAATCATTCCAAGAGGCACGAAGGGACTCTAGGCGGTCAGCACCTCCCGCAGCCGGTCCAGGCCCCAGTCCAGGTCCTCCTTGCTGATGACCAGCGGCGGCGCGATCCGGATCGTCGAACCGTGCGTGTCCTTCACCAGCACCCCCTTGTCCATCAGCCGCTCCGAGATCTCCCGACCTGTACCGCGCGCCGGGTCGATGTCGACGCCCGCCCACAGACCCCGTCCGCGCACCTCCCGCACCGCGCTGCCCGGACCTGCCGCCATCAGCCGCAGCTCATGGTGGAGGTGATCGCCCAGCTCGGCCGCCCGCTGCTGGTACTCGCCGGTGCTCAGCATGTCGATCACCTCAAGGGCCACCGCGCACGCCAGCGGGTTCCCGCCGAACGTCGACCCGTGCTCACCGGGCCGGAACACCCCGAGCACCGCCTCGCTCGACACCACCGCCGACACCGGTACGACACCACCGCCGAGCGCCTTGCCCAGCACGTACATGTCCGGCACCACGCCCTCGTACTCGCACGCGAACGTCTGACCCGTCCGGCCGAGCCCCGACTGGATCTCGTCGGCGATGAACAGCACGTTCCGCTCGCGGGTCAGTTCCCGGACCGTCCGGAGATAGCCCGTCGGCGGCACCAGTACCCCCGCCTCGCCCTGGATCGGCTCGATCAGCACGGCGACCGTGTTCTCCGTGAGCGCGTTACGCATCGCGGTCGCGTCGCCGTACGGAACGATCTCGAAACCCGGCGTGTACGGGCCGAAGTCCGCCCGTGCCTCCGGATCCGTCGAGAAGCTGACGATCGTCGTCGTACGCCCGTGGAAGTTGCCCGCCGCGACCACGATCTTCGCCATGTTGTCCGGGACGCCCTTGACCCGATACCCCCACTTCCGCGCGGTCTTCACCGCCGTCTCGACGGCCTCCGCGCCGGTGTTCATCGGCAGCACCGTCTCCATCCCGCACAGTTCGGCGAGCCGGGTACAGAAGTCGGCGAACCGGTCGTGGTGGAACGCCCGCGACGTCAGCGTCACCCGGTCCAGCTGCGCCTTCGCGGCATCGATCAGACGCCGGTGACCATGGCCGAAGTTCAGCGCCGAATAGCCCGCCAGCATGTCGAGATAACGGCGCCCCTCGATGTCCGTCATCCACGCGCCCTCCGCGGTGGCGACCACGACGGGCAGCGGGTGGTAGTTGTGCGCGCTGTGCGCATCGGCCGATGCGATGACCTGTGCGGTCGGATTTTCGGTGGTGGACACGGGTTCTCCGTTCATCCTGCGGTGGGCGGGCGGGGTGGCGCCCCTTTCTATCGCCTTCCTCACGTCGATCGGACGTCTTTCTATGGTCGCTCGAATGCCGGACAACGAAACCTTCCCCGCCGAAGGTCGGGCTAGGGTGGGTTTCACGTGCGGCGACTGGCGCGCAGGGAAGCGACCCTGGGGAAGCCGTACGCGGTACGGGCGTCCCGACGCCCGCCCGCCTTCGAGGTGCCGCCCGCCTGGGCACCCCGGGACCACGACCGGACACTGACCGCTCGCCCCGGAGGACGCCATGTCTCTTCCCCTCTCGCATCCCGCACTCGCCGCGACCGACCCCGAACTCGCCTCCCTCGTCGCCGCCGAGGAACAGCTCCAGGCCGACACGCTGCGCCTGATCCCCAGCGAGAACTACGTCTCCACCGCCGTCCTCGAAGCCGGCGGCACCGTCCTCCAGAACAAGTACAGCGAGGGCTACCCCGGCCGCCGCTACTACGAGGGCCAACAGGTCATCGACCAGGTCGAACGCCTCGCCGCGACCCGCGCCAAGGCCCTCTTCGGCGTCGACCACGCCAATGTCCAGCCCTACTCCGGCTCCCCGGCCAACCTCGCCGTCTACCTCGCCTTCGCCGCGCCCGGCGACACCATCATGGGCATGGCCCTGCCGATGGGCGGCCACCTCACCCACGGCTGGGGCGTCTCGGCCACCGGCAAGTGGTTCCGGGGCGTCCAGTACGGCGTCCGCCAGGACACCGGCCTCATCGACTTCGACCAGGTCCGCGATCTCGCCCTCGCCGAACGGCCCAAGCTGATCTTCTGCGGCGGCACCGCACTGCCCCGCACCATCGACTTCGCCGCCTTCGCCGAGATCGCCCACGAGTCCGGCGCCGTCCTCGTCGCCGACATCGCCCATATCGCCGGCCTGGTCGCCGGAGGCGCCCACCCGTCACCCGTACCGCACGCCGACGTGATCTCCACGACCACGCACAAGACCCTGCGGGGCCCGCGCGGCGCGATGCTGATGTCCCGCGAGGAGCACGCCAAGGCCCTCGACAAGGCGGTCTTCCCCGGGCTCCAGGGCGGCCCCCACAACCAGACCACCGCCGCCATCGCCGTCGCCCTCCACGAAGCGGCCCAGCCCTCCTTCCGTGACTACGCCCACGCCGTCGTCGCCAACGCCCGCGCCCTCGCCGAGGCCCTGCTCGCCCGTGGCTTCGACCTGGTCTCCGGCGGCACGGACAACCATCTGATCCTGATCGACCTCACCCCCAAGGACGTCCCCGGCAAGATCGCCGCCAAGGCCCTCGACCGGGCCGGGATCGTCGTCAACTACAACACCGTGCCCTACGACCCCCGGAAGCCCTTCGACCCCTCCGGCATCCGGATCGGCACCCCCTCCCTCACCTCACGCGGCCTCACCACCACCCATATGCCGACGGTCGCCGAGTGGATCGACCGCGGGGTGGCCGCCGCCCGGTCCGGTGACGAGGACGCCCTCGCCAAGCTCCGTACCGAGGTCGCCGACCTGATGGCCGTCTTCCCGGCCCCGGGCCTCCCGACCGACTGACCACCGGACCGACCGGCCACCGGGGCAGGCCCCGGTGGCCGTCCCCGGCCGCGACCCACTCGTCTCTCTCGACCTACTCGGCTCACAGGTCCCGCAGCTCCTGGCGCGGGCCGGGCTCGGGGTCCCCGTCCCCGCCGCGTCGGCGCCACGAGGCCACCGGGCCCGTGGCCGCCACGCGCAGGGCTATCGGGCGGAGGAACAGGGCCAGCAGTGCTCCCGCCGCCAGACCCGGCAGGGACCACCACCAGTTCTCGGACGTGCCCGTGGACGCCTTCGCCGTGGACGCGGGAGGCGCCGACGCGTCCGGGGCCGGCGGCGCCGCCTCCGGGGCGGCCGTCTCGCCGGATGCCGTGGCCGGCTCCGGGAAGATGCCGCCCGAGCCCTCCGGTGACGTCTTGCCCATCAGGCCCAACTTCTTGAGCAGCGCCCGCAGTTCCGCCGGATGCTCGGCCTGGTGCCAGGTGCCGTCGGTGAGGTCCGGCATCTGCTGCGCCGTATGGATCCAGACGGTGTCGGTGCCGCGCTGGTCAGGGAAGATCCGGTCCAGGCGCCACGGCGATATGTCGTGGACCATCCAGGTGACATTGATCTGGCGGCCGTTCCCCATCTTCACCTCGTCCAGTGGCGCCTTACCGCCCTTCTTCGGCTCGCCCACAAGGGTCCTCAACTCGCCGTACTCCTCGTCCGAGTAGTAGAAAGCCCTCGCCTTGGCGCTCTCCGGGGAGACCACCAGCACGCTCGTCGGTCCGCCCGCCGTCGCCGTCGGCGCCCCGATCACGACCATGGCCAGCGCCGCCACCGTCGCGATCACCGCACCCACCCAGGTCCCCCAACGTGCCCTCGCCGCACGCCACTTCCCCGCTCCACCCGCCCCGTCTGTCCCGCGCATCCGAACCCCCAGTCGCTCCCCGGTACGGTCCCTCCGCACCGCGTCACTTCTGGTACACCGCCCGAGCCCTCCGGGTTCCCACTTCGGACCGCTCACTTCGGACCGCCCACGGTCCGTCAGTTTCCGGGACGGTCAACTCCGGGTGTCGACCTCGCGATGTCCAGGGCCCGTCCACTCGACGGCACCCCCTCCAGACGCAGCGTCAGCCCATCGTTGGGGCGTGTTCCCTCGCCGGGGTGCGCCCACAGCAGCGTGGGTCCCGCGACCCGCTCCGAACGCGTCCAGCGGTCGCCCTGCCCGTCCCACATCCAGAACGTGAGCCGATGCGGCGTCGCGAACCAGAGCGCCAGGTCGTTGGTGAACCCACCAGGGCCCCCATCGCCCTCGTCGCCGCCACCGCTCGGGTGAAGTTCGAGCCACTCCACCGGCTGGGACGTCACCTTGACGAACGTCGTGTCGAGCCGCGCCGGGAACTCGTCCAACCGAATCGTCCCGCCGGCCTCCCGCCAGCACAGGCTGATCAGGGGACGGTCCCCGCGCTCGCCCGTGACCTGAACCGCGTCCGGGGTGCCCAGGGCCTTCGGGAACACCGGCGCGAAGCCCGCGCGGCGCCCCGCCTCCGCGAGGGTGAGCGTCCGGCCGCAGCCCGGCACCACCGCGCCGGACGTGGGCGCGGACGACGGGTCGACCCGGACCCGCACTCCGCCGAAGCCGAACCAGTCCGCGACCGCGGCCCGTACCGGAGGAGTCAGGGCCAGGACGGTCAGCAGACCGCACAGGGCCGCCACCAGCGCGCGCCGCCGCGCGCGCGCCCAGCGCCGCGCGCCCCGCGCCCAGCGCCGGGCCCGGCCGGACGGCCCCGGAGGCTCGGTCAGTACCACCGGGGCCGGAAGATCCCCGGCGAGTATCCGCTCCAGCACCCGCTCGACCATCGACTCCGTCCCGGCCTCGGTATCGGCCCGCGCCAAGGCCCGCCCCAGCCCCCGCAACTCCTCCGGCAACCCCTCCGCCGCCGACCCTTCCGCCGACCGTCCCTCCGCCGACCGCCCCTCGGGCAACCTCTGCTCCGGCACCCCCCGATCGGCCCCGACCCCGTCGCCCGCGACCTCTTCGCCTCCGACCTCTTCGCCCCCGATCCCGCCGTCACCCGCGTCGCTCATCCCTCTCACCTCCCTCCGCCACTCCTTCCCTCGCGCCTTCCCCTGCCGCTTCCTCTGCCGCCTTCTCTGCCGCTCGCTCCCGTATGTCCATGCCGGGTGGCAGCAGGCCGGCCAGTTTGCGCAGGGCTCTGTTCAGGCGGGACTTGACCGTGCCTCTGGGCCAGGACAGGGCCTCGGCCGTCTCCGCCTCGTCCATCTCCAGCAGATAGCGGTACGTCACGACCAGCCGGTGGTCCTCGCTCAGCCGGTCCAGGGCCGCGAGTAGGGCCGCGCGCCGCTCCCGGGCGACCGCCGCGTGCGCCGGATCCACCGATTCCGGTATCAGCGGCTCCGCCTCCCGCAGCGCCGCCTCGCGGTCGACGACCGAGCGCCGCCGCGCCGCCGACCGCACTGTGTTCCTCGTCTCATTGGCCACGATGCTCAGCAGCCATGGCCGGAAAGCCGCACCGTCCCTGAACCGGCCCAGGGTGCAGTACGCCTTCAGGAAGGACTGCTGCACCACGTCCTCCGCGTCCGCCCCCGCCCCGAGCGCCCGCGCGGCACGCAGCGCCAGCGCGGTGTGGGCGCGGACCAGCAGCGCATACGCCTCCGGCTCCCCGGCGCGCACCCGCGCGATCACCGCGCCCTCGTCCACCGCGCTGTCGTCGACGGCGATGCGGTCCCCCTCCCGCGTCCTCACATCGTTGATACACCGCCCGGCCCCGATCGGTTCCCACTCGTCGCGGACGGATTCGCACCCGTCGTGGATCCGTTCCCCAGCTGTCGTAGGTACCTGAGAGAATGGTGGACATGGCCTCAGACCGTCCCCGCGTGCTCTCCGGAATCCAGCCCACCGCAGGCTCGTTCCACCTCGGCAACTACCTCGGCGCGGTCCGCCAGTGGGTGGCGTTGCAGGAGTCCCACGACGCGTTCTACATGGTGGTGGACCTGCACGCGATCACGCTGCCGCAGGACCCGAAGGAGCTGCGGGCCAACACCCGGCTCGCCGCCGCGCAGCTCCTCGCCGCGGGGCTCGATCCGGAGCGCTGCACCCTGTTCGTGCAGAGCCATGTGCCGGAGCACGCGCAGCTCGCCTGGGTGATGAACTGTCTCACCGGGTTCGGCGAGGCGTCCCGGATGACGCAGTTCAAGGACAAGTCGGCCAAGCAGGGCGCCGACCGCGCGAGCGTCGGCCTGTTCACGTACCCGATCCTCCAGGTCGCGGACATCCTGCTCTACCAGGCGCATGAGGTGCCGGTCGGTGAGGACCAGCGCCAGCACATCGAGCTGACACGTGACCTGGCCGAGCGGTTCAACGGCCGGTTCGGGGAGACCTTCACCGTCCCGGCGCCGTACATCCTCAAGGAGACGGCGAAGATCTACGACCTTCAGGACCCGTCGATCAAGATGAGCAAGTCGGCGTCGACGCCGAAGGGTCTGATCAATCTGCTCGACGACCCGAAGGTCACCGCGAAGAAGGTCAAGAGCGCGGTCACGGACACGGACACGGTCGTGCGGTACGACCCGGTGGAGAAGCCCGGCGTCAGCAATCTGCTCACCATCTACTCGACCCTGACGGGGGCGGGTGTCACCGAACTGGAGCACAAATACACCGGTAAGGGCTACGGTGCGCTGAAGACTGACCTCGCAGAGGTCATGGTGGAGTTTGTGACCCCGTTCCGGGAGCGCACACAGCAGTATCTGGACGACCCCGAGACCCTCGACTCGATCCTCGCGAAGGGCGCGGAGAAGGCGCGGGCCGTGGCGGCCGAGACGTTGGCACGGGCCTACGACAAAGTGGGATTTCTCCCAGCCAAACACTGAGCAGTCCGGCCGCCGGTCGGAGTCGTACAGTCGTAACGGTCGCAGACGTGGACCGTGTCAGAGCCCTGCCCCTCACACGTAGACGGGAGACGACGTGGGGACCGTAACGATCGGAGTGTCGATCGCGGTCCCGGAGCCCCATGGCAGCCAGCTCCAGGAGCTGCGCGCGGGCTTCGGCGACCCCGCCGCGTACGGCATCCCCACGCATGTGACGCTCGTGCCGCCGACCGAGGTGGACGCGGCGGCGGTTCCCGCGATCGAGACGCACCTCGTGCGGGTCGCCACGGCAGGGCGGCCGTTCCCGATGCGGCTGTACGGGACGGGTACGTTCCGGCCCCTGTCGCCCGTCGTGTATGTCCAGGTCGTCGAGGGCGGCTCGGCCTGCACCTGGCTCCAGAAGCGGGTCCGGGACGCGTCGGGTCCGGTCGCGCGCGATCTCCAGTTCCCGTACCACCCGCATGTCACCGTCGCGCACGCCATCGATGAGGCGGCGATGGACCGGGCGTACGAGGAGCTGTCCGGGTACGAGGCCGAGTGGCCGGTCACCGGCTTCGCGCTGTACGAGCAGGGCGCCGACCGGGTGTGGCGCAAGCTGCGCGAGTTCGCTTTCGGCGGGCCGACGGTGCCGCAGCAGGCGACGGCACCCGTCGAGCAGGGCAGGCTGCCGGCTCTCTGAACGGGGCGGGGCCGGTCCGGCGGTACGGGGTCGAGTACGGGAAATGGCGCGATCGGCCGTCGTCGCAATGATCTGGCCACTTTTGAAAGTAGGGTCCCCCGGGAGGCCGCCCCGGCTCACATCGGCAGGCGGCGGAACACCGATCGCGGGGCGTGGCGCAGGGCCGACATCACCACGCGGAGCGTGCCCGGCACCCAGACCATCTCCGAGCGGCGCCTCAGGCCCGTTTCGATGGCCGTCGCCACCGCCTCCGGAGTCGTCGCCAGCGGTGCCTCCTCAAGGCCCGCCGTCATCTTCGAGCGGACGAAGCCGGGGCGTACGACCATGACGTGTACGCCTGTTCCGTGCAGCGCGTCGCCGAGGCCCTGGGCGAAGGCGTCGAGGCCCGCCTTGCTGGAGCCGTAGATGAAGTTGGAGCGGCGCGCCCGCTCGCCCGCCACCGACGACAGGACCACCAGGGAGCCGTGGCCCTGGGTCTGGAGGGCCCGCGCGGCGACCAGTCCCGCGGAGACGGCGCCCGTGTAGTTGGTCTGCGCGACCCGCACCGCCGAGACCGGGTCGCTCTCGTCGCGTGCCTGGTCGCCGAGGAGTCCGAAGGCGAGCAGCACCATGTCGAGGTCGCCATCGGCGAACACCTTGCCCAGCACCTCCTCGTGGGACTCCGGGTCGAGCGCGTCGAAGGCGACCGTACGGACCTCGGCGCCCAGGGAGCGCAGATGCTCGGCCGCGGCCTCCAGAGCGGGCGAGGGGCGGCCCGCCAGCCACACCGTGCGGAGCCGGCGGGCGATGAGGCGGCGCGCGGTCGCCAGCGCGATCTCCGACGTACCGCCGAGGACGAGCAGGGACTGGGGGGTACCGAATGCGTCCTTCATGGGAACCACACTCCGAGGGATTCGAGGAGGCCGAAGAGTTCGAAAGAGTTGCGAGGGGGCCAAGGGGGTGAGGGCTACAGGGGGCTACAGGGCCAGGCGGCGGGAGAGGTCCGAGCGGAAGACCCCGTTCGGGTCCAACTCCGCCCGCAGCGCGCGGAAGTCGCCGAGCCGCGGATACATCCTGGCGAGCAGTTCGGGTCGCAGCCGGGAGTCCTTGGCGAGGTAGACCCGACCGCCGGCCCCGGCCACTTCGTCGTCCAGTCCGTCGAGGAAGGTGCCGAGGCCCGGCAGATTCGCCGGGATGTCCAGGGCCAGCGTCCAGCCGGGCATCGGGAACGACAGCCAGCCGGGATCCCCGTCGCCGAACCGCTTGAGCACCGCCAGGAACGACGGGCACCGGCGCTCGGAGATCCGCCGCACGATCCGGTGCAGGGCCTCCTCCTGGCCGTATCCGACGACGAACTGGTACTGCACGAAGCCCGCGCGCCCGTACACGCGGTTCCAGTGCGGGACGCCGTCCAGGGGATGGAAGAACGCCGGGATGCTCTGGAGACGGCCGGTGCGGGTGCGCGGGGCCTTGTGGAACCAGAGTTCGTTGAACAGGCCGACGGAACGGCGGCCGAGGAGTCCGCTCGGCAGGAAGTCCGGGGCCGCCGGGAGGCGGCGCGGCCGGAAGGCCACGGGGTTACGGCGGGCCCGCGCCGGGAGCGCGTCGAGCGGGGCGTGGTCTCCGCGCGTGAGGACGGACCGGCCCATCGCCCTGCCGCGCGCGAGGAGATCGATCCACGCGACGGAGTAGCGGTAACGGTGATCGGTCGCGGTGAGGCGGGCCATCAAGTCGTCCAGATCGGCGGCCCGTTCGGTGTCGACGGACATCAGCGAGGTCTCGACGGGCTGAAGGCGGACCGTCGCGCCGAGGATCACCCCGGTCAGGCCCATTCCGCCCGCCGTGGCGTCGAAGAGCGGGGTGCCGCGCTCGACGGTACGGACCGTGCCGTCCGCCGTGAGCAGGTCGAAGGAGACGACGTGCCGCGCGAACGAGCCCGACCCGTGGTGGTTCTTGCCGTGGATGTCCGCGCCGATCGCGCCGCCGACCGTCACATACCGGGTGCCGGGCGTCACCGGCACGAACCAGCCGAGCGGCAGCAGGACTTCCATCAGCCGGTGCAGGCTGACCCCCGCGTCGCACACGACGGTCGCCCCCGCCCCGCCGTGGCCCGTCTCGCCGGCGTGGATCGCGTGGACGCGGTCCAGCGCCGTCATGTCGAGGACACCGCCGCCCGCGTTCTGCGCCGCGTCCCCGTACGCCCGGCCCAGGCCCCGCGCGATCCCGCCCCGGCCGCCCGCCGCACAGGCCCGGACGGCGGTGACCGCCTCCTCGTACGAGCGCGGGCGCAGCAGCCGGGCCGCCGTCGGCGCGGTACGGCCCCAACCGGAGAAGGCGACCGGCACCGCGGCTTCGAGCGGAACGGCGGGCGCGGTACGGGAGTCGGCAGGCGCGGAAGGGGAGTCGGCGGGCGCGGAGGGGGAGTCGGCGGGCGCTGGGCGGGACTCGGTGGGCATGCCAGCGACCGTATCGCCGCCTATGTGCGGTTTGCCGGAGCCGCCGGATCCCTGACGGTTCCGCATGTCGTCCCTCACTGAAACGGGTGAGTGAGGGAGTGTCATCCCATAATCCCGCAATCGGAGGATGTTGCGTATAGGGGGCAATAGCCGCCAAACACCCAAGCATCACTAATCGGCTCAATCGACCCAAGGGATCTCATGCGTGACATGGACCACCGACTGCTGTCGGCACTGCGCGAATGCGGCGCGGACCCGCATGTCGCGGGGGCGGCCCGAGCCCTGTCCTGGACCGGCGAACACGGCGCCCTCTGGCTCGCCGCGGGGCTCGCGGGAGCCGCCGCCGACCCCGAGCGGCGCGGCGCCTGGCTGCGCGGCACCGTGCTCACGGCCGCCGCGCATCTGGCGAGCATGGGCGTGAAACTCGTGGTACGCCGGGCCAGGCCCGGCCGCGTCGAGCCCCTGGTCCGCACCGCGGGCCGGCACTCCTTCCCCAGCTCGCACGCCACATCGGCCGCCGCCGCCGTCGTCGCCTACGGCGCCCTGCACCCCGCCGGCGCCCACCTCGTACCGCCGATCGCCGCCGCTATGTGCGTGTCGCGGCTCGTGGTCGGCGTGCACTACCCGACGGACGTCGTGGCCGGCGCGGTACTCGGCGCGGTCACCGCGAAGCTCGGGGCGCCCTGGATGCGACGCGCACTGACGGGAGGCACCGCCCATGCCTGACGCCTCCGACGGCCCCTCCGAGGCCACCGCGCTGCTGACCCGGGACACCCCACGCCCCGCCCCACCGCCCCCGGAGCCGGACCGCAGGCGCCGCCCAGGGACGTTCCGCCGCGCCCACGCCGTGGCCGCCGCCCTGGTTGTCGGCCTGATCAGGACCGCCCGCCCCCGCCAGTGGGTCAAGAACGTCCTGGTGATCGCCGCCCCGGCCGCCGCGGGCGAGCTGTTCTCCTGGCACGCGGCCCGCCAACTCGCCCTGATCTTTGCCCTGTTCACGGCCTGCGCCGCCGCCGTCTACCTGATCAACGACGCCCGGGACGCCGACGCCGACCGCGCCCACCCCGTCAAACGCCACCGCCCGGTCGCCGCCGGACAGGTGTCCGTACCCGTCGCGTACGCGGTCGGCGGGACGCTCGCCGTGCTCGCGCCCGCCGTCGCCGCCGTGCTCTGCACCCCGATGACAGCCGCGCTGCTGACCGCGTACGTCGGGATGCAACTCGCGTACTGCCTCAGCCTCAAACACGTCCTCGTCGTGGATCTGGCCGTCGTCACCACCGGATTCGTGATGCGCGCGATGATCGGCGGGATCGCGCTCGGCATCCCGCTGTCGCGCTGGTTCCTGATCACCACCGGGTTCGGCGCGCTGTTCATGGTGGCCGCCAAGCGATACTCGGAGGCCGTCCAGATGGAGGGCCGGGCGGGCGCCACGCGCGCGCTGCTCACCGAGTACACGACCGGCTATCTGCGGTTCGTCTGGCAGCTCGCGGCCGGGGTCGCCGTCCTCGGGTACTGCCTGTGGGCGCTGGAGAGCGGCACGGCGGGCAGCGGCCTGCTGCCCTGGCGCCAGCTCTCCATGGTCGCCTTCACACTGGCCGTACTGCGGTACGCCGTCTTCGCCGACCGGGGCACCGCGGGCGAACCCGAGGACGTGGTCCTGCACGACCGCGCGCTCGCCTGCATCGGACTGCTGTGGGTGGCGATGTACGGGCTCGCGGTCGTGAACCTTTGACCACGGAGAGGCAGTTGGCGCGGCTGCGGGCCGCCGGTCCCGAACTGCTCGGCTTCGCCGTCACCGGACTGTGCGCGTACGCCGTCGACCTGGGCCTGTTCCTCTGGCTGCGCGGACCCGGCGGCCCCTTCGACCTCGACCCGCTCTCCGCGAAGTCCCTGTCCTTCGTCGCGGGCTGCACGGTCGCCTACGCGGGCAACGCCCTCGGCACCTACCGGCGGCGCCCGAACGGGGTCTCCCGGCTGCGCCAGTACGGGGTCTTCTGCGCGGTCAACCTCGCGGGCGCCCTGGTCCAGCTGCTGTGCCTGGCCGCGTCCCACTACGGGCTCGGGCTGACCTCCAGGACCGCCGACACGGTGTCCGGCGCAGGCGTCGGCATGGCCCTGGCGACCGCGCTGCGGTTCTGGGGGACCCGCACCCTCGTCTTCCGGCCGACACGGCCCCCGCGTACCGGAACCGGAGCCAGAACCGGGACCGGAACCTTGGGCCGCGCTGTACAGGGCAGACAGGAATCATGGACTGGCTGAAAAAGATCCCGGTGATCGGCCCGTACGTCACGCGGCTGATGACGACGCACGCCTGGGCCGCCTACGACCGCCTGGACCGCGTGAAGTGGTCGCGGCTCGCCGCCGCGATGACCTTCATCAGCTTCCTCGCGCTGTTCCCGCTGCTGACCGTCGCCGCCGCCGTGGCCGCCGCCACCCTGTCCACGTCCGGCCAGCAGAAGCTGGAGAGCCGGATCGCCGAGCAGGTGCCCGGTATCTCCGACCAGCTCGACATCGGCCAGCTCGTCAACAACGCCGCCACGGTCGGCCTCATCGCCGGTGCCGTGCTGCTGTTCATGGGCATCGGCTGGATCGGCTCCATGCGGGACTGTCTGCGGGCCGTGTGGGAACTGCCCGACACCGAGGAGAACCCGGTCCTGCGCAAGGCCAAGGACGCCGTGGTGCTCGGCGGACTCGGCGGCGTCCTGCTCGCCTCGCTGATCGCGTCCACGCTCGCGTCCACCACGGTCGGCTGGACCGCACGGCAGCTCGGCATCGACGAGGCGGGCGCGGGCGGGGCGCTGCTCCAGACGGCGGCCTTCGCCGTGGCCGTACTCGCCGACTTCCTGCTGCTGCTCTACGTACTGACCCTGCTGCCCGGCGTGCACCCCCGCCGCCGCGATCTGGTGATCGCCGCGCTGATGGGCGCCGCCGGGTTCGAACTCCTCAAGCTGCTGCTCGGCAGCTACATCAAGGGCGTCGCGTCCCGCAGCATGTACGGGGCCTTCGGGGTGCCCGTCGCGCTGCTGCTGTGGATCAACTTCACCGCGAAACTGCTGCTGTTCTGCGCCGCGTGGACGGCAACGCGGAAGGTCACGGACGCCGGCGGCGACGGACCAGCTCGGGGAGCGGCCAGCGCCGGTTGACCAGGAACACCCCGGCCGCGAGGAGCACCAGGACCCCGCCCATCACGGCGAGCGCGATCCCCATACCGCCGGACGACTCCTCGGAAGCCACCTTGGCCGAGTCGCCGGACGTGTTGCCGCCCCTGCCGCCGGCCTGTGCCTCGGACCCGGCACCCGGGTCACTGCCGTCGCTCGGACCGGTGCTCGCGCCCGCGTCGGTGCCCGTGCTCGTACCGCCGGTCTTCGCGCCCTTCGGCGGCACCAGCTCACCGACCGGGTCGACCTTGCCCGCCGACTTGAACCCCCAGTCGAGCAGCCGCGCCGTCTCCTTGTACACGGCGTCGTGCTCGGTGGACGACGGGTTCATGACGGTGACGAGCAGCACCCGCCCGTCCTGCTCGGCGACCCCGGTGAAGGTGGCGCCCGCGTTGGTGGTGTTGCCGTTCTTGACGCCCGCGATGCCCTTGTACGGGGTGAGCCCGGGGTCGCCGCTGAGCAGCCGGTTGGTGTTCTGGATCTCGAACGTCGGCCGCTTCTTGCCCTTCTCGGCCTCACCCGGGAACTGGGCGCGGACCGTCGAGCAGTACTCCCGGAAGTCCTTCTTCTGGAGCCCGGAGCGCGCGATGAGGGTCAGGTCGTACGCGGACGACACCTGCTCCTTCTCGTCGTACCCGTCGGGCGTGACCACGGTGGTGTCCAGCGCCTGAAGGTCCTCGGCGTGCTGCTGCATGTCCTTGACGGTCTGGTCGACGCCGCCGTTCATCGCGGACAGCACATGCACCGCGTCGTTGCCGGAGCGCAGGAACACCCCGAGCCACAGGTCGTGCACCGTGTACGTCTGGTTCTCCTTGACGCCGACCAGGCTGGAGCCCGCCCCGATGCCCGAGAGGTCCGTCGGCACGACCTTGTGCGACTGCGTCTTGGGGAACTTCGGCAGCACCGTGTCCGCGAACAGCATCTTCATGGTGGACGCCGGGGGCAGCCGCCAGTGCGAGTTGTGCGCGGCGAGGACCTGCCCGGACTCGGCGTCCGCGACGATCCAGGACCGCGCCGTCACCTCCTTCGGCACCACGGGCGCGCCCGCCTTGAGGTTGGCCTGGGTACCGGGGCGGCTCAGCTGGACACCCCCGACCGACGACATCCCGCTCGGGGGCTGGACCTTGTCCTTGTCCGGTTTGGGATCCGCGTACGCGGGGGCGGTGAGCGACAGGGACAGGGCGGAGGCGACCAGCAGCGCGGTCACCGCTCGCGCACCGGCGCCTCCGGCGGTCCGGGCGGCGATCCGGCCGGCGTTCCTGGCGGCGGTGGTCTGGGGGGCAGCAGTCATGGCAGGCACGGACGAGAACGTACAGGCACTTGTGTGCGAAGTCTCCGGCGAGGTCGCCTGTGTCCGCGCTGCCCCACCCTGGCGGCGGGCGTCTGCGGACGGCCGCGATACTGGACGCATGAAGCTCAGCCGTCCGGTCTCCTGGTTCCTGCTCGCCTTCGGGGTGTGGAGCTGGGTCATCTGGATCACTTTCGTCAAGAACCTGTGGAAGGACGGCAGCGGACTCGCCTTCGACGACGCGGGCGACCCCACCGGATACTTCTGGGTCCATCTCACCCTCGCCGTCGTCTCCTTTGCTCTGGGGACGGTCGTCGGTGCCATCGGGTTCCGTGGGCTGCGCGCACTGCGGTCCACGCATGAGGCGCCCGCCGAGGCGCCCGCGCCCGACGCCCGTGTGCACGAGACCTCGTAGGAAGGCGGTCCGGTGGGCATCGTCGTGGGCATCCTGATCGGCCTCATCGCGTTCGCGGTGCTCGGCGGTCTCCAGTGGTACGTGTGGCGGCGGGTGGTACGGGACACGACCACACGCGGTACGGGGGCGCGGCGCGCCGGTACGGCCGTGTTCGTGGTCGGTCCGCTGCTGATGGTCGGGGCGCTGGTGAGCGGCAGGACCGCGCCCTTCTGGCTCCAGAAGCTGCTGGCCTGGCCGGGCTATCTGTGGATGGCCCTGTCGATGTATCTGCTGCTCTCGCTGTTGGTGGGGGAGTTGGTACGGCCGGTACTGCGGCGAGCGCTCGCCCGCCGGGACCGGGGCCAGGGGCGGGACCAGGGAGTCGGGGAGCCGGACGAGGCGCGGGCCGAGGTGACGGTCGGTGTCTGCGCGGGTGTCGGCGCCACGTCCGGGGCCGACCCGGCACCCGGAACACCGGCACCCGGAGCACAGACCCCCGACGCAGCGGCACCCGGCACACCCGTCGCGGCCGACGCCCCCTCCAAGGCTCCGGAACGCCCCGGGCCGTCCCGGCGGGTGTTCGTCTCGCGGGTCGTCGCCGGTGCGGCCGTCGTCGCCGCCGCCGGAACCGTCGGGTACGGCAGCTACGGCGTCCTGCGCGGTCCGAGCGTGAAACGCGTCACAGTCCCGCTCGCCAAACTGCCGCGCTCCACGCACGGGTTCCGTATCGCCGTCGTCAGCGACATCCATCTCGGACCGATCCTGGGCCGGTCGTTCTCGCAACGCGTCGTCGACACCATCAACAGCACGCGGCCCGACCTCATCGCCGTCGTCGGTGACCTGGTCGACGGCAGCGTCGCGAATCTGGGGCCCGCCGCCGCGCCGCTGGCCGGGCTCGAAGCACGGCACGGCGCGTTCTTCGTCACCGGTAACCACGAGTACTTCTCGGGTGCCGAGGAGTGGGTGGACGAGGTACGGAGCCTCGGGCTGCACCCGCTGGAGAACGCCAGGACCGAACTGCCCGGCTTCGACCTCGCCGGCGTCAACGACGTGTCCGCCGAGAGCGAGGGGCAGGGGCCCGACTACGCCAAGGCGCTCGGTGACCGGGATCCGGCGCGGGCCAGTGTGCTGCTCGCGCACCAGCCCGTCATGATCCACGACGCCGTACGGCACGGCGTCGACCTCCAGCTCTCCGGCCACACCCACGGCGGCCAGCTCTGGCCCGGCAGCCTCATCGCCGAACTGGCGAATCCGACGGTGGCCGGGCTCGAACGGTACGGGGACACGCAGCTGTACGTGACCCGGGGGGCCGGAGCCTGGGGGCCGCCGGTCCGGGTCGGCGCTCCCTCCGACATCACCGTGGTGGAGCTGGCCTCGAAACAGGCGTGATTTTCCGGCACGTGGCCGAATCACCATGGGTCCGTGACATGTTGGGGACACCGCGCGGGGCTTCGGCGCTGCATCATGGCTCGCAAGAGACGCATCACGCGTGTGCTTCATGTGCTTCATGCTTCGTGTGGGGGAGGTGGCGAATGTGCCGCGCCGCACCTCGTTCCGGTTGCCGCGTCATCCCGCTTCGGTGGGGTTGGCCCGGCGCCGGGCCCGTGAGCACCTCGCCGGGTCGGGCGTCCCGCCGGACGACACGGACGACCTGGTACTGATCGTGTCCGAGCTGGTCACGGATGTCGTACGGGACGGGCCCGACCTTGAGCGGGAGTTCGAGGTGGCGATAACGGTCCTGCCGGACGGCTCGTGCCTGGTCGAAGTCGCGGACGAATACCGCCCCGCCCCGGAGCCACGGGCTCTGTGCGACCTGCTGGAATCCCTCTGCGTGACCTGGGGCACCGGTCCCCACACCACCTGGGCCGTGATACCGCCCAAGCCGCCCACGCTCCCCAAGCCCCCTACGACGACCTGACCGGTCATGAGTCACCGGGGTCCAGCGGGACTCACCGGCGTACCGGTTCAGCCCTCCCGTCCCGCCGGAAGCGTCACCCTCACCGTCAACCCCTCTCCCGGCGCCGTCTCCAGCGTCACCCGGCCCGAGTGGGCCGTGATCACGCCCTGGACGATCGCCATGCCCAGGCCGCTGCCGGCCCCACCCCCCGTACGGAAGAAGCGGTCGAAGACCCGGCACGCGTCCTCCGGGGAGAGGCCGGGGCCCTCGTCCGCGACCGTCAAGTGGACGTCGCCGCCCAGCCGTTCCACCGCCAGGGCCACCCCCGCGTCGGCGGGCGTGTGGGTGCGGACATTGCCCACGAGGTTGCCCAACACCTGCCGCAGGCCCGATTCGTCCGCGCGGACCAGGAGCGCGCCGTCCGCCTTGACGGTGACCGGCCGCTGAGGCTGCTGCGCGCGCAGGTCCTCCGCCGCGTCCCGTACCAACCGGCTCACATCGACGTTGCGGAACCGGAGTTCGGGCTGCTGGTCGAGGCGGGCCAGGGTCAGCAACTCGTCCACCAGGCGCCCCATCCGGTCCGCCTCGGCGTTCATCCGGTCCCAGGCACGGGCCCGTTCGTCCGGATCACGCATCATCCCGCGCTCGTACAACTGGAGGTAGCCCCGGATCGCGGCGAGCGGCGTGCGCAGTTCGTGCGAGGCGTCCGCGACGAAGTGGCGCAACTGCTCCGAGCTGCGTTCCCGTGTCCGGTACGCCGACTCGACCTGGTGCAGCATCGAGTTGAGCGCGAGCCGCAGTTGCTCCACCTCCGTCACCGGATCCCGGCTCGACGGCACGCGCCGCGTGAGATCCCCCTCGGCGATCGCGGACGCGGTCTCCACCATGTCCTCCAGGGGCCGCAGCCGATGATGCACGCCGATCATGGTGAGCACCGCGAGCAGCGCCAACAGCACGGTCCCCAGGGCGAGATCGAGCCTGAGCGCCTTGCCGACCCCCTTGTGCACGGCCTCCGTGGACGTGGCCATCAGGATCGTCGTCCCGTCCGTGAGCCGCACGCCGACCGCCCGGTACGGATCGCCGTCCAGATCGAGGTCGTGGGGCGTGTCGGCCGCTGCGAGGGCCTCCGGGTCCCGTACAGCGGCGGCGAGCGCGCGCTGCCGTGGCGTGGGCTCCAGGGCCCCGACCGCGACGGGCGTGCCCCCGTCCCGTACCGCCACGAACACGGTGTCCGCGCGCGGCAGCCCCCCGGCGTCCTTGCCGGACGGTGAGAGCCGGTCGAGCGCGATGCCCAGTTCGCTGAGGCTGTCGATCTGCTTCAGGGTGAGCCCGGTGTTGCGCAGCGAGTCGCGCGAGGCCGTCAGCTGGGCGTCCACGTTCTGGAGGAGGTAGTGCCGCATGCCCATCAGGCTCACGGCGGTGGCCGCGATGATGCCGAGGGCGAGCAGCGCCACATTGACGAGGGTGAGCTTGGCGCGCAGGGTGTGCAGGCCACGGTGGCGGTACGTCACGCCAGCCCGTATCCGACCCCGCGCCGGGTCGTGATCAACGGCGGCCCGAGCGCGTCCAGTTTGCGCCGCAGATAGCTGATGTACGTCTCCACGACGGTCGACTCGGCGCTGTGCTCGTACTGCCACACATGCCGCAGCAACTGTTCCTTCGGCACGATCTGACCGGCGTTGCGGACCAGGAACCGCAGCAGCGCGTACTCGGTCGGGGTGAGCTGCGCCGTGCGGCCCGCGCGCCGCACGGTGTACGTCGTCTCGTCGAGTTCCAGATCGCCGTGGCGCAGCGGTGCCCGCCGGGGCAGTACGTCGGCGGGCCGGGTGCGGCGCAGCACCGCCGTGATCCGGGCGATCACCTCGTCGATGTTGAACGGCTTGGTGATGTAGTCGTCGCCGAAGTCGAGCGCCCCGACGATCTCGGCGGGCGCGTCCCGCGCGGTCAGGAACACCACCGCCAACTCGGGCCGTGCGGCGCGCAGTTCACGCCCGAGTACCCGCCCGTCGCCGTCCGGCAGCATCACGTCGAGGAGCGCCGCGTCCGGCCGGGACCGCTCGGCGAGGTGCCGCGCCTGCCGCACGGTCGCCGCGGTAAGCACCTCGAAGCCGTGGTAGCGCAGCGCGATCGACAGCACGTCGGCGATGCTCGGCTCGTCCTCGACGACCAGCACGGTCGCACCCTCGTACCCGTGCGAGTGCCCGTGCGAGTACCCGTGCGCGTGGCCGTGCCCGTGTCCATTCCGGTGCCCGGGTGCGCGCTCGCGGCCCGGGTCCTGGCCGAAGTCCTGGCCGGTCTCGTCCATGACCCCAGTATCCGTGCGCTCGTTGTCCGGGGGACCGGCCCGTGCCTTGGAGTTCCTTGAGAGTCCTTGGAGTTCCCTGGGAGTCCTTGGAGTTCTCTGAGAGTCATGGCCGCGTCGCGCCAGGCACACGCGCCGCCCCCGATGCTGATCCGCAGTGAGGCCCGGGGGACCGACGCGGCGACGAAAGGGCAGAAACGTGACGGCATTGGCACGCTGGTGCTATCGGCACCGGCTGGTGGTCCTGGTGCTGTGGGTGGGGGCGCTGTTCGGCCTGGGCGTGGCGGGAACCTCCGCCGGCACCGACTACGCGAACAACCTCTCCCTCCCCGATACGGACTCCACGCGCGCGTACGACCTGATGGCGAAGGCGTTCCCGGAGCGCTCCGGAGACACGGACACCGTGGTCTGGCGGGTCACCGACGGCTCGGTACGGGACGCGGCGGTACGGGACCGTATCCAGCCGGCGCTCAAGGAGATCGCCGCGATGAAGGGCGTCGGCGAGGTCACCGACCCGTATGCCGCCGGTCCCGCGGGCGCCGCCCAGATCGGCGGGAACGGGCATATCGCCTACGCGCAGGTCACCTTCACCGAACAGGCGAACGCGGTACCCAAGGAACTCGTCCAGGACGTGGTCGACACCGCACAGGGCGCCGAACGTGCCGGACTCCAGGTGGAGTTGGGCGGACAGGCGATCACCCGGATCCAGGAGCCGCCGACCGGCACCGCCGAGATCGTCGGTATCCTCGCCGCCGCGATCGTGCTCTTCCTCGCCTTCGGCTCCCTGTTCGCGATGATGCTGCCCCTGGTCGTCGCGATCTTCGGGGTCGGCACCGCGATGCTCACCACGATGCTCCTCAGCCACAGCGTGAACGTGCCCGAGGTCGCGCCGCTGCTCGGCTCCCTGATCGGCCTCGGCGTCGGCATCGACTACGCCCTGTTCATCGTGACCCGGCACCGGCGCGGCATCCTGCGCGGACTCGCACCCGAGGAGGCGGCCGTGCGGGCGCTGAACACCTCGGGGCGCGCGGTGCTCTTCGCGGGCGGCACGGTCTGTATCGCCCTCGCCGGGATGCTCGTGATGAACATGCGCTTCCTCGACGGTGTCGTCATCGCGACCACCCTGACCGTCGTCCTCAGCGTCCTCGCCGCGGTCACCCTGCTGCCCGCGCTGCTCGGCGTCCTCGGACCCCGGGTGCTCAGCCGCCGTCAGCGCCGCAAGCTGGCCGCGACCGGCCCCGTACCGGAGGAGACCGCCGGGCCCGCGGCGCGCTGGTCGGCGTACGTCCAGCGCAGGCCCAGGTCGGTGGCGCTGGGCGCCGTCGTCGTGATGGCCGTACTCGCGCTGCCCGTCCTGTCGCTGCGCCTCGGCGCCACCGACCAGGGCAACCACCAGGAGTCGACGACGACCCGGCAGGCGTACGACCTGCTCGCCGAGGGCTTCGGGCCCGGCTTCAACGGGCCGCTCCAGGTCGTCACGGACACCGCGGACTCGGCGGACCTGACGGCCCTGACCGAGCGGATCCGCGCCGCCGACGGGGTCGCGCAGGTCGCCGCCGCACCGCCCGCCAACGGGGTCTCGGTGATCCAGGTGGTCCCGACGACGTCGCCACAGTCCGTGGAGACCGACCGGTTGATCGACCGACTGCGTGACGACGTGATCCCGGCCGCAGGCGTCGAGGCGCACGTCGGCGGGGTGACCGCCATCTCCAAGGACTTCGCCTCGGTGACGTCGGACCGGCTGCCGTACTTCGTCGCGGCGATCATCGGCCTCGGCTTCGTCCTGCTGCTGATCGCGTTCCGCTCGCTCGTCGTGCCGCTGACCGCCGCCGTGATGAACCTGATCGCCGCCGCCGCGTCCTTCGGTGTCCTGGTCGCGATCTTCCAGTGGGGCTGGGGTACCGAACTGCTCGGCATCGGCAAGGAGGGCCCGATCACCGCGTTCCTGCCGGTCATCATGCTGTCCCTGCTGTTCGGCCTGTCGATGGACTACCAGGTGTTCCTGGTCAGCCGGATGCACGAGGAGTGGGTGCACACCCGGGACAACGCCCGAGCGGTACGCGTGGGCCTCGCCGAGACCAGCCGGGTCATCAACTGCGCCGCCCTGATCATGATTTGTGTCTTCAGTGCCTTCGTGCTGAGCGGTGACATGGAGGGCGCGATGGCGGGCATCGGGCTCGCGGCGGCGGTCGCCCTGGACGCGTTCATCCTGCGGACGGCGATGGTGCCGGCGGTGATGCATCTCCTGGGCCGGTCCAACTGGTGGCTGCCGGACTGGCTGGAGAAGCGGGTGCCGCATCTGGCGGTGGAGCCGCCGGAGGTGGGTGCGGGTGTGGCCGGGGCCGCTGTGGAAGCGGAAATTCCGGCTCAGCGGGAGCCGGTGACCGCCGCCGACGGCGTCTCCTCGGTGGTCCACGGCTTCATCCGCACCACCGAGGGCGAACCCGTCGCCGATGCCGTCCTCACCCTGATGTCCCGGGGCGGACGCCAGCTCGACCGGGTCACCTCGCTCGCGGACGGCTCGTACATCCTCGCGGTGCCGGGCCCCGGCGGCTACCTCCTCGCGGCGACGGCCCGGGGCTTCGAGGCCCGAGCCCGCCATATCCGCGTCACGGACGGCCCGTTGGTGTACGACGTGGAGCTGACTCCGGAGGGAGCGGACGCGGTGACCTGACAGCCTCGTCCCGCGCAAGGGGGGCGTCCCCGTACACACCCTGCCCCGCCCCCCGTACCCCCGGCACCGCCGCCGTCCCCGCGCAGGCCGTCGCGACCAGGGCGGCGGCGGCCCACAGCGGGGCGGCCGGGCCCCAGGCGCTCGCGGCGAGCGGGGCCAGGACATAGCCGAGCGGCATCGCGGCCATCGACAGCAGCCAGTCGTACGAGGTGACGCGGGCCAGTACGCCGGACGGGATCGTCGCCTGGACCGTGGTCTCCCAGACGGGGTTGAGGAAACCGAGTCCAGCCAGGGCGATCCCGTACGCGACGATCACGGCGGGCGCGGGGGCCGAGGCGGCGAGGAGTGCGAGCGGCAGCGCGTACGTGGCCAGGCCCAGGTTGGCGACGAGCACCGGGCGCCGAGGGCGGGCGCGGCCCGCGAGCAGGGAGCCGAGCAGCAGTCCGACGGCGCCCGCCTGGAGGATCAGCAGCCAGGTCTTCTCGCCGCCGAGTCCGTGCACGGCGAGCGCGGGGCCGAGGGTCGCCAGGACGGCGGCGGCGCCGTTCCACGCGGCGTGCGCGATCAGGCTCGTCCAGTACCAGTCACGGGAGCGGACCTCGTGCCAGCCCTCGGCCAGATCGGCGCGCAGGGACCGGTGTTCGACCCGCACGCGCGGCGTCCGCATCAGTGCCAGCAGGCCCGCGCTCACCGCGAACGACGCCCCGTCCAGTACGAACGCCCAGCCGGGGCCAACGGTGAGGATCAGCAGTCCGGCGAGCGCGGGGCCACCGACCGCCGTACCGCTGCGGACCACGCCGAGCGCCGCGTTGGCCGCCTGCCGCTGCTCCTTGGGGACGGTGCCCGTGATCAGCGGCGGCAGGGTCGGCATCGCGAACGCGGACGCGGCGCCCGCGGCCATCTCGGCGATCGCGATATGCCACAACTCCGGGCTCCCGGACAGCAGTTGGGCACCGACGAAGAGCTGCGACGCACACCGTACGAGATCGGTGGTGAGCGCCACCTTCCGCGCGTCGAACCGGTCCCCGACCACCCCGCCGAGCGGCAGCAGCAGCAGCCGGGGCACCATCGCGCAGCCGAGGACCAGCGCCAGCGCCGAGGTGGAACCGGTGGCACGCAGCACGGCGAGGGCGAGCGCGGCGGGGATGACGGCGTCGCCGATGAGGGAGAGGGAGCGGCCGGCGAAGAGCAGGCGGAAGGAAGGGTTGCGGAGGAGGGGGTGCGAGAGCGGCGAGGGCATGGCGGAGAATGTATTTCGGAGCCGAAGTATTCGTCAACGAAATATCTGGACCCGAAGGGATCCGTGGGAGGCGGGTAGGGTGCGGCGGTATGGAGGCCGAAGAGAGGGCGAGCGTGTCGCCGACGGAGGACTGTGACTCGGCGGGGGAGTCCGTGCGGGACTCGGCGCCGGAGTCCGGGCGGGACTCGGTCGACGACCATGTGGCGCGGTGGCTGCCGGTCCTGCCGGGGCTCGATCCGGACATCGAGGGCGCCGTGACCCGGATGCAGAAGATCACCGTACGGCTGCGCCGGTTCCGTGAGCGGTCGTTGGCGGACTTCGACCTCGAACGCCATGAGTTCGACACGCTGCACAAGCTGATGGCCCGGGGCGGCAAGGCGGCGCCGTCCGACCTCGCCGCCGACCTGGACCTCGCCCCGGCCTCGGTGACCGGCCGCCTGGACGCGCTCGAACGCCGGGGCTTCGTACGCCGCGCCCCCTCCACGACGGACCGCCGCCGGGTGGACGTAGAGGTCACGGAGGAGGGCCGGACGACCTGGCTCGGCGCGATGGATGTCGTGGGGCACGAGGAGGAGCGACTCCTCGGCACCCTCTCACCCGAAGAGCGCGGTCAACTCTCCGACCTGCTGCGGCGGATCATGCGGGCGGCGGAACATCCTCCGGAGGCGAAGCCGCGGTAGTCCCTTCGGGACCCTTCCGGGTACCCCTCTCGGGACTGTTTTGGGTACGCCTCTCGGGACTGCTCTGGGGGCGCGGCCGGGTCATCCCCGGCAGGAAGTCCGTGAACAACTCGTGCACTTCGCGTACGAGCGGACGCAGCACCCGGAACCGGGAGAGCGAGACGCCCCGCGTGGTCAGCCGCGCCCCGCGCTCGGCGAGCCGCCTGCTCCGCGCCCGCCCCTCGGACCGGTCGAACACCCAGAACAGCACAAGGCCCATCTGGGACAGCCACATCAACTCCGGGAGTACGTCGGCCAGTTCCGCCGGGACCTTCGCCTTCGACCCGGCGAGTACCTCGCGGTGGACCGCGATGGCGGACTCGCGCGCGTGCTCCGACTCCGGTGAGAAGGGGCTGAGCGGGCTCTCCGGATCGGCGGCGTTCTTGAAGAACTGCGCGGCGAACTCGTGGTACGGCGCCGCGACATCGACCCAGGTGGTGAGCACCCCGGCGAGCCGGACCTCCAGATCGGTCTCCCGGTCGAGCAGCGGCCGGACCGCCGCCCGGTGTTCGGCGGCGATCCGGTCGTAGAACCCCTGGATGAGGTGTTCCTTGCCCCCGAAGTAGTAGTACGCGTTGCCTACGGAGACACCCGCCTCCTGCGCGATGGCCCGCATGGTCGTCTTGTCGTAGCCACGCTCCTGGAAGAGCCGCAGGGCGGTCTCCAGGATGAGCGTGCGGGTCTGCTCGCTCTTGGCGGGTTTGTCGTCGTTCTTCGGTGCCGGCACGGTGTCAGAGCCTAGCCAGTGGCGCAGCCGTCGGCCGCGCAGGTGCCTGGTCCGGTACGGGTTCCTGTCGGGGTTCCGGTGCCGGTTCCGTGATACGACCAGCCGGTGCCGCTGTCGTACCGCCAGCCGTCGTCGCGCCGGTAGGTCCCGCCGCCCCAGCCGCGCCCACTTGCCTCCCGCCACTTGGCGGACTCCCGCCACTTGGAGGCGGTGGCAACGGCGCCCCTGGCGAGCCGGACGCCGGCCGGGGTGCTGAGCCGGTGGGCGAGGGGCCGGTACGAGGCGAGCGCCCACAGACAGACGACCCAGGCGGCGGGACCCCGGTAGACCTGCCCCCCGTCGCCGACGACGGTGACATCGGCGAGGGTCGACGCGGGGTCGAGCCCAGGAAACCGTTGCCGTGCGGCGTCCGACCCGGCCGGGACGAAGTCGAGCGGCACCAATTGGCGTTGCCCGGCGAGCCACTTGCGTACATGGGCGCAGAGGGGGCAGTCGGCGTCGTAGAGGACGGTGAGCCGGTGGACGGCGAGGGGGTCGGTGACCGCGTCGGCCATGGGGTCACGCTCCGGCGGCCGGGGCGGCCCAGGAGTCCCGGCCTTGGTCCTGGCCGCCGAGGAAGCCCTGCGGCGGCACCGGTGGCCGCTGCTCGCGCTCCATGATGCCCCGGCGCCGCATCTTGCTGAGCACCCACACATTGCCGAGGTGCAGGACACCGAGCACGAGCAGCACGACACCGAGCTTGGTGGACAGGGCCTCGAAGACGCCCCGGGTGTCGGTGATGTTGTCGTCGCCGCTGAGATAGAGGGCGACGAAGCCGAGGTTGACCAGATAGAAGCCGACCACCAGGAGGTGGTTCACGGCGTCGGCCAGCTTCTCGTTCCCGTGCAGGACGTCACCGAGGAAGATCCGTCCGTTACGGCTGAGGGTACGTGCCACCCAGATGGTCAGCCCGATGCTGACCACCAGGTAGACGACGTATGCGACGACTGTCAGATCCATGGTCCCCACCCTTGTGGTTGAACGTGTTCAAAAACGCTACCGAGGAGAAGGTAGCGCGTTTTTTGAACACGTTCAACAGGTTCAGAGTGAGGTGGTGGTCCGGGCCAGCTCGGGCCGCTTGCTGTAGTCGGTAAACCCGACGACGTTCCCCCAGGGGTCGGCGACCTCGACGACCCAGCCGGTGGAGACGGAGAACGGGGGGTCGACCGGGGGCACCCCGGCGGCGGCGAGCGAGCGGGCCTTGGCGCGGGCGTCGCGCACCTCCAGCCAGACGCGGGCGGCGGGCTCGGGGGGTGGCCGGTGCGTCACCCCCTCCTCGACCCGCAGCAGCACACCGGGGGTCTCATCCCCCACCTTCACCAACGCGATCCCGACCTCATCGATCCGAAACGCCAACGGAAATCCGGCCCGCTCATAGAAAGCGACGGCTTCGCCGAGATCTCCGACGGGGAAGAGAACGTTGTCGAACCCGAGCAACTCATCGGGGTCCTGGCCGTGAGGGGATGAATCCGAAGAATCTGACATTCCGTCAGACTAGCCCCGCCCGACCCCGTGGAACCGGGACCGGGCGGGGTGTCGGTGGGGCGTATGAGGCGGGCACGGCGCCCCTCGTCCTCTTATCGGACCGCGCTATCCGATCGCGATACGGGTCTTCCAGTAGCTGCGGGCCCCGACGACCTCGACACCGGAACCCGGCAGCACGGTCCTGCCGCCGGCGTAGAACCGTACGGAGCCGTCGGCCCGTACCGTCCAGACGTCCGGTACGGAGTCCCCGTTGACGTCCGGGGTGCCGATCAGCAGGGGGAGGAACGCCGAGAGTGTGACGGTCACCGCGACGGACGGCCACCCGTTTCTGGGTCCCGGAACTCAGGAAGTGGATCAACGCCACGGACCTGCGGCCGGGCCAGTGGCTGGAGACGGGCTCAGGAACCCGGGTCCAGGTAGCAGCTCTGACCCGCTGGACCCAACAGGCAACGGTGTACAACCTGACGGTTGCGGAACTGCATACGTATTATGTGCTGGCCGGGCTCACTCCAGTTCTTGTCCACAATGCCGGTGGGGGCGGGAGGAATTCGTGTGTTGTCGGGCAACAGGGAGAAGCGGCTTCGGGAATAGTCAAGAACACTCAGAGAATAACGATCAACGGTCGTGGACGTACCCCCGATGAGCTTGATCATATGCGGGGTGTGATTGGAGAAGTTAAGAATGTCAAGTACCAGTATCTCTCCACTCAGATCAAGGACTACCTCGATTATGCTCAGGCTAATGGATATGGCATGAATCTGTACGTGCGTGGAAATACGCGGCTCTCTGGGCCTCTCCAGGCCCGGGTGGATTCGGGTGATATCAATCTAATCAGGAACCTGCCATGAGGGACCGTAACGAGCCACCGTCGACGGCTGGTCGGCGCCTAACTCGCCAGGAGAAGGACACGGCCGTCAATGGTCCGGCTGCGCTGGAATCGAAGGATCGGAGCCCGCGCGGCGCCGAACGGCAGCGACTGTACGCGGAGAGTGCCGTCGGGGTCTTGGCGGACCTGGCCGGATGCGGATTTTCAGTTGCGAGTGTGGGTGAGTTGCGTCAGCAGAAGATTAAGTATCAGGCTGCGGTGCCCGTGCTCATGCGCTGGCTCCCGCGAGTCTCGTATCTTCCGCTGTTCGAGGATATCGTTAGGACGCTCTCAGTTCCTTTTGCCAGGAAAGAAGCGCAGCCACTCTTTTTGGACCTATTTCAGGTACCGCCATCGGTCGAGGATCCGATGCGCCCGGCCACTTCTGGGCCTGGGGAGGAGCATATTCGGTGGGTCATTGGAAATGGACTAGGCGTCTTCAGTGGCCCTGAAATCGCTGATGAACTGGTGGAGCTTTCGCTTTCCCGCCAGTACGGTCATGCTCGCAGTCAGATTGTCCTTAGTCTACCCAAGGTGAAGGACAGTCGAGTCCCCGATGTGCTGTTGAGTCTGCTTGATGATCAAACTGTTGCCCCTTCGGCAATTGAAGCGCTCGGGAAGATGAAGTTTGCGGGTGCACGTGACCGAATTGAAGGCTTGCTTGATGATCCGAGTGAGAACGTTCGGAACCAGGCTAAGAAGGCATTGAAGCGTATGGGAAATTGACTCACTTCACTGTTGAGGAGCCGACGCGATAGATGAGCACGCCGAGGTGCTGGCCGACGACGGTGCGGGTCAGTAGTTCCGGGTCGATCGCCAGGCGTGGCCGTGTGGGTGGTCGACGTAGAGGGTGCAGATCTCCTCGGCGTCGCCCTGGTCGCATTCCAGGCGGGGGCCTTTGAGTTGGGTGAGGGCGCGCTTTCCGTTCCAGAGGAGCCATACCGCTTTGCCTTCGGTGTCGTCGGGGAGGAAGACGAGGTGGGCGGCGTGGTTCTGGGCGGTGTCGTGGGGGTCGAGTTCGCAGGTGACGTACGTGGGGAGTTCGTCGCTGTCGGCTTCTGGGCCGGCGAGGGTCAGGGTGTGGGCGATGGCCGTGGGGGAGAGTCGGGTAGGGGTTGCGCAGGCGGACACCGAGGTTTCCTTCTTGTGTCGGGTTCTCAGGTGGCGAGGGCTTGCCGACGGTATCTCCGAGATATTACGTCGAAACGGATATTCTGCCGACCGCGCCGGGCTCCACGAGGCCGGCTAACGGGCGGTTGATATTTGGCGCCAAGGGTGAAGTCTGGTATAGCGGGCATTATAAGGATGGATTTCGTGCAACTTCGAGGGCCGAACTGTGGATGCTGAATCACCGAGGCCCCCGAGGCTGTGGGTCGACATGGTGGCTGAGCTGCCGCAACTGAAATCAAGGCCGTTTCTCGTCGAGGATCCTGAATTGATCGCGCGATTGGTTGAAGGGCTTGGTTTTCGCGTGATTCGGGTTCGTCTTCCGTTGGAAGTGGAGAATCCGGAAGAGGCGGTGCTGGTGCAATTGACGGCGCAGCTCGGATTTTCGGACCTAGGGGCTGGCAGCTGGGCGGCCTTTGGCGATCGCCTATGGGATCTCCTTACGGCGGAAGACGAGTCGCCGGTCGCCATCTTCTTGGAAGGGCTTGATCGACTGATTCCCTCTGACCTCCATGGCTTCGTGAGGATCGTGCACAAGCTCCTGTCCATGACGGAGGGAGTCGGGCTGGCCGATTCATTGGCGGATTTGCAGGTCGAGTACTTCTTTGTTGGCACTTGGAGTTCTCTTTCTGGACCTGTTCCTTGATCGCGACGGGAGCTGGAGTTCTGGCTCAGTAGCCGCGAGTTGAGCGCCAGGCGTGGCCGTGTGGGTGGTTGGCGTACAGGGTGCAGATTTCGTCCTCCTCGCCCTGGTCGCATTCCAGGCAGGCGTCCTTGATTTCGGTGAGGGTGTGTTCTCTGTTCCAGAGGAGCCATACCGCCTTTCCTTCCGTGTCGCCGGGGAGGAAGAGGAGGTGGGCGGCGTGGTTCTGGGCGGTGTCATGGGGGTCCAGTTCGCAGGTGACGTACGTGGGGAGTTCGTCGCTGTCGGCTTCCGGGCCGGCGAGGGTCAGGGTGTGGGCGATGGTTGTGGGGGAGAGGGGGGTGGGGGCTGCGCAGGCGGGCACCGGGGTTTCCTCCTTGTGTCGGGTACTCAGGTGGCGGGGGCGTTGTCTTCTTGGGCGTGGTGTTCGCGTACGTGTTCTTCGAGGCGGGTGAGGCATGGTGCGCAGGCGGTGAAGGGGGCGGTGCCGTGGTGAGTTTGTACGGGGCCTAGCCACAGCACGGGTACGCCATCGCGGTCGCAGCGCCAGCATTTGCCCTCGGCCCAGGGGTTGATCAACGGCCGATGCCGAGCGCGATCGCGGTCAACAGGGCGGCGACGGTGACCGCCTGGAGGACCTGCCGGGTTCGCTCGCTCACGGCTGCGGCTCCAGTTCCGCCCATACGCGTTTGCCCCACGGGAGGGTGTCGGTGCCCCATGTGTCCGAGGTGGCCGCGACGAGGGTGAGGCCACGGCCCTCGACGTCTTCGGGGTCGGCGTTCCGGAGTGCGGGCGGGGTACGGGACTTGTCGGCGACCCCGACCCGTACGCGCCGTTCGGTGAGCCGGGTCAGCGTCACGCGGATCGTGGGTCCCCGGGAGTGCTCGGCGGCGTTGGCGACGAGTTCGGTGACGACGAGTACGGCGGTGTCGGTGAGGGTCGCCAGTTCCCACGCGGCGAGGGTGCGCTCGACCAAGCGCCGGGCGTGGCCCGCGGATTCGGCCCGCCGGGGCAACGTCACGGAGACGCAGGGAGGCGAGAAAGACTCGACCACGCTCACGCGCTCACCCCGTCTGGACGATCCCGCCCCATACCGATGAGCACGCGCACCGACGCCGGCGCACACAAGTCCCCGTCGTACGCGGGAGGTAAGACCCAGTACGGACCAGGCGGCCTGGCGCGATCCGGTCGCGGCACACCCAGATACGTACCGACCTCGACGCACGAAGTGCCGTGCCGTTCCACCCAGATGAGGCCGGCGTGCCAGGGGATGAGGGCGAAATACGTGACCGCGACCGCGTTCCCGTCATGAATGACGGGACCCCCGACCACGGCACCGAACACCGCCCGTACGGCAGGAATCCGATCCGCGCCGGCAGCGGCGTGCACCAGATCCCCGGGTAAACGAACCGCTGCGAAGCATCGCCCGACGGGAAGCAACGCGACACCGCTCCGCTGCCATTCCGCGTACGCGGTCACCGGCAACGGATGTGCCCCGGCAAGCCATTCAGAGATCCGGGCCCGCCACGTACTGTCGCTCACGTCGACTCCCTGAAGTCGGCCACGCCCCCGGGGCCGGTCGCACGGTCGCCGGGGTGCCTTGAGCCGTCGACGTTAGGAGCGGCGCAACATCACGAGAGGTACAGTCACTCCCCGTATGTGGAGGGGTACAGGTTGTACCCGCTGGTTAGTACCCCGGGTTGTACCTGTCAGGCCGGAACGCCCATGCGCTGCGCCAGAGTTCGGGCGTCGTCACGGATCATCGCGTTGGGGCCGGTCGCCAGTTCGGCCACCGCCGGGCGGGCGAAGGTGTTGAAGCGGACCGTCTCCGGGGACGCCTCGTGGGCCTTCCTCAGCAGGTGCACCACCGCCACGTCCTCGCCCTGGAGCCGGTAGGCCCGCGCCGACTCCACCAGGTGGAAGCTGCGGCGGGTCGCCGAGGGCATGGGGGCGAGGTCCATGTGGGTGGCAGCGTCGACCGCTTGACCGGGGCTGACGAGGTCGGCGTTCAGGGTGATGGCGTAGGCGTCGACCATGCCGCGCCCGAAGATCAGCCAGGGGTGGATGTAGTCGCCCAGGCGCCGTGCGGCGTCGTCCGCGCGGTCCCAGAAGCGTTCGGCGTCGCCGCGCCGGCCGACCTTGGCGAAGGACAGGGCGGCGGCCAGGTGCAGCAGACCCCACCGGGCGAGATCCTCCGGTCCCCGGTCGGGGTCGAGGAGTTCGGCCGCCTGCATGGCCAGGTCGACGCGGGCCTCGTGGCGTTCTCCCGCGTCCCGGAGAACGTGGTTCATGTACCAGGCGGCCACGGCGATCGAACGGGGGCTGTCCGCGTCCTGGGCGGCTGCCATCGAACGGTCGCCGGTGAGCATCACCAACTCGGGGGCGGGCTGGAAGGAGAGGAAGAGCTGCGCGAGGTGGTAGGTCTCGGCGAGTGCGGAAAGGGCCCGGCGCCGGTCGGTACCTTCCAGACCCCGCACTGAGCGCTGGCAGTCGGCGATGAGGTCCGGCAGTACGAGTGCGATGTTGGCCCGGTGGTCTCCGATACCGTGCCAGAGCTGCCACGCTTGCCGTACGCGCGCCGCCAACGCGTCCGCGCTCTCCGGCTCGTCATCGCTGTCGAAGTGGTAACTGGTCAGCGCGGCCCTGACCGAAGGGAGCCCCGGGTGAACGGCCTTGGTGTACGTGGCCGCCGACAACCTCTCGTCACCCGTGAGTTCGGCCAAGTCCTCGACACCGAGCACATCGGCGAGGCGCAACAGCAGCGGCAGCCGTGGCACATGCAGCCGCCCGCCTTCCAGAGCCTTGACCCACTCCGCGGACCGCCCAACCAGACCGCCGAGCACGGGCCTGGACATCCCGACCCGTTCGCGCACGGCCCGCACTCGCTGACCGAACGTCTGGGAAGGGGGGTTGGTGTCAGGGGTCGCGGGCATGATGGGCTCCGTTCTGACTCGACACCAGAACGGTACCCCCGACACTCCAGGACGAACGGGGAGGTAGTCGATGCGCGTCGGTATCACCGGGCACCGAGGGTTGCCCGAGACCGTCGAAGTTCAGGTACGGGCGCTTCTCGCCCGGCAGTTGGCCGCGTACGACCCCCGTGATCTGGTCGGCGTGAGTTGCATCGCCGACGGCCCCGACTCCTGGTGGGCCCACGCCGTCCTCGACGCGGGCGGACGGCTGGAAGTCGTCGTACCGGCGGTCGAGTACCGCTCGGGTCTCCCCGACTGGCACCACCCCGACTACGACGACCTCCTCGCCCGGTCCTCCGAAGTGCACGAGACCGGGCTGACGGAATCCACCTCCGAGGCGCACCAGGCAGGCAGTGAAATCCTCGTCGGCCGAGTGGACGAACTGGTGGCCGCCTGGGACGGACTCCCCGCGCGCGGATACGGTGGCACGGCCGACGTCGTCTCCTACGCGCGCCGCACGGGCGTACCCGTAACGATCCTGTGGCCCGACGGAGCCACCAGATAGTCGGCGCCCGAAAGTACCGCCTGACGTGAAGGGACACCCCTCAGGGTGAACCCCAAGGGGGGCACCACATGAGGCAGAAGGGAACCATCTTGATCGAGGGCCTGGACGGGCCGGCCGCCGAGCAGGCCGCGGATGCCATACGGCTGGTCTACGCCGAGGTGTTCGCCGAGCCGCCGTACAACGAGAGCGAGCGGGGCGTCGCGGCCACCTTCCGGCACTTCGGTTCGCAGACCCGCAAAGCCGCCTTCCGGGGCGCCTTGGCCCGAGGTGAGGGCGGCGAGCCGATCGGCATCTCCTACGGCCACCCGCTCAGCGCGAACACGGAATGGTGGGATCAGCTCACCGAGCCGGTGCCGGACGACCTGCGCCGCGAGGACGGACGCCGCACGTTCGGGCTCATGGAACTTGCGGTGCGCGCACGATGGCGGGGACAGGGCGTCGCAAGTCGACTGCACGAGACGCTGCTCGACGGGGTCGAAGCCGAACGGGTGCTGCTCAACGTCCACCCCGAGAGCAAGGCGGCGTCGGCCGCGTACCGCACGTGGGGGTATCGCAAGGTGGGCGAGACACGCATGGGTGAGAGCGCTGTCCTGTACGACGTGATGCTGCTCGCCTTGCGCTGACGCGCTGTTCCCACTTTCGTGCCGTTGAGGTATCCCGCTTACCGGGGCTCAGGGGAACCTCAAATAATTGAAGATCCATTGACGGGGTGTGGATGCCTGATGCATGGTCTGTGCAGCGCGGCCCGCGAGGATAAGAAAGCGGACGCATCCCGCCAAGGAGGCGCTGTGTTCGGGCAAATGGGTGTCGGGTCGATCATCCCTGTCGTGCTTTTGCTCCTCGTCGCGTGTGGGATCGGAGGCGTGATCTGGTGGAAGAGTCACGCCCGCTCGGCGAGCGATGACTGACGGCATCCGAGTCGAAATCGAAGCAGCTACGGAGCAATGAGTAGCTTGCTTTTCGACTGCGTGGGGCTGCCGGGGCCGTATCACTGAGGCTTTTCTTATCCTGTGCTACAGGAGTTGAAGCCGTCGCCGCCCCTATTTCCGCTGCCGTCGCCCGTCACGAGCGCCACCTTGGCCATGAGCTGTATCAATTCCGTGCCCCCGCCCCCCGTACGGGGTCCACGAGGTCGACCGGATAGTCCTCACCGAAGTCGGCCGATCGGCTCACCCGCTCCCAGGCGCCCGCCTCCTCCAACTGGCCCCGCGAGTAGTCCTGCGCCATCTGGACGGCGCCGGCGCCGAGGATCAGGTGCGATGGCGGGTTCGGGTGCTTGACGACCCGGACCAGGATCTCGCCGGCGCGCTTCGGGTCGCCCGCCGCGGACACGGGCCCGCTGAGCGTGCGTACCATCTCGCCGACCGACGGCTCGTACTCGGGCGCGACCTCCGGGATCCGCATCGAGGCGCCCGCCCAGTCCGTGGCGAACCCGCCCGGCTCCACGACCAGGTACCGGATGCCGAACGGCGCGGTCTCGGCCGCCAGCGCCCGGGTGAAGCCGTCGACCGCGAACTTGGCGGCCTGATAGGAGCCGAGGCCGGGATTGCCGCCGACGCGACCGCCGATGGAGGAGAACTGCACGATCATGCCGCCCCTCTGCTCCCTGAGGACCGGGACGGCCGCCGTCGAGACGTTGTAGACGCCCCAGAAGTTGGTGTCGAACTGTCGGCGGAAGTCGTCTTCGGGCGTGCTCTCGACCGCTGTGAGGTTGGCGTATCCGGCGTTGTTGACCACGACGTCGACCCTGCCGAACCGTTCGGCCGCCGTCGCCAGCCCGGCCACGGCGGCCGACCGGTCGGTGACGTCCAGTGCCACGGGGAGGACGCGGTCTTCCCCGTACCGCTTAACGAGATCGGCCAGCTGCTCCGGCCTGCGTGCCGTGGCGACGACGTTGTCGCCGGCCTCCAGGGCCGCGATGGCGAGGTTGCGACCGAAGCCGCGGGACGAACCAGTGATGAACCAGGTCTGTGTACTGAGCTGTGTGGTCATACTGGTAGCGAAACACGGTTTCACGGACATCGCCGCAGGCCGAACCCCGACGGACGCGTAACCTGACCGCGCTTCCGAAGGGAATCCTGCGAGTGGGAATCCTCTGACCGGAATTCTCACATCCCGCTCAGCGACCTCGCATAATTCAACTGCCCCATAACCTGCGGAAACGCCCCCGGCCCATGCGCCGGAATCATCGTCGAACGCACAGACCGGGCTCCTGCGGAACCTGAGGCCGGGACCAGCGCGGGTGTCGACGGGGGATAGGTTCGACCCCGTGTCCGTGTCCGTATCCGTTCGTGAGCTGATCCGACGAGTGGCCCTTGAGTACGGGGTGGTGAACTCGTGGGTCGAGACGCGGGTCTCCCCGTCGGGGGCGGCGCTGTGGGGCGTGATGTGCCCGGAGCCGTCACAGCAGCGCGCCCTCTGGACCGCCTTTCGCGCCCTGCACGGGGAGAGCGGCCTGTTCCCTTTCGTGAGCCATGAGGGCCCGGCGGCATGGGAATGGGAGGAGTTGGGGGAGACGGAGAGAGCGGCGCGTACGAGGGGAGCCGGTGTCGGCCGCGGTATCGCCGATTTGGTGAACTCCCAGGGCTCCGCGCTCACGTTCTCGCAGGAAGCCGAGGATTCGTTGAAGGGGGAGAACCCTCCCCACCCTCCCCCACCGTCATGGCGGAGCAACTTCTCCTCTCAGCCGGAATGGGTCTGTCTGGCCGAGGCGGAAGACCAGTTCCAGCTCCCTCTCCTGCTGGACAGCCCCTTCACCCCGAACTGGATCGACGACGCCGGAGGAAGCCTGACGTACGAGGACCACGCCACCGTCCTCCGCGAATGGAACGACCGCCACGGCGTGGACATCTACTACCTGGGAAGCAATGCCCTACGCCTCCGCGTCTCGAACCCACCACACACGCCCGAGGCTCGTATGAGAACGGCGAGGGAGCAGTACGCCTACTGCTACGACTTGGAGCAGGTGACGGGTATGGGTACCGTCGCCGGTGTCGCCCGCGCTCAGGCGGGCGCCGAATTCTGGTACTTCTGGTGGGACTGAGGACAGGGCGGCCAGTGATGCTTGGCGACAGTCGACCTGAGGCCGGGGAGCAGTGTGTGAACTTGAAGTTCACGGCGGCCCGAGGGACGAGCTGGCCGATGCTCTCGTTGAATGGTTCGATGCCGTGATGGCGACCTTCCGCTGGAGGCGTGGATGAGTGCCTTCTTCGCTGTGATCGACATCGAGTACGTCGATCCCTATCCCTGGGCTGTGATTCCCCCTCGCTCCAGTGACCTCGGCCAGTTCGAAGAATGGGACGACATCGGGGCCTGGTGCCGCGGAGAAGCCGAAGACCTGTGGGCCGACCGCGAACTGGACCCGGGCCTGAACGGCGTCGACTTCGTCGCCGGTACCCTCCAGCGCTGCGCCGAGGCATTCTGCCCGCCCGGTACGGACCACTGGCTCTTCCTCCACCAGGACCACCCCACCGACCTGCCCCTCCCCGTGTGCGCGGCCATCGGCCCGTCATCCGGTCCGCGCGAGGAGACCCTGCGCACCCTGACCCTCGCGGACGACCCGTCCTCGGTCGAACCTCCGGTCGTCAAGCGGTTCAAGTCCGAGCACCTCGGCGAGGGCCTGACTGTCTTCCGCTACATCCCCCAAGAAGACTCCCCCCACCTCCTTGCCTGCGTCCGCTACGCCTGGCAGGTCGAGGAGTGCGGCGCCGACGTCGTGATCTGGACAGCCACCGAGGACGTCGCCCGGATCATGCACGCGGCCGAAGACCTGGAAAACCTGGCACGGTCCTTGGCCGTCTACGACCCCTGACCCGCCGCACAGCGTCGCACACCGCCGCCCACCGGCTACTACATCCCGCTCAACGACCTCGCATAATTCAACTGCCCCATAACCTGCGGAAACGCCCCCGGCCCATGCGCCGGAATCATCGTCGAATGGTGGCGGCCTCCGCTCGTCACCGTGACCTGGATATAGCCCGTCGTCTTCTTTTCCTTCATCAGGAGGAACAGCAGGCCCAGTAGGCAGAAGATGAAGAAGATGATGGCCAGGACGATCGCGTGTGGTGGGATGCGTTCCTCGGTGTGGGACATGTCCGTCGCGTTCCAGACCGCGCCCCGCAGGGGGAGTGAGCCCGCGGGGGTCATGATCTGGTCGCCCACCACCGTGATGTCGCCGAGGGAGAGCAGCGGGGCCCCGCCGCCCCCGCCCGCCGGGACCAAGGGTGCGCCCACGGGGGGCGGGAAGCCGTAGCCCGGCGCGGCGTTGGGGTAGCCGTAGCCCGGCGGTGGTGTCTGGTTCGGGTAGCCGTAGCCCGGCGTTCCCCCCGGACCCCACTGGTAGGCGCCGCCGCCCTCGGCGCCACCCGCCCCCGTGTTCCCGTACGGATTCGGCTCCGTCATCCCGTCCCCCGTTTTTCGTGTCCAGTCGGTCTGGTCAGCACCATGAAACCCTACGACCGAGGGCCGCTCCAACCCCGTACGGGAGGAACGGCCCTCGAAACAGGCAGGGTTCAGAAGCGGCGCGTGATCAGTGCTCGCTTCACTTCCTGGATCGCCTTCGTGACCTCGATACCCCGCGGACACGCGTCCGTGCAGTTGAACGTCGTGCGGCAACGCCACACACCGTCCTTGTCGTTGAGGATTTCCAGGCGCTGTTCGCCGGCCTCGTCACGTGAGTCGAAGATGAAGCGGTGCGCGTTGACGATCGCCGCCGGACCGAAGTACTGGCCGTCGTTCCAGAACACCGGGCAGGACGAGGTGCAGGCCGCGCAGAGGATGCACTTCGTGGTGTCGTCGAAGCGTTCGCGTTCGGCCGAGGTCTGGTGGCGTTCGCGCGTCGGCTCGTTGCCCGTCGTGACCAGGAACGGCATGACATCCCGGTACGCCTGGAAGAACGGGTCCATGTCCACGATCAGGTCCTTCAGGACCGTCAGGCCCTTGATGGGCTCGACCGTGATCGGCTTCTCCGGGTTGATGTCCTTGATCAGCGTCTTGCACGCCAGCCGGTTACGGCCGTTGATGCGCATCGCGTCCGAACCGCAGATGCCGTGCGCGCACGAGCGGCGGAACGTCAGCGTCCCGTCCAGCTCCCACTTGATCTTGTGGAGACCGTCGAGGACCCGCTCCTTGGGGTCGATCTCCAGCTGGAAGTCTTCCCACGTCGACTCCGCCGAGACCTCCGGGTTGAACCGCCGGACGCGGAACGTGACCGTGATGTAGGGAGAGGCCGCGGCCTCCGCCTCGACCTTGTCCAGTACGGGAGTTGCCATCAGTACTTACGCTCCATCGGCTGGTAGCGGGTCTGGACGACCGGCTTGTAGTCGAGACGGATGGACTCGGTGCCGTCGTCGCCGACCTCGCGGTACGCCATGGTGTGGCGCATGAAGTTGACGTCGTCGCGGTTCGGGTAGTCCTCGCGGTAGTGACCGCCGCGCGACTCCTTGCGGGCCAGCGCCGAGACCGCCATGACCTCGGCCAGGTCGAGCAGGTTGCCCAGCTCGACGGCCTCCAGGAGGTCCGTGTTGAACCGCCTGCCCTTGTCCTGCACGGACACGTTCTTGTAGCGGGCGCGCAGTTCGGCGATCTTGTCGACGGCCGTCTTGATGGTCTGCTCCGTACGGAACACCATCACGTTCGCGTCCATCGTCTCCTGGAGTTCGCCTCGCAGCACCGCCACGCGCTCCGTACCCGTCGAGGACCGCAGGTGCTCCACCTGGTCGATGACGAGGCGCGCCGGGTCCTCCGGCAGCTCGACCCAGTCGGCCTTCTCGGAGTACTCGGCCGCCGCGATGCCCGCACGCCGCCCGAACACATTGATGTCCAGGAGGGAGTTGGTGCCGAGGCGGTTGGCGCCGTGCACCGAGACGCAGGCGACCTCACCGGCCGCGTACAGGCCCGGCACGACCGTCGCGTTGTCGGCGAGCACCTCGCCCTGGACGTTGGTCGGGATGCCGCCCATGGCGTAGTGCGCGGTCGGCTGGATCGGGATCGGGTCCGTGTACGGCTCGATGCCCAGGTACGTACGCGCGAACTCGGTGATGTCGGGCAGCTTGGCGTCGAGCTGCTCCGGCGGGAGGTGCGTCAGGTCCAGGTAGACGTGGTCGCCCTCGGGTCCGCAGCCGCGGCCTTCGCGGATCTCCGTGTAGATGGAGCGCGACACGACGTCGCGGGACGCCAGGTCCTTCATGACCGGCGCGTACTTCTCCATGAAGCGCTCGCCGTCCTTGTTGCGGAGGATGCCGCCCTCACCGCGGGCGCCCTCCGTCAGCAGGATGCCCATGCGCCAGATGCCGGTCGGGTGGAACTGGAAGAACTCCATGTCCTCCAGCGGCAGTCCGCGCCGGTACACGGCCGCCTGGCCGTCGCCGGTGAGCGTGTGCGCGTTCGACGTCACCTTGAAGAACTTGCCGGTGCCGCCGGACGCGTAGATCACGGACTTCGCCTGGAAGATGTGGATCTCACCGGTCGCCAGCTCGTACGCGACCACGCCCGCCGACTTCTTGACGCCGTCGACCTCGGTGATCAGCTGGTCCAGGACGTAGAACTCGTTGAAGAACTCCACGCCTTCCTTGACGCAGTTCTGGTACAGCGTCTGGAGGATCATGTGGCCGGTGCGGTCGGCCGCGTAGCAGGAGCGGCGGACCGGGGCCTCGCCGTGGTTGCGCGAGTGGCCGCCGAAGCGGCGCTGGTCGATGGTGCCGTCCGGGGTGCGGTTGAACGGCAGGCCCATCTTCTCCAGGTCGAGGACGGAGTCGATGGCCTCCTTCGCGAGGATCTCGGCGGCGTCCTGGTCGACCAGGTAGTCACCGCCCTTGATCGTGTCGAAGGTGTGCCACTCCCAGTTGTCCTCCTCCACGTTGGCGAGCGCGGCGGCCATGCCGCCCTGCGCGGCGCCCGTGTGGGAGCGGGTGGGGTAGAGCTTGGTCAGCACGGCGGTGCGGCTGCGCTTCGTCGACTCGATGGCGGCGCGCATACCGGCGCCGCCCGCGCCGACGATGACGGTGTCGTACTTGTGGATCTTCATGAGTGGTTGCCTCAGCCCCGTGCCTAGCGGATGTTCGGGTCGAAGGTGAAGATCACCAGCGTGCCCAGCAGGATGGTGAACACCGTGGCGGTGTACAGCAGGCCCTTCAGCCACAGGCGTGTGTTCGGGCGCTCCGCGTAGTCGTTGATGACCGTGCGCAGGCCGTTGGCGCCGTGCAGCATGGCGAGCCACAGCATCGCGAGGTCCCAGACCTGCCACCACGGCGAGGCCCAGCGGCCCGCCACGAAGGCGAAGCCGATCTTGGAGACACCGCCGTCCAGGACGAGTTGGATCAGCAGATGGCCGAGGACCAGCACGACGAGGACGATGCCGGACAGGCGCATGAACAGCCAGCCGTACATCTCGAAGTTGCCGCGGGTCGACTTGGGGGTCCTGGTGGTGCGCTGACGCGGGGCCTCGATGAGGGGGGCCGGGTGGTCGACGTCGTACACCGGGGCGCTCTCGACGGGGCCGACGCCCGGGGTACTCGGCTTCGAAAAGTCAGTGGACATCCGCGTCAGCTCCCGAACAGTTCACGAGCGGCGTGGCCGAGTACGGGGTACAGCGCACCGGCCATCAGCACGACCCACACACCGAGGACGGTCCAGAGCATCTGCTTCTGGTAGCGGGCGCCCTTCGACCAGAAGTCGACGGCGATGACCCGCAGGCCGTTGAGCGCGTGGAACAGCACGGCGGCGACGAGGCCGTACTCAAGCAGTGCGACGAGTGGCGTCTTGTAGACGGCTACGACGTTGTCGTAGTCCTCGGGGGAGACGCGGACGAGTGCGGTGTCCAGCACATGGACGAACAGGAAGAAGAAGATGAGGACACCGGTGACTCGATGAGCCACCCAGGACCACATTCCTTCCCGGCCGCGGTACAGCGTTCCAGCCGGCACGGAAGAACCCTCCGGGAGCGGGGATTGGGGCCATGCCGGCTCGGGAAGGTCGGTCTGGCCCGGCCGGGTACGGTCCACCGGCCGCGGCCATCGTAGCGACGTGATGTCGGAACGTTCACGCCGGGCCGGGCGGTGTGATCAAACAGGCAATCAATCAGGCACGTACGGGCTATCGGAGCGACCGGAATCCGCTGATTGAGGGGTATTCAGCAGGGTTACGGGGGTCACCGGGAGTGTCGGAGGTGCCTATGGCGCCGGGCGCGTCGGCGAGGACGAGCCGGGTGAGCCGGCCCCGGGCGAGCCGCCGCAGTTCGTCGGCGGTGATGACGCGCTCCTCCTCGGGGTCGTTGCCCAGCCGTGACCGGATTCCGGTGAGGACCTGGTCCAGGGCCTCACCGGGTGCGAACGCGTCGAGACAGAGCACGAACGCGTGCCCGAACCGGCTCTCGTACGCGGCGTATGCGGCGCTCAGCGCGGTGTGCGCCGCCGAGTAGGCGAGGTCCTGCGGGAGGACGCGGGACTCCTGGGACAGGGCCTCGGTCAGATCGGCGGGCGCGAGGTCGTACATGGCCTCGTCGGCGGCGGCCAGCAGGGCGTCCAGGTCCGGATAGGGCCGGTGGGCGGCGAGGCGGAGGGCCCAGCGGCGGCTGGCGCAGCAGGCGAGGAGTGCGGTGTTCGCGTTCTCGGGCGAGGTGGCGTTGAGCCGCGCGAGTCCCGGGTGGCGCGCGGGGGTCCGGCTCTGGGACGGCAGGGGGACACGGCCGGGAAGTCGAGGGGACCGGTGCGAAGGCAGCGTGTGCTCCTCGGCGGGTGACGTGGGGTGAAGGTGCTGTGAGATCAAGGTGTTGTGCGGTGAGGGTTCGAGGTGTTTGTGCGGTGAGAGTGACGTGTGACGGGCGGGCGGCGCTGGGCTGAATGGGTCCGGATGTGCGGGGGACGCGCAGCGCGCTCGCTCACGCTAGCGATGTCCGGTAGGGACTGTCCGACGGATGCGCGAATTTCACCCGAACGGGAGAGTTTCATCACCTCTGGTGGACGGTGTCCCGGAGTGCGGGCCCGCAGGTTCGATCATAGGTTCGCGAGACAGGAGGTGGTGACGTGATACCCAGGTTCGCCCGCAGGCGGGGCAGGGGCCACGGTCCGGAGCAGGGGGAGGCTCGGGGCCGGACGGTGCTCGTCATGGTAAGTGCGCTGTTGGCCGCTGCGGTGGCCGGGATCGCGTTCGCGCTGTGGCCGGACGGCTCCGACGGCGCGTCGCACGAGCAGCCGTCGGCGACAGGGCCGAGGGCGCCCACACAGTCCTCGCCGTCACCCTCCGGCTCGTACGCCCTGTCGCAGGCGCCCCGTACGATCCCCGCCGTCCGCGACTTCACGGCCGCGCGCGGGCCAGGCTGGAAGCCCGGAGCCGGGGGCCGGGTCGTCGTCGGGGACGCGGCGCTCGCCGACGAGGGGAAACTGATCGCCGGGGAGCTGAAACTGGCGTACGCGGGGGAGACCGCGGCGCGTGCCGGGGACGTCGAACTCGCGCTCACCTCCGGCGCCGGCGACGGGCCTGAGTCGTACACGATGACCGTCAAGGACGGCCGGGTGCGGATCGCGGGGCCCACCGACAAGGGCGTCTTCTACGGGACGCGGACCCTGAAGCAGGCGGTGCGCGAGGCGGGGCAGGCGCCCGAGGGCGAGGTGAAGGACCGGCCCGCGAAGCCGCAGCGCGGGTTCATGCTCGACATCGCCCGCAAGCCGTATACGGCCGGCTGGATCGAGGACCGGGTCCGGGAGCTGGGGGACCTGAAGATGAACCAGCTCGGGCTGCACTTCTCCGACGACCAGGGCTTCCGTATCGAGTCGTCCTCGCACCCCGAGGTCGTCTCCAAGGACCATCTGACGAAGGACCAGGTACGGAGCATCCTCGCCGTCGCCGCGAGCCGGCACATCGACGTCGTCCCCGAGATCGATTCCCCGGGACACCTCGGCGCGGTGCTCGCCCCGCACCCGGATCTGCAACTGCGCAACACGAGCGGGGCGGTGGCGAAGGGCGCGATCGACATATCCAAGCCCGCCTCCGCGACCCTCATCGACGAACTCCTCAACGAGTACGCGGACCTGTTCCCCGGCCCGTACTGGAACCTCGGCGGCGACGAGTACCAGGCGCTGTTGGCCAAGGACCCGGCCGCCGCGTATCCCCAACTGGCCACCGCCGCCCGGCAGAAGTACGGCGCGAACGCGAGTGTCGCCGACCTCACCACCGGGTGGCTGAACGACCGGGCGGACACCGTGCGCGCCCATCAGCGGGAGATGCGGGCCTGGAACGACGGCCTCTTCCGGGGCGGCACCGTGCAGGCCGCCGCCGATCTGGACGTCGCGTACTGGACGGGCAAGGAGATCGGCGCCCGGCCGCCCACCGAGTATCTGAGCGCGGGCCGCAAGCTGATCAACTACAACGACGAGTACCTCTACTACGTACTCGGCCAGCCCAACGCCTTCGTCTATCCGACCGGACAGCGCATATACGAGCAGTGGAACCCGCTCGTGCTGCGCGGTACCCAGCCCGTGCCCGCGCGGTACGACGGGCAGATACTCGGCGGCGTCTTCGCGGTCTGGGGCGACTTCCCGAACGCGCAGACGCAGGACCAGGTGGCGGCCGGTGTCCGGATGCCGCTGCGGGCCACGGCCCAGAAGCTCTGGGACCCCGCCCGACCGGCTCTCGCCTGGGGTGACTTCGTCAAGCTGGCGGACCGGCTGGGCTAGACCGTAGGGTTCGGCGGCGCCCGTCACTTGACGGGCGCCCGTCATTTGGGCCGCCCGAGGGCGGCGATCCTGGGGGGATCACCGAACATGCTGTGCACCCATTGCCGTAGACGCGACGCGGTGGACGGGACCGGGCTCTGCCCGGAGTGCGCCCACGCCGCCACGCCTGCCGCCGCACCCGGGCCTCCCGCGCCGGCCTTTCCCGACGCGTACCTCACCCGCCCTGTGAGCGTGGACGGGCTGACGTCCGCCGTCGTCGTGCTGCTCGCCGCGTGTATCGCGGCGGACCTGTTCTCGCTCGTCGCCGGCGGGCTGATGTACGCGGCGGCCGACGCGGAGGCGGCCCGGCGCGGTACGAATCTCTCGGCGACGGCGGCCGGTCTCCAGGCGCTCGGACTGATCCTGTGCGGCATCCTGTTCATCATCTGGATGCGCCGGGTCCGGTTCAACGCCGAGATCTACTCGCCCGACGGGCAGCGGCTGTCCGGTGGCTGGGTGTTCTGGGGCTGGGTGGTGCCGGTCGTGAACTTCTGGTACCCGCGCCGGATCATCGCCGACATCTGGCGGTCGAGCGTCCCGTGGACGACCGGCGAGGGGGTGCCCCGCCTGGCGGCGGGACCGGTCAACCTCTGGTGGGCCTGCTGGCTGACCGGGACCGTGGCGCAGTTCGCGGTCACCGAGCCCGATCCCGACGGCTCCGTCGAAGCGATCCGGGACGCCGCCGTGGGATGGGCCCTGCTCGACGTCCTCAACATCGCGACCGCCGCCCTCGCCATCGTCGTGGTGCTGACGATCGCCCGGATGCAGCGCGCGAAGAATGCCCTGGGCGCCCCCTACCTGCTTGTTTAGGGTTGGTGCGGATTCGTCTTTCGGGTGGCGGACTCCCGTACCGCTGTGGTGTATTCGGCTCCGCCAAGAGCCGTCGAGCGCACCGGGGGATACGGGCATGGGCTACTGGGGTTACTACGTCGTGGGCAGAGGCGAGCGGTCGCTCGGCGAGCGGGACGCGCTGGCGGCCGTACGCGACGAGCTGACCCTGCTTGAACGGCGGGCGGACGGCTGGCAGGTGTGGGAGTGCACCGGCGGCGACGACGGCGCCCGCGACATCGGCGGCATGATGACGCTGGCCCTGGAGACCGGGGCGCCCGCGCTGTTCGGGTATGTGATGGACAGCGACTGTGTGGTCGTGGAGGGCGCCGCGCCGGAGAGCGGGGCGTGGACCACATGCCTGGCGCGGCCCGCGATGGCCGTCCACCTCGGGCGGGACGAACGCGCCCTGGAGGACTACTTCCTGGACCCGGTGGACGCCGCCGAGCGGGCCGTCGCCTGGGCGGCCGAGGCGGGCGGCACCGTGACGGCCGGACCGCTGGTCGACGTGCTGACCGCCCCGGCCGAACCCTCCGCCGAGCACCTGTTCTTCCGCTTCCTGGACCGGCTCGGCGTCGTCAAGCTCTGACGGCTGTGACGCCGACGGGGCATCGCACGCAGAGAAGGACAGTGCGGGCACCATGCGGAGGCGCCCCGGTGGGGAGGCGTGATGAGCCTGGTGGAACTGATCGCTCAAGCCGATGCGAGAGCCCTGGCGGTGAGCGGCCTGGCCTGCCTCGACCGGTGTGTCCCGCTGCTCGGCGGTGGCGAGGACGGCGACGAGGTGTTGCGGCCCCTGTGGGGGAGCGTCGCCGAGGGGGACGAGTGGGGCGGGCGCCTGGCGAAGGTACGGGCGGCTCTCGGTGCCGGGGTTCCGATTCCGGTTTCGGTTTCGGGTCCGGTGTCGGTTTCGGTTTCGGGTCCGGTCTCCGGCGAGGGTGACGCGGTGTTCGGTGACGGCGACGGTGACGGTGACGCGATGTTCGGTGCCGGAGACGGTGACGCGGTGTTCGGTGACGGCGACGCGCCCGCGCTCGTACGGCGGATGCTCGACGCCGCTCCGGACCGGCTGCCCGGCGCCGACGACACCGGGCCCCTGGCGGGGAGCCTGCGGGCATGGGCCGACGCCTGCTCGGTGGCCGCCCTTCAGATTCACCGGATCCTGGACATCCCGGGCACGGAACCGGCGTCCGTGACGGCCCGCCGCGAGGGTCGCACCGAGGGCATGTCCCCGCTGGTCGCCGCCGAACTGCGCCGCCAGATCGCCATCCTGGAACTCCTCGCCGAACGCGGCACCGGCGGGCTGCGTCAGGTCCTGGAGATGTCGACGGAGGGGCGCCGGGTGCTGCGCGCGGTCGTCTCACGCCGGGCCCGGGGCCGCGGCTGACGGGACCGGCGGGCGTACGGCGGTACGGGAGTACCGGCTCCTCGGTGGGGGTGGTTTCTTGCCCGGTGCGCCGACTGTCCGTGAATGTCCTGCCGTTTGACCCGGATCGCCCGCGCGGAATACAACCCCGAGCCCCGGCTACCGCGCGAGGCGATCATGAACGGCGAATCGACCGGACCCGACGACGTCGTCCGGTTCTTCGGCATTACTCCCCGGCGCCACCACGCGTTCGACTGGCATGCCGTCGAGAGGTCGGTCGGCCTGCGCCTTCCCGCCACGTACAAATACCTGGCGGAACACACGCCGCGCGGCAGCTTCCAAGGGGCGCTGCACCTCATCAGGCCCGGTGACCTGGACCACGACGAGTCCGCGTACCTGGGCCACTACGCCTACCGGATCCAGGACATCCGCACCGCCGGGACCTGCCCGTACCCCCTGCATCCGGACATCGGCGGACTGCTGCCCTGGGGCGAGGGCTACTTCGGGGAACTCTTCTTCTGGCGCACCGACGAGACCGAACCGGATACCTGGGACATCGTGTTCTGCGACGACGCGTTCGGGGACTGGCACACCCGGCCAGGCCCGCTGCCCGCCTTCCTCCTGGCGCTCGGCCGAGGCGAAATCCACCTCGAAGGCCCGACACCGCCCGACCCGACGACGACCCCCTTCTTCCTGGAATCCGGAAACGACCCGTTCCGGCCCGACGCGTGACGGGCGGGTGCGAGGGATGGGTGTCCGGGGAGTGGGTGTGCGGCGGGGCCGGGAAAGTTGGCCGAATCGCGAGGGTGGCCGGGGCGGGACGGGCCCGGCGAGCGTGTGCGGCGGAGGTCCGTGGCAACGACCGGGGCCGCCACCCCCCACAGGAGAGGCCCCGGCCGCCGCACGACACGGGCCGCGCGGCGGCCCGTACCTAGTACTGCGCCCTGCACGCGTTTTGTGTCACACCCCACTCACACGGGTGCTGGTTGTCCGTTGTACAAACATGGACGCGGACCTAATTCAGGCCGTAGCGTGCCAATCGCGCCGGGACTGTGCAGCCACGGCGCTGTGAGAGGCGCGAAGAGGGGCGTAGTGCTGGGGGATGACGCGGAGCTGACCGCCGCGGTGCTTGCGGCACAGAACGGGGACGACACCGGGTTCCGTACTGTGTACCGCGCTGTGCACCCGCGGCTGCTCGGGTACGTGCGGACACTGGTCGGCGACCCGGACGCCGAGGACGTGACCTCCGAGGCATGGCTCCAGATAGCGCGTGACCTGGACCGGTTCAGCGGCGACGCCGACCGCTTCCGCGGCTGGGCGGCCCGGATAGCCCGCAACCGCGCACTCGACCACATACGGATGCGGGGCCGACGCCCCGCGATAGGCGCCGACGAGACCGAACTCACCGGCAAACCCGCCACCTCGGACACGGCGGGCGAGGCGATCGAGGCCCTCGCGACCAGCGACACCCTCTCCCTCATCGCACAACTCCCGCAGGACCAGGCCGAGGCGGTCGTCCTGCGCGTCGTCGTCGGGCTCGACGCCAAGAGCGCCGCCCAGACCCTCGGCAAACGCCCCGGAGCGGTCCGTACCGCCGCGCACCGCGGACTGAAACGGCTCGCCGAACTCCTCGGGGACGAACCGGACGAAGAGGATCCCGACGGTGCGGGTGTCCTCGGCGGTGTCCCCCCGCAGCGAGAACCGCGCGGGCGTGCGGGAGCGTCAGCGGGTGTGACGCATTCGCGAACGCGGACGCAGAAGGACATGTGATGCCCGACGAGCGATACGAGTGGCTGGACCGCGACGCGGCGGAACGTCTGCTGCGCGGTGAGCCCCTGAAAGCCGTCGATGATCACGCTCGCTACCGTGCGGAACGCCTTGCGCAAACTCTCGACGCGCTCGCCGCGGCGGGGAGTTCCCGGTGGTCGTGGCACCCCGTGCCGCGCGCGCCCGGCGCGGTGTCCGCTGAACTTCCCGGTGAGGCGAACGCCCTGGCCGCCTTCCGCGCGGCCCGGCACGGCCGCTCCGGCATGATCGAGGACAACGGTGTCATAACGGACGCGACGCGCGCGTCCGGCGCCGGGGGCCCCGGCGCCGGGGACGAGCCCGTACTGCTCGGGCGGCCCGAACCCGCGCGGTGGGCGCGTCCCGTACGGTTCGGTCTCGCCGCCGCGCTTGCCGGGTGCATGCTCGGCGGGGTCGCCGTCGCGGCCGGTACCGGTGTGCTGCCCTCGCCGTTCGGCGGCCAGGAGCATCCCGCGCCCGCCGCGTCCGTCTCCGGGCCGCCCGCAAGCCCCGACCGGCCGCTGAGTTCCGTGGCGCCGAGCCCGTCCGCATCCGCCGGCACCGACGCGACCCCCGACCCTTCGCCGACATCCTCTGGGCCTGCCGACGGGCCCGCCCGTGAGCCGGTCTCGCCGGGCGGCGCGCCCGGCGGCGGTGACTCCGAGTCCCGTGAGACGTGGTGGGCGCAGGCCGTCGCCGCCTGCCGTGATCACCGGGCCGGCACCTTGGACGCGGCGCGGCAGCGGCGGTTGGAGCAGTTCGCCAAGGGCGCCGAGCGGGTCGACCGGTTCTGCGACAAGGTCCTTGACCACAAGGCTGGTGACGGCGCCAAGGGCGGCAACGGCAACAAGGGCGGGAGCGACAAGGGCGGCGAGGACAACGGCGGGGACGATCAGGGGGGCGACGGGGACGGTGACCGGGGGTCCGGGGACGGGGAAGGGGTCTGGGAGGATCCGGGGCCTGAGGAACTCCCCTCGTTCGCGCCGTCGCCGGTGAGTTCTCCCGAGGCGAGTCCTACGGTCGAGGTGTCTCCTTCGGCGGAGGCGTCCTCTTCGGTCGAGGCGTCTTCTTCGTCCGACCGCTGAACGGCTTCGTCCGGTGTCTGAGTTGCCGGCACCGCGAGGCAGGGGCTTTTACCGGCCACTTCGATCACCCGCCAGATGAGTGCGCTTCCGGGTGACCCGCCCTCACCTCCGGTTTTCTCTCCCGGATGGGCTTCTTTTCGGTCAGGTGTGACGTTTTTCGACGGCGGGGCGCAGTATGAAGTGAGCCGACTGGTCATCGGCCGTGCGCGAGCCGGGGTTCCCCCCGTACCTTCGGCTCCGCGCCACAGGCGCGGGCGGGACACGTTCCCCCGGTCCCGCCCGCGCCACTAACCTCACCCACGGATCACCACCGGGGTCACCAGTAGATGACGACCTTGTCGCCGGTCTCCACCTGAGCGAACAGGGACGCGAGCTTCTCCTTGTCCTTCACGTTCACGCAGCCGTGCGACGCGCCGGTGTAGCCACGGGCCGCGAAGTCCGACGAGTAGTGCACCGCCTGGCCGCCGCTGAAGAACATCGCGTACGGCATGGGCGTGTGGTAGAGCGTCGAGACGTGGTCGCGGGACTTCCAGTACACCGTGAACGTGCCCTCGCGGGTCGGTGTGTACTGCGAGCCGAAGCGGACGTCCATCGTGGAGACCGCGTCGCCGTCGACCATCCACGTCAGGGTGCGGCTGTTCTTGCTGATGCACAGGACCCGGCCCTTGAGGCAGCGCGGGTCCGGCGCGGCAGCGGGCTGACCGCCGTTCGCGTACAGCTCGTCGCGGGTCGGCTTCTCCGTCATGTCGAGCAGCCGCTCCCAGGTGACCGTGTCCATCGACCCGGTCTCGGGCAGGTCGCGCTTGCCCTGGAACCCCTTGACGGCCTTCACCGTGGAGGCGTCGTACCGCCCGGTGGGGCCGTCGAAGAGCCACGCCACCGCGCGTAGCCGTGCCTGGAGGTCCCGTACGCGCGCGCCGCTGTCGCCCAGGCGCAGCAGCACCTTGGGCGGGGCCGAGGCCGACGGGGTCGCCGACGTGCCGGCCGGCTTGGCACCGGGCTTCTTGTCCGTCTTCTTGTCCGGCTTCGGGCCGGCCGACTTCTGGTCGGATCCCGTGCCGCTCGCGGCCGGGGTCCCCGGTGTCGGGACTCCCTTGCTGTCCGTGCCGACGGCCTGCGCCGTACAGCCACTCACCACGGCCGTGACCGCCGCCACCGCGACACCCACGCGCCACCCGCGCACTCCGCGCGCGCCGTACCTCGCGCGCGCTGTCCCCGATCTGTCTATGACGCCCGTCCTCATCGCTGCCCCCGTCAGTCCGCACGCCGTCGTGTGCCACTGGAGATGTTTCCCGGGCCCACACGGTTGCGAACTACGGCGGAATGTTCCGGCGCGACGCATGCTGTCAGCAAGAGGCAGCATCTTCACAGGAACGACACGAGCGGAGGTGGCGGGCCATGGCGCGCGAGTCGGAGTCCGGACTGCCCGTCGAGCCGGTGTACGGGCCGGACGCGCTGACCGGCTGGGACCCGGCCGAGCGCCTCGGGGAACCGGGCGCGTACCCCTTCACGCGCGGTGTGTACCCCACGATGTACACCGGACGGCCCTGGACGATGCGGCAGTACGCCGGGTTCGGTACCGCCGCCGAGTCCAACGCCCGCTATCGGCAGCTCATCGCGCACGGCACCACGGGTCTGTCCGTCGCCTTCGACCTGCCCACCCAGATGGGCCACGACAGCGATGCGCCGATCGCGTCGGGCGAGGTCGGCAAGGTCGGTGTGGCGATCGACTCGGTCGACGACATGCGGGTGCTGTTCGACGGCATCCCGCTCGACCAGGTGTCCACCTCGATGACGATCAACGCGCCCGCCGCGCTGCTGCTGCTCCTGTACCAACTCGTCGCCGAGGAGCAGGGTGTCCCCGCCGACCGGCTCACCGGCACCGTCCAGAACGACGTCCTGAAGGAGTACATCGCGCGCGGGACCTACATTTTCCCGCCCAAGCCGTCGCTGCGGCTGACCGCCGACATCTTCCGGTACTGCCAGGCCGAGATCCCCCGCTGGAACACCATCTCGATCTCCGGCTACCACATGGCGGAGGCCGGGGCGACGCCCGTACAGGAGATCGCGTTCACTCTCGCGGACGGCATCGCGTATGTGCGGACCGCGGTCGAGGCCGGGATGGACGTGGACGACTTCGCGCCCCGCCTGTCGTTCTTCTTCGTGGCGCGCACGACACTGCTCGAAGAGGTCGCCAAGTTCCGTGCCGCCCGGCGGATCTGGGCGCGGGTGATGCGGGACGAGTTCGGCGCGAGGAATCCCAAGTCGCAGATGCTGCGCTTCCACACCCAGACCGCGGGTGTCCAGCTCACCGCGCAGCAGCCCGAGGTGAACCTGGTGCGGGTCGCCGTCCAGGGCCTCGGGGCGGTGCTCGGCGGTACGCAGTCCCTGCACACCAACTCCTTCGACGAGGCGATCGCGCTGCCCACGGACAAGGCGGCCCGGCTCGCCCTGCGCACCCAGCAGGTCCTCGCGTACGAGACGGATGTCACCGCCACCGTCGACCCGTTCGCCGGGTCCTATGTGGTCGAGCGCATGACGGACGACGTGGAGGCGGCGGCGCTCGCGCTGATGGCACGGGTCGAGGACCTGGGCGGCGCGGTCGCCGCGATCGAACACGGCTTCCAGAAGGGCGAGATCGAGCGGAGCGCGTACCGGATCGCCCAGGAGACCGACTCCGGCGAACGGGTCGTCGTCGGCGTCAACCGCTACACCCTCGACGCCGAGGAGCCGTACGAGCCCCTCCGGGTCGACCCCGCGATCGAGACCCAGCAGATCGAACGCCTCGCGAAACTACGCGCCGAACGGGACCGCGGCGAGGTGGAAGCGGCCTTGACGACCCTGCGCCGCACGGCGACCGGCACGGACAATGTCCTGTACCCGATGCGAAGTGCCTTGCGGGCGCGGGCGACGGTGGGGGAGGTGTGCGACGCGCTCCGTGAGGTGTGGGGGGCGTACGTACCGAGCGATGTGTTCTGAGGGCGTGTTGAGGACGTGTTGAGGGTGTGTTCCACAGGGGCTGGACGGGATGTCGTAGCTTCGTGCGACACTCCGTCTCATGTGGGGTGTCATCGATCTTCCGACGTATCTCGTGGGCCTGGTGCTGATCGTTCTGCTGCCGGGGCCGAACTCGCTGTACGTGCTCTCGGTCGCCGCTCGGCTCGGGGTGCGTCGGGGGTATCAGGCCGCTGCCGGGGTGTGGTGCGGCGACGCCGTGCTGATGACGTTGTCGGCGGCCGGGGTGGCATCGCTTCTCAAGGCCAACGACCTGCTGTTCGGGATCGTGAAGTACGCGGGTGCCGGGTATCTGACCTGGCTCGCGTTCGGGATGCTGCGCGCCGGGTGGGGCATGTGGCGCACCCGGCGTGAACGGCTCGCCGAGGCCGCCGGGCGGTCCGCCGATGCCGCCGGGGAGCGGCCGTTCCGGCGGGCCTTCGTGATCAGTCTGCTCAACCCGAAGGCGATCCTGTTCTTCGTCGCCTTCTTCGTCCAGTTCGTGGATCCGGGGTACGCGTATCCCGCGCTGTCGTTCGTGGTGCTCGGTGTCTTCGCCCAGCTCGCGAGCGTGCTGTATCTGACGGCGCTGATATTCGGCGGCACGCGGCTGGCCGCCGCCTTCCATCGCCGCAAGGCCCTGTCGGCGACGGCCACCACGGCGGCGGGGGTCCTGTTCCTGGGGTTCGCGGCCAAGCTGTCGACGGCGGGGGTCTGACGCCTCCCGCGTGGCTTCTCAGTGGTGCCAGGCGGTGCCGCTCACGTTGTGGATCATCCGTTGCAGGACCTTGAGGGTGCGTACGTACTCCTCGTCGGGGATGTCCGCGTGGATGGTCTCCCGTACGTCGGTCTGGTGTATCGCGGCCTTGGCCTGGAGGGCGGTGCCCTCCGGGGTGAGGGTCAGCAGGCCGTTGTCCTCCGCAACCAGGTCCCTGGCGATCAGGGTGTCGATCTCGTCCAGCATCGTCAGGGTGCCGACCTTGAGGTAGCCCTGGAGGAAGTCGGCCAGTTCGGCGCGGTCCCGGCCGCCGGGCGAGGTGACCAACTGGCTCAGCACCCACCACTGCGGCTGCGAAAGCCCGACCTCGGAGAGGCGCGCGCGAATGTACGTGACAACCGCGTCGTGCGCCGCCCAGGCCCAGTAGCCGATGGGCTGTTGTACGAGGCCGGCGTCATCGTGTGAGTAGTCCATACCGCGAACCTAGAATCTCAACCGAACTTGAGGTCAAGCCGTGCCGGTCGTCTTTGGGTCGGTCTTCGCGGATGCCGGTCTCGGGAGGTCGGGGAGCGGTGTCGAGTCGGATCGGGACTACGCTGCTCCCACGTCCGACAAGGGGGAACAGTGACCGACGAGACGCAGCACGGCACACACGACCTGGCCGATCACCTCGCCGACGAAGCCGTCAACGAGGAACTGACCCGCCGCATCGACGAGTTGGCCAACCTGGTCCTGGAAGCCGAGGCGGCGCTGGGGGAGGTCCTGGAGGTCGTTCAGCGGCAGTCGTCCCGGACCGAGGACACCGCCGCCGAAGCCCCGGTCTCCGAAGCCACGGTTTCCAAGGACTGAGCGCGCGGCCGGAGTTGTAGCCGGGCCGCCGGGGGAGTCTCATCTCTCCCCGGCGGCCCGACCCTTGTGGTCCGGTCAGCGGGCGGGGCGCTGGGGGGACCTGCCTTGGGGAGAGGTCGTCCACGCCAACTGGGCCGCCGGTGTGGGTCGGCGGAACGTGGCGTTGGGGTCCCGGGAGTACGAGGGTGCTGTCACCGTCAGTCCCTGCATCCCCTGCGGCAGCGCGTCCGCCCCGTACATGCCTCCGGCGAGGTAGGGCGCGGCAGGGTTCACGGGAGCGGGACCGGGACCGGACGAGAGGCCCGCCGTGTCGAAGGCGCCGTAGTTCACGGAAGTCGTCGCCAGCAACGCGTCCACGTCCACTCCGTCGAACATCGGCTCCGGCGACCGGTACGCCCAGCCGGCGTCCGAGGAATGGGCGTCGGCACTCGGGCCCGCATACGGCGACGGCTGAGCTACGTCCTGGCCGAACTCCTCGGCACGGAACGCCTCCAAAAGTCCGTTCTGCATCCGCATCGCCGCGCCGTAGTCCTGGGCCCTGACCCCTGCGGCGACCGCCCGGTGCTGTAGGTGGCCATCGGTCAGGTCGAGCGAAGGATCGGCCAGGAACGGCGGCACCGAGCTGCCCGACGGGCCATGCGCCGGCTGCGGTGCTTCAAGCCGCACCACGGTCGCTTCCTGTTGCCCGTGCCCGACCGTCTCCGGATGCAACGCCACCCGCAACCCCACCGGCGGCATCTCGGGCCACCCCGCCATCCGCTGCCGATAGTTCTCGTACACCTCCAACGCCGCTATCTCCGGCCACAGAGACGGTGTGTCAGCGGTCGCGGGCTCCCTCTCCTGATGCTGCTGCTGCTCCTTCCGCCCCGCCTCGGCGTCGCGGCGGTTTCTCCGGAGTTCCTGCATCTTCTCCCGCTGTTGCGCCCTCTTCTTCGCGGCGGCGTCCGGGTCCTTCTCCAGCCGTTCCCGCTCCCGCTCCCAGGCCGGATTCACCTGCTCCTTCCGCCGGGGCAACGGCCCGTCGTTCCGCCGCTCCCCCTCTCGCTCCCGGGGCTCCCGCAGCTTCCGCTTCTCTTTCTCACCCGTACGGTCCGGTGACATGGCGCTCTCCGTCCTCTCGGTTCCCGGAAGCTCCTCCCACCACCACGACGGACCGCACCGCTGTCCGGTTCAGCGCCCGGCGTCCCCGCCGCCGCCCGGCACCTTCGCCCCGCCGGACGCCCCCACGCCCGACGCCCCGGACACCCCCGACGACAACAACCTCCGTATCAGCGGCGTCAGCCACCCCTCCACATACCGGTACAACAACCACGCCAGCACCAGCATCGCCAGAATCGTCAGCGGCAGCGTCGCGTACGCCGGGATGCCCAGGGTCCGGTGCAGCGCCCCGATCACCACCCAGCCGAGGTGTTCGTGGACCAGGTAGAAGGGGTAGGTCAGGGCGCCCGCCAGCGTCAGCCAGCGCCAGTTCGCCCACTGGAACTTGCCCAGCGCTATGGCTCCGACCAGGACGAAGCCCATCGTCACGATCAGGATGATCACGGCGGAGGAGCGGTACGAGAAGGAGCGTGTGTCCGGCTCGTGCCACAGGCCCGCCACCGCGTAGTGCTGCCCGATCAGCCAGCTCACGCCGACGATGCCCCAGGCGGTAGCGTCCCGGCGGTTGCGGTGCAGCAGGTACAGGCCGATGCCGCCGATGAAGAAGGGCGCGTACTCGGGCATCAGGACCAGCTTCAGGAACGGTTCGCCCGATGCCTGGGCCAGTGCCGCCGCCATCGTCCACACCGCGCAGAACAGCACCACCCGGCGCCGGGTCGCCCCGGGCAGCACCACACAGAGCGCGAAGAGCGCGTAGAAGCGGATCTCCACCCACAGGGTCCAGCAGACGCCGAGGACCCGGTTCGCGCCCAGTGGCTGCTGAAGCATCGTCAGATTCACCAGCGCGTCGCTCGGTGACACCGCCTTGTACGCGACGACGGGCAGCGCGAACACCGCCGTCACGATGATGATCGCGGCCCAGTACGACGGCAGCAGACGCGAGGCCCGTGAGGCGAAGAACGAGCGCAGCGGGCGGCCCCAGCCGCTCATGCAGATCACGAAGCCGCTGATCACGAAGAAGATCTGTACGCCGAGGCAGCCGTAGGCGAACCACGGGTGCAGCGTCGGGAACTGCTCCTTCGGCGACGACCCCCACGCCCGTGCGACGTCGCCGCCCCGGCCCCCGTAGTGGTACAGCGCCACCATCAGCGCGGCGATCAGACGCAGTCCGTCCAGGGCCCGCAGCCGGCCGCCGCCGGATCGTTTCGGGCGGGAGCGGCCGGAAGCGCCGTTCACGTCAAGAGCGGTGACCGGTGTCCGCCGGGTGTCGGTCCGCAGCGTGTCGGTCACGGTGTCAACCCCTGTGTGTAGCTGTTTCGACCTTGATCGATTTATTACGGGCCGTGTCGAAGCCCTATCGAAGTCCTGTCGAAGCCATTCCGAGGATGTTCCGAATGCCGGGCGCGCGGCCATTTTCAGCACACCTTATGACCGCCCACAGGAAACTCCAGTTCGAGAACGCCACCATTTGCCGGACGGCAGTGACACGTTCACCTGGACGACGCTTTGGATTCCTGACGATGGACGACGACCGGGGGGTGGGAGCCGCGCTCGGCTCCCACCCCCCGGTCAGTCCGGCCCGCCGGCCGGTCAGCTCAGCGCGCGCTTCAGACTGCGGGCCTTGCGGGCGACCCGGCGTACGGTCGCGTTGCGCGGCAGGAACGACAACTGCGCGGGCACCGCGCCCGGCAGGCCGAGCGAGGTGAGCCTGCGGCGCTTGAAGTACCGCCAGGTGCGGTCGTTCAGACGGGTCGTCAGATACTTCTCGGCATCGGCCCGCCGGTTCGGGTAGACCTTCGGCTGCATCGCGAAACCGACCGCCGTCACCAGACCGTTCAGCTCTTCGGCGGGCTGCCCGATCCGCTGTGCCTCGACCGCCTCGCGGTCCGTCAGCTCCGGCAGCAGCACGTCCACCAGCGTCACCGGGATCCGGTTGCTGTTCTGGTACGGCGACAGGCGGTCAAGGAGGGTGTCCGTGCCGACCCGCGCCACCGGCAGCCCGTACAGCGCGGACGCGGTGAGCAGCGCCGTGGAGAAGCAGCCGACGACCAGCGCGGGCCGCATCCGCTGGTACAGCACCTCGGCGAGGACCGGCGAGTCCAGGACGGTCAGGGTGACGCCCAGCTTGGCGGCCTCCGCCTCAAGCCCCTTCGACCAGCCGACCGGTGCCGTCGGGTGCGGCTTGAACACGATCCGCCGATGGCCGAGTTCGACCGCGCCGCGCAGCATCCGCAGATGCAGGTTCTCCTCCTGCTCGGCGGTGAGGATCTCCAGCGCCGAGAGGTACTGGCCGAGCAGCAGTGCCGGGGCCTCCAGGTCGGGGGAGTCCAGGTCCGGCAGTTCGGTGGCCGAGACATCGTCGCCGAGTTCGCCGAGGACCTTCAGGAAGGCATCCGTCGGGACCACCTCCGGCGGTACGCCGAACTCCGTGAGCAGCAGCGGCGTCAGGCCCGGTACGAGATCCAGGTGCAGCAGCCGCCGCACCCGGGTGCCGACCAGCGGGTCGAGCTTGTTGCGGGTGGGGCCGTAGCTCATCAGGCCGTCGGCGTAGACCTCGATCGGGGCGCCGGTGAAGATCTGCGCCACGGTCATCGCCGGATTGACCTGGATCGACTCGACCACCAGCGCGACGTCGTCGTCACCGAGCCGCCAGGTGAGCCGCAGATACCGCTCCCAGAGCGGGATGTCCTCCTGGCGGGCGCCCCAGCCGCCGGGGTGGAACGGGGCGATGGTCTCGTTCCACGACAGGACCTCGTCGAAGCGGCCCCGCAGCCGCTCGAAGCCCGGCATCTCGTCCAGGGCCGGGGAGGTCTCCGGGGTCGCCGCGTTGTTCGCGACGAGCAGCACGGTCCGGTCGGCCGGGCCGAAGAGGTCGGCGTCCAGGGCGGCGGCGAGCGTCGCCGCGCCGTACAGCGTCGACGCGAGGAAGATCCGGGTGGTCACGCGGCCACCCCCGCCGGGGCGGGACGCCGGCGCAGCCGGCGCAGCCGGGTGGCGCGCTGGAGGTCCATGGAGTCCAGCGCCTCGTCCAGGAAGGGCTGCGGCATCCGCTTCAGCGCCCCCGCGCTCAGGGTCTTCAGTCTGCGCGCCACGGCGGGTTCGAACCTTTCGATGGATCCCAGATGATGGGAAATGATGGCGCAGTACGTGCGCACGGCCTTGGGCAGCAGTTTCTCGGCGTCGGGGTCCTCGGAGGTTTCCTGGATGACCTCGTCGAACGCGCGAATGAAATCGAGCTGCCGTACGTCACCGATCTGGGTGAGCGACGACGCGACACCGCGCCGGTAGAAGACACCGAGCAGACCGACGGCCGCGAAGGACTCCGCCTCGCGGTGCAGCCGCCAGATCCACGGCCGGTCCTCGGCGGTGCGCAGCCCGTCCGTGAAATGGATCAGGCCCTTGTCGACCAGGCGGCGGTGGTAGACACCGGCCCAGGCGTACGCGTAGTCGACCGACGTCGTCCGGTCGGCGGGCAGAATGGCGTCGCGGGGCCGCATGACCTCTCCGCGCCTGCCGTGCGGTACGCGGTGTACCGCGCGGGCCCGTCCGGTGCACTGGACATGGTCGGTGCGGACGAAGTCGCACCCCAGGTCCTCTATGGCGGAAAGGAGTTGAGGGTAGTACCCGGGGGCGAGCCAGTCGTCGCCGTCGAGGAACGTGAGGTAATCGCCGCGGGCCGCGTCGATTCCCGTGTTGCGGGCGGTCGCCAGGCCACCGTTCTGCTCGTGTCTCAGGACGACGGCGCCCGGGAGGTCCCGTGACGCCCGCTCCAGGATGGCCGGGGTCTCATCCTTCGAACAGTCGTCGACGAGGATGAATTCGAAGTCGTCGCGGGCGTTGGCACGCAGACTCCTGAGGGTGTCGGGCGCGTATTGCTGCACGTTGTAGAACGGCACGATGACGGAGAGCTTGACCACCTCGCCGACGTTAGATGCGGCTCCGGCATTCGTCCTGACCCGCGGTGAGATACCAGGTGAACGAAGCGTGGCGGAATGGTGAACCGGGCGCATTCTTGTGTGATTCCGAGCCGGAATCCCCATTCGTCGACCCGCTGTTAACCCTTTGTTGTATTCGGGTTGGGCAGGACAACGGAATGGCTTCCTAGCGTCTTCCGCGTGCCAGTAAGTACGAGGAAGTCCCCCCGCGTCGCCGTCCTCGCCGACTCCGACACCCGATGGAAGTGGGGTGCGCTCACCGCCAACCGCGTGGTCGAGGGCAGCCGCATCGACGGGTTCCTGCTGCGCGGCCGGGCCACCCCCACGCCCCGCCAGCTCCAGGAGGTCGGCGTCCACGCGGACTCCCTCAGAGAGGTCACGGCGGTCGAGTTCCTGCGCGCGATGGGCCGGGCGGACGGCGGCACGGGCAGTGATGTCGGCGGTGACACGGACGACGACCCACAGGACGCCCCGTACGACGTCGTCGTGCTCGCCCTCGTCGGCGGCGCCGTCCAGGCCATGCTGCACGGTCTCGCGCACACCTGGCGGGAGCACAAGCGCCGGCCCGTGGTCGTCACCGGCTATGTCGGCGTCGTCTACGAGAAGCTCGCCGACGGACTGCTCCTGCGGCACGGCGCCGACCTCGTCCTCGCCAACTCCCGCCAGGACGCGGAGCGTTTCCGCGCCGTGTACTCGGGCGTCGGCGCCGACTCGACCTCGGTCGTGGAGACCGCGCTGCCGTTCCTCGGCGGCGAACCCCACAGCCCCAGCGAGCCGTACCGGGTCGTCTTCGCCGCCCAGCCCTCCGTACCGGAGAGCCGCGCCGACCGGACGTACCTCCTGGAGCGCATGGCGGCGCACGCGCGGCTGCACCCCGACCGCGAGGTACTGATCAAGCTGCGCTCCAAGCCCGGCGAGCACACCACGCACATCGAGGAACTGCCGTACCAGAAGCTCGCCCAGAACGTGAAGCTGCCCGACAACTGCCGCCTGGCGTACGGGCACATGGGCGAGGTACTCGACACCGCGGACCTGCTGGTCACCATCAGCTCCACCGCGGCGCTCGAATCCCTGCACCGGCGGGTGCCCACCGCGATCCTGACCGACCTGGGGATCCGCGAGGCGCTCGGCAACCACCACTTCATCGGCTCCGGCTGCCTCGCCTCCTGGGACCAGCTCGACGCCGGGCACCGGCCCCTGCCCGACCCGCACTGGCTCGCCCGCCAGGGTGTCGCGGCCGACGGGGCCTACCGCAGTGCCTTCGCCGCGGCCCGCGCCCGGATCGCCTTACTCACCGAAGGCCCGCCGCTCGCCCCGCTCGACCCGTACTACAGCCTCACCACCGCCCCCGGCTATCTGCCGCGGATCCTGGCCCGTCACCACCTCGGCCCGGACGGAGCGCCGCTGCCCGGCGCGCCCGCGGCCGACAAGGAGCCCGGCGTCGTACGGCAGGCCGTGCGCCGCGCCGCCCGGGGCGCCTACCGGCACGGGGTGCAGCGCGTCGCGCCCGTCATCCGGCGGATGGGCGAGCTGTGACCGACGGGCGAGCCACCCCCGAACCTCCCTCGCGACATCGCCTGCCGCGACCCCGTCTGCAAGGAGACCAGTCCATGACCACACCGGAACCGGAAGTGGGCCCAGCCGCGCCGGTACGCCGCGTCCTCGCCGTGATTCCCGCGCGCGGCGGCTCCAAGGGCGTCCCCGCCAAGAACCTCATGCCGGTCGGCGGAGTGCCGCTGGTAGCCCGGGCGGTGCGTGAGTGCCGGGCGACCCGGCTCGTCACGGATGTCGTCGTCTCCACCGACGACACGGCCATCGCCGTCGCCGCGCGGCAGGCGGGCGCCGAGGTCGTGATGCGGCCCGCCGCCATCGCCGGGGACACCGCGACCAGCGAGGCAGCCGTCCTGCACGCCATGGACGCCCACGAGACGCTGCACGGTGCCACGGTCGACGTGGTCCTCCTGGTGCAGTGCACCAGCCCTTTCCTGATCCGTGAGGACATCGACGCGGTGGCCGGCGCGGTCGTCGACAACGGTGCCGACACCGCCGTGACGGTGGCCCCCTTCCACGGCTTCATCTGGCGCGACGCGGCCGACGAGCTGGCGTCGGGCCACGCGGACCAGGGCACCGACCTGGCCGCCGGCACCGTGCCCGACAGCCGCACATCGGCCGAGACCCCGGCGGCGGTGCGGGTCGCGCGGGCGCACAGCGCGGTGGCCCGCGGCGCCGCCCCCAGTGGCGGGTACGGCGTCAACCACGACAAGTCCTTCCGCCCCCGCCGCCAGGACCGTCCCCAGGACCTCCTGGAGACCGGTGCCGCGTACGCCATGGACGCGGCCGGGTTCCGTACCCACCAGCACCGGTTCTTCGGCCACACCGAACTCGTACGGACCGATCCCGCGCGGGTCCTGGAGATCGACGACCCGCACGACCTCGCCCGCGCCCGCGCCCTTGCCCCCCACTTCGACGCGAACCGACCCGGCTCCCTGCCCGGCCGCGCCGACATCGACGCGGTCGTCCTCGACTTCGACGGCACCCAGACGGACGACCGGGTGCTGATCGACGCCGATGGACGGGAGTTCGTCACCGTGCACCGCGGGGACGGACTCGGTATCGCGGCCCTGCGCAACGCGGGCCTGACGATGCTGATCCTGTCCACCGAGCAGAACCCCGTCGTCGCCGCGCGGGCCCGGAAGCTCAAGATCCCGGTCCTGCACGGCATCGACCGGAAAGACCTCGCACTCAAGCAGTGGTGCGAGGAGCAGGGCATCGCGCCGGAGCGCGTGCTCTACGTCGGCAACGACGTCAATGACCTCCCGTGTTTCGGCCTCGTCGGCTGGCCCGTGGCGGTCGCGAGCGCCCACGACGTCGTGCGCGGCGCCGCACGCGCGGTCACCACCACCCCTGGTGGCGACGGCGCGATCCGAGAGATCGCCGCCTGGATCCTCGGCCCCTCCCTCGACAAGTAAGGAACGTTCCATGAGCACCAACTCCCGCCTGCGTACCCTCGGTTCGAAGACCGCGGGCCCCGGCCACCCCGTCTACGTCACCGGCGAGATCGGCATCAACCACAACGGCGACCTGAACAACGCGTTCGCCCTCATCGACGCCGCCGCCGACGCGGGCTGCGACGCCGTGAAGTTCCAGAAGCGCACCCCGGAGATCTGCACCCCGCGCGACCAGTGGGACATCGAGCGGGACACCCCCTGGGGCCGGATGACGTACATCGACTACCGCCACCGTGTGGAGTTCGGCGAGGACGAGTACCGCCAGATCGACGAGCACTGCAAGAAGCGCGGCATCGACTGGTTCGCTTCGCCGTGGGACACCGAGGCCGTCGCGTTCCTGGAGAAGTTCGACATCCCCGCGCACAAGGTCGCCTCCGCGTCGCTCACCGACGACGAGCTGCTGCGCTCGCTGCGCGCCACCGGTAAGACGATCATCCTGTCTACCGGCATGTCGACGCCGAAGCAGATCCGGCACGCGGTCGAGGTCCTCGGCTCCGACAACATCCTGCTCTGCCACGCCACGTCCACCTACCCGGCGAAGGCCGAGGAGCTGAACCTGCGCGTCATCAACACCCTCCAGGCCGAGTTCCCGAACGTCCCGATCGGCTACTCCGGTCACGAGACGGGCCTTCAGACCACCCTCGCCGCCGTCGCGCTCGGCGCCACCTTCGTCGAGCGGCACATCACCCTCGACCGCGCCATGTGGGGCTCCGACCAGGCCGCGTCGGTCGAGCCGCAGGGCCTGACCCGCCTGGTCCGCGACATCCGCACCATCGAGTCCTCGCTCGGCGACGGCGTCAAGAAGGTCTACGAGTCCGAGCTGGGCCCGATGAAGAAGCTGCGCCGCGTCCCGGGCGTCGTCGCTCAGGCCGAGATCGCCACCGCCGCCGGCGAGCCGGTCACGGTCTGACGGCCCGGAATCACGACGGTCTTACGACCATGAGTCCCCGTGTCGGGCCGGCAGGGCCCACCACCACGCTCGCCTTCGTGGAGAGCCCCGTCCAGCTCCTGAACGTGCTGGAGTGGGCGCACACCCAGGCGCCCCACGCGCCGAACGCGCCGGTCGGGCTCGCCACGTCCGTGCCTCCCCAGACACGACGCGACCACCCCACCGGCCCGCCCGGGGACTCACAGCACCACCCCACCCCTCCACCTACGCCGACCCCGTCGACCGGTACCCCGGGCCCGACGGGCGATCCGTTCGACGTGGCCGATCCACCCCCGGTCACCCCGGCGGCAGCCGCACTCACCCTGGTGGTTCTCTCGCCCACCGACCCGATGACCCGAGGTCAGCTGCGCCGGATGGCGGAGCTGGCGCGGCGTGAGGGCCACCAGGTGCGCTGGGAGGAGGCGCGCGGCGGGCCCGCCGCCCCCTTCCAGACCATCGGCGGGCTCACCCCGCTGCTGCGCCGCGCGCGGCGGATCGTCATCGGCGACCCGTTCTCGCGCTACGTACAACTGCTGCTCACCATCACCCGGGCCCGTGAGCTGGTCGTCGTGGACGACGGCACCGCCACCATGGAGTTCATCGCCCAGCTCGCGGGCGGTGAGCGGCTGGTGCGCTGGCACCGGCGCGGCGGTCGGCCAGGGCCCCGTGACCTGGTTTTCGCGCCGGTCTCGGCGTCCGCCCGGCGCCGTCTGACGCCCAGCGCGCACCGCAGCGTCGAGGTGTTCTCCTCGATGCCGATCGATTCGGCGCCCGACGGCGTCCGCATCACCACCAACGACTTCGCCTGGACCCGCGCCCGCTTCGGACCGCCCCGCGTCACCCGGAGCGCCGACCTCGTCGGCACCTCACTCGTCGAGACGGGTGTCGTCGACCCCGACCGCTACCTGGAGGCGGTCCGCTCCCTGGCCCGCGCGCATGGCGCGACGCGCTACTTCGCGCACCGCAGGGAATCCACCGAGAAGCTGCACCGCCTGGCCACCGAGGTGGGCCTCGAAGTGGTCCGCCCGGACCTTCCGCTGGAGCTGATCGCGCGCCGGGGCCCCATCGGCCGTACGATCCTGAGCTTCCCGTCGACCGTCGTGCACACGCTGCCCCTCGCCCTGGCGGGCACCGACGTCACCGTCGCGGTCTGTGACATCGACCCCACCTGGCTCACCGACCACGCCTCGCCCCGCGCCCAGGGCTTCCTGTCGGGGGTCACCGGCACCGCGCGCGACGTGCACAGACTCCAGTCCGTGTTCGCGGGATAACCGAACTTGATACCCACCTCGGGTGACGGTCATGCGCCGGGTGCCCGGAATCGTTACACCAATCTGGCTTAACTTTCCTTGATCACGGCTCAGTTGACCCCCCTGTCGCTTTACCCTTCAAAGGGTGAACCAACTGATGTCCGCCGAGTCCGAGTCCGACACCGACCGGTCCGGGGTGTCCCCCCTGGCCGGTGAGATGTCCGGCGAGCTGCCCGCCCCGCTGACCGGCGGGCTGCCCGGCACTCTGCCGGACACGTTGCGTGACGAGCTGATCGCGTTCCGCCGCGACATGCACATGCACCCGGAGCTGGGCAATCAGGAGTTCCGCACCACCGCAGCGCTCAAGGCCCGCCTGGAGGCGGCCGGACTGCGTCCCCGGGTGCTGAGCATGGGTACCGGACTCATCTGTGACATCGGCGAGTGGGACGGCGTACGCCCGCTGCTCGCGCTCCGCGCCGACATCGACGCGCTGCCCATCCCGGACACCAAGGCCGGCTGCGCCTACCGCTCCACCGTGCCGGACCGCGCGCACGCCTGCGGACACGACGTGCACACCACCGTCGTCCTCGGCGCGGGCCTGGTCCTGGCCGCCCTGGACCGTGAGGGCGCGCTGCCCCACCCGGTGCGGCTGATCTTCCAGCCCGCCGAGGAGGTCCTGCCCGGCGGGGCGCCCGACGCGATCGAGTGCGGGGTGCTCGAAGGCGTGGGCCGGATCATCGGCGTGCACTGCGACCCGCGCGTGGACGCCGGACGCATCGGCCTGCGGCACGGACCCATCACCTCCGCCTGCGACCGTCTCGAACTGTCCCTCGACGGCCCCGGCGGCCACACCGCGCGCCCGCATCTGACCACCGACCTGGTCACCGCGGTCGCCAAGGTCGCCACCGAGGTCCCCGCGCTCGTCGCCCGCCGGGTCGACGCCCGCTCCGGGCTCGCGGTGACCTGGGGCCGTATCGAGGCCGGGCACGCGTGCAATGTGATCCCGCAGCACGCCGAGATGTCAGGCACAGTCCGCTGCCTCGACCTGAACGCCTGGCGGCAGGCGCCCGACCTGGTGCACGCGGCGATCGACGAGATCGCGGGCCTCTACCGCGCCAAGACCGAGGTCAACTACATCCGGGGCGTGCCGCCCGTCGTCAACGACGCGGCCGTCACCGAACTGCTCCGCGACGCCATGACGGCCCGCCTCGGCGCCCACTCCATCGAGGACACCGAGCAGAGCCTCGGCGGCGAGGACTTCTCCTGGTACCTGGAGCAGGTGCCCGGCGCGATGGCCCGGCTCGGCGTCCGCACCCCCGGCGAGCGCACCGTCCGCGACCTCCACCAGGGCGACTTCGACGCCGACGAGCGGGCGATCGCGGTCGGCGTGGAACTCTTCACGGCGGCGGCCCTCCTCGACGCCGACCGGGCCTGATGACCCGTACCGGAAGCAGCCGCAGCGACGTCGCCGATCACCCTGACCGGCGGCGTCATCCGGCTGTAACCGGCCACCGGCACCCTGTCTGTCACCGGACCCGCGCCGGGTGTTCAAGGCCCGTTCGCGTCGATACGGTAACGGCTTCGCAAGAGGTCTTTATCTGACATCTACGCGCGTTACGATGCGGCGAAACCAGCGCCGCCGTGGCGCTCAGGTCAGGTTGAAGGAGCCTCCCTTGCGCCGGGTAGCCAAGATCTCAGCTGCGTGTATAGCCACCGCAGCGCTCGCACTTTCCGCCACCGCGTGCGGCAGCACGTCCACCGAGAAGAACTCCGGCTCGGACTCCTCGTCCGCCGGGGCCAAGGGCTCCAAGGTCGGTCTCGCCTTCGATGTCGGCGGCCGTGGTGACCACTCCTTCAACGACTCCGCCGCGCGCGGCGCCGACAAGGCCAAGGCCGAGTTCGGCAGTGAGCTGAAGGAGCTGACCGCGAAGACCGGGGACACCGAGGCCGACCGCGAGCAGCGTCTCACGGACCTCGCCGCCGCCGGCTACAACCCCGTCGTGGGTGTCGGCTTCTCCTACGCGAAGGCCATGACCGCCGTCGCCGCCAAGTACCCCAAGACCAGCTTCGGCATCGTCGACTCGGTCGTGGACGCCAAGAACGTCGACAGCATCACCTTCACCGAGGAGCAGGGTTCCTACCTCGCCGGTGTCGCGACGGCGCTGAAGACCAAGAAGGACCACGTCGGCTTCATCGGCGGCGTCGACATCCCGCTGATCAAGAAGTTCGAGGCGGGTTACGTCCAGGGCGTCAAGGAGACCAACCCGAAGATCAAGGTCGACGTCCAGTACCTGAGCCACGGCACCGACCTCTCCGGCTTCGCCAGCCCTGACAAGGGCAAGGAAGCCGCGCAGGGCATGCTCGACAAGGGCGCGGACGTCGTCTACACGGCGGCCGGCTCCTCCGGCAACGGCGCCATCGAGGCCGTCAGCGGAGTCAAGGGCGCCTGGGCGATCGGCGTGGACTCGGACCAGTACGCCATCCCGGGTCTGTCCAAGTACAAGGACTCGATCCTCACCTCGGTCGTCAAGAACGTCGACATCGGCGTCTACGACCTGATCAAGTCCGTCAAGGACGGCAAGCCGATCACCGGCACCAACACCTACTCGCTCGCCGAGAACGGTGTCTCGCTCTCCCCGAGCGGTGACTTCCTCAAGGACATCCAGGCCAAGCTGGACGAGGCGAAGCAGAAGATCGTCGACGGCCAGATCAAGGTCAAGACCACTCCGTGATCTGACGGTCGGGGCCGGTCGTCCGACGACCGGCCCATGGACCACCGGCCCACGGGCCAGGCTCGGCGAGGGGGAGAGCGTCAGCGCCCCTTCTCGCCGGGCCATAACAATGTGTCAACTCTACGCGTGTAGCGTGGAGTTGCCGCGCTAGCGTCGCCGACACCCCGTCCTCCTGCACGGACGCCGGTCCTCCGTACGCCCGCCCTCCCCACGCCTGCCCCTTTCCCCCGAGGAGAGTGCGCCATCAACGCGTCCAGTCCCTCACTGCCGCCGCCCGCCGTCGAACTGCGCGGGATCACCAAGCGGTTCCCCGGTGTCGTCGCCAACCGCGATATCGACATCACCGTCCGCAAGGGCACCGTGCACGCCCTCTGCGGGGAGAACGGTGCCGGCAAGTCCACCCTCATGAAGATCCTCTACGGCATGCAGAAGCCGGACGAGGGCACGATCACGGTCGACGGCGCACAGGTCTCGTTCAACACCCCCGCCGACGCCATCGCGCGCGGCATCGGCATGGTGCACCAGCACTTCATGCTCGCCGACAACCTCACCGTCCTGGAGAACGTGGTCCTCGGCGCCGAGAAGCTCTACGGCATCGGCGCCGCCGCCCGTAAGAAGATCAGGGAACTCTCCGACGCGTACGGCCTGAACGCGCGCCCCGATGTCCTCCTGGAGGAACTCGGTGTCGCCGACCGGCAGCGCGTGGAGATCCTCAAGGTCCTCTACCGGGGCGCCCACACCCTCATCCTCGACGAACCCACGGCCGTCCTCGTACCGCAGGAGGTCGACGCGCTCTTCGACAACCTGCGGGAGCTGAAGTCCGAGGGCCTCACCGTCATCTTCATCTCGCACAAGCTGGGCGAGGTGCTGTCCGTCGCCGACGAGATCACCGTCATCCGGCGCGGCACCACCGTCGGCACCGTCGACCCGAAGCACACCACGTCCAAGCAGCTCGCCGAGCTGATGGTCGGCAGCGAACTGCCCTCGCCGGAGACCGAGGAGTCCACCGTCACGGACACCCCGATGCTCGACGTGGCCGCGCTGCGCCTCACCCAGACCGACCTCGACGGCGTCGAGCGCGTCATCCTCGACGACATCACCTTCACCATCCACCGCGGTGAGGTACTCGGCATCGCCGGTGTCGAGGGCAACGGCCAGTCCGAACTGGTCGAGGCCGTCATGGGCATCCGCGACCCCGACAGCGGTGCCATCACCCTCGGCGACGCGGACATATCCCACGCGCCGACCCGGCGCCGCCGCGAACAGGGCATCGGCTACATCCCCGAGGACCGGCACCGCCACGGCCTGCTCCTCGAAGCGCCGCTGTGGGAGAACCGCATCCTCGGCCATGTCACCGAGAGCCCCAACTCACGCGGCCCGCTCCTCGACATCAAGGGCGCCCGAGCCGACACCGAGCGGATCATCGCCGCCTACGACGTCCGTACCCCCGGTATCGACGTCACCGCGGCCTCGCTGTCCGGCGGCAACCAGCAGAAGCTGATCGTCGGCCGCGAGATGAGCCACGCGCCCAAGCTGCTCATCGCCGCGCACCCCACCCGCGGTGTCGACGTGGGCGCGCAGGCCCAGATCTGGGACCAGATCCGCGAGGCCCGCCGCGACGGCCTGGCCGTGCTGCTGATCTCCGCCGACCTGGACGAACTGATCGGCCTCTCCGACACCCTGCGTGTCATGTACCGCGGCCGGCTGGTCGCCGACGCCGACCCCGCCACCGTCACGCCCGAGGAACTCGGCTCCGCGATGACCGGCGCGGCCACCGGCCATCTGGAACACACCGAGGCAGCCACGGACGACGACACCACGCCGGACGTCCCGCACGGCCCCGAGTCGGAGGACGACGCCCGATGAAGAAGCTGACCGCCCGGATCGACAAGGAGCGGCTGCTCCTCGGGATCGCGGCCCCCCTCCTGGCGATCGTCGCCGCCCTGGTGATCACCACCCTGGTGATCCTGGCGACCGGCAAGGACCCGTTCGCCGCGTTCAGCGACATGGTCACCTACGGTTCCGCCAGCGACAGCCAGGTCTACATCCTGAACAAGGCGACCACGTACTACCTCGCGGGTGTCGCCGTCGCCATCGGCTTCCGGATGAACCTGTTCAACATCGGTGTGGACGGGCAGTACCGGCTCGCCGCGTTCGTCGCCGCCGTGCTCGGCGGCGCGCTGACCGCGCCCGGCTGGCTCGCCATCCCGCTGATGATCCTCTGCGCGATGCTCGTCGGCGCCCTCTGGGCGGCCATCGCGGGCATCCTCAAGGTGACCCGCGGTGTCAGCGAGGTCATCGCGACGATCATGCTCAACTCGATCGCGACGGCCATCATCGGCTACCTCCTCCAGCCCGAACAGCTCGGCCAACTGGACACCGCCGGCACCCTGGTCTCCACCACACCGCTGCCGCAGTCCTCGTACTTCTTCTCCATCGACAACGGCGCCGCCGGGCAGGTCTGGGGCTTCATCGTGATCGCCGTCCTGGTCGGCCTCGCGTACTGGTTCGTCCTCGGCCGCACCCGCTTCGGCTTCGACCTGCGGACCGTCGGCCAGTCCGAGACCGCCGCGTCCGCCAGCGGTGTCAGCGTCAAGAAGATGGTCGCCACCAGCATGATCATCTCCGGTGCGGTGGCCGGCCTCGTCGGCATGCCGACCCTGCTCAACGACAGCCACCAGTACGACAACAGCTTCCCGGTCGGCCTCGGCTTCACCGGCATCGCCATCGCGCTGCTCGGCCGCAACAACCCGATCGGCATCGCCCTGGGCGCCCTGCTCTGGGGCTTCCTGGAGCGCACCACCAACCACCTGGAACTCCAGGGGTACGACAAGGAGATCCTCGGCGTCATCCAGGGCGCCATCGTCCTGTGCGTCGTCATCGCCTACGAAGTCGTGCGCCGCTACGGCATCAAGCGTCAGCAGCAACGGGTCGGCGCCGAACTCGCCGCCCAGGCCGCCGTCCGTACCGAGAAGCAGGAGGTGGCGTGATGACTGCCACGATGACCGACACGCCGCCGCCCACGGCGCCCAAGGCGGACAAGTCCGCCAAGGGCAGCCGCTGGACCCTCTCCCGGATCCTGCTGATCGTCGCGGGCGCCCTCGTCCTCGTCTCCGTGGTCCGCGTCGTCACCGGCGCCGACCAGCTCACATCCGCCGGGCAGATCAGCGCCGCGCTCGGCCTCGCCGTACCCATCGGACTCGCCGGACTCGCCGGCCTCTGGTCCGAGCGGGCCGGCGTCGTCAACATCGGCCTCGAAGGCATGATGATCCTCGGCACCTTCGGCGCCGGCTGGATCGGCTGGCAGTCCAGCCCTTGGCTCGGCCTGTTGTGCGGTATCGCCTTCGGTGTGATCGGCGGCCTGGTGCACGCCGTTGTCACCGTCACCTTCGGCGTCGACCACATCGTCTCCGGTGTCGCGATCAACCTGCTCGCACTCGGCGCCACGCAGTACCTCGCCAAGCTGTTCTTCGCCGACGGAAACGCGGCGACCAAGGGCGGCAACCCCAAGCAGTCCCCGCCCGCCGAATCCCTCGGCGACATCACGGTGCCCGGCCTGTCCGACGCGCTGCGCTCCGTCGAACAGCACCACTGGTTCCTCGTATCCGACCTCGCGGGCATCCTCGGCGGACTGGTCACCAACGTCTCCCTGGTGACGATCCTCGCCGTGCTCCTGTTCGTCGCCAGCGGCTGGATCCTCTGGCGCACCCCCTTCGGCCTGCGGCTGCGCTCCTGCGGCGAGAACCCGATCGCCGCCGAATCCCTCGGCGTCAACGTCTACTCGCACAAGTACGCCGCCGTCGCCATCTCCGGCGGCCTCGCCGGACTCGGCGGCGCCTTCCTCGCCCTGGTCACCTCGCACATCTACCTGGAGGGCCAGACCGGCGGACGCGGTTACATCGGCCTCGCGGCGATGATCTTCGGCAACTGGCGGCCCGGCGGACTCGCCATGGGCGCCGGACTGTTCGGCTTCTCCGACGCGCTCCAGCTCCGCAACGGCGGCGAGACCGTACACGCCCTGCTGCTCCTGCTTGTCGTCCTCCTCGCGGTCCTCGCCGCCTGGAAGCTCTACCGCAAGGCCAAGTGGCAGGCCGCGATCAGCGCGGTCGTCGCCGCGGTCGTCCTGGTCTGGTACCTCTTGACGGACACCGTGCCCGGCGACTTCGTCGGCGCGACCCCGTACGTCGTCACGCTGCTCGTCCTCTCGCTCTCCGCCCAGCGACTGCGGATGCCGAAGGCCGACGGCATGCGGTACAGAAAGGGACAGGGCAAATGACGTCCGACGAGGGCTCCGCGAACACCGTCGACTGGAACACCCTGCGGGCCGCGGCCCGGGACGCGATGTCCCGGGCGTACGCGCCCTACTCGGGGTATCCGGTCGGCGCCGCGGCCCTCGTCGACGACGGCCGCACGGTCACCGGCTGCAATGTCGAGAACGCCTCGTACGGTCTCGGGCTGTGCGCCGAGTGCGGCCTCGTCTCCCAGCTCCTGGCCACCGGCGGCGGCCGGCTGACCCACTTCACGTGTGTGGACGGCCGGGGCGAGATCCTGGTCCCGTGCGGACGCTGCCGCCAGCTCCTGTACGAGTTCGGGGGACCGGACCTGGTCCTGGAGACCCCGGCCGGGCTGGTGCCGCTGGCGGAGATGCTGCCGCAGGCGTTCGGGCCGGAGTATTTGAGGTAACTGTGACTGTGTGCGGCCCTCGCGTGGGTGGGGGCCGCACATTCCTTGCCGTTCTCTATGCGCGTAGAGTCAGCTTCTTCGGCTTCGGCTTCGGCTTCGGCTTTTGCTCAGGTCTCGGCTTGGCTTGGCGCGTGCGTCACCCGTACCACTCCCGGAAGGACATGCCATGGACGTCATCTCCGTCATCCGCACCAAGCGGGACCGCGGTGAGCTGAGCGACGAGCAGATCGACTGGGTCATCGACGCCTACACGCGCGGTGCGGTCGCCGACGAGCAGATGTCCGCGCTGGCCATGGCGATCCTCCTGAACGGCATGAACCGCCGCGAGATCGCCCGCTGGACCGCCGCGATGATCGACTCCGGCGAGCGTATGGACTTCTCGTCGCTGTCCCGCCCGACCGCCGACAAGCACTCCACCGGCGGTGTCGGCGACAAGATCACGCTGCCGCTCGCCCCGCTGGTCGCCGCGTGCGGCGCCGCCGTACCGCAGCTCTCGGGCCGGGGCCTCGGCCACACCGGCGGCACCCTCGACAAGCTGGAGTCCATCCCCGGCTGGCGCGCGCTGCTGTCCAACGAGGAGATGCTGTCGGTCCTTGAGGGCGTCGGCTCGGTGATCTGCGCGGCGGGCGACGGCCTGGCGCCCGCCGACAAGAAGCTGTACGCGCTGCGCGATGTCACCGGCACGGTCGAGGCCATCCCGCTGATCGCGTCGTCCATCATGTCGAAGAAGATCGCCGAGGGTACGGGGTCGCTGGTCCTGGACGTCAAGGTCGGCACCGGTGCCTTCATGAAGACGGTCGAGGACGCGCGCGAACTCGCCTCCACCATGGTCGGGTTGGGCACCGACAGCGGTGTCCGTACGGTCGCTCTGCTCACCGACATGTCCACGCCGCTGGGCCTGACGGCGGGCAACGCGCTCGAAGTCCGGGAATCCGTCGAGGTGTTGGCGGGCGGCGGTCCGGCGGACGTCGTGGAACTCACCCTCGCCCTCGCCCGCGAGATGCTGGACGCGGCGGGCCTGAGGGACGCGGACCCGGCGAAGGCCCTCGCGGACGGTTCCGCGATGGATGTCTGGCGGCGCATGATCGCGGCGCAGGGGGGCGACCCGGACGCGGAGTTGCCGGTGGCGAGGGAGCGGCACGTGGTGACGGCCCCGGCGTCGGGTGTCCTGACCCGCCTGGACGCGTACGGCGTGGGTGTCGCCTCGTGGCGCCTCGGCGCGGGGCGCGCCCGCAAGGAGGACCCGGTGCAGGCCGGAGCGGGCATCGAACTCCACGCCAAGCCGGGCGCGACGGTGACCAAGGGCGAGCCCCTGCTCACCCTGCACACGGACACCCCGGAGAAGTTCGAGTACGCGTTGGAGTCTTTGTCGGGGTCGTACGACATCGAGCCGGCGGGCGCGGAGGTTCCGGTGCGGAACATCATCCTGGAGCGCATCGCGTAGCGGGTGGCGTAGCGGATCGTGTAGCGGGTGGCGATGCCTTGCCGCTGCTTCAAGCAGCCCGGCCGGGGCTAGGTTGGACCGATCAGCACACAATCCCCCTGGGAAGGGGCATGAATCGGTATGACCGTCGCCTCACAAGCCCCGGCTCAAGCCCCGACTCAAATCCCGGCCCAAGGCCGTGCCGCCCGGTTGGTGGGGCGGGCCCCCGCAGGGGTGCGGCCGTATCTGGAGTTACTGCGGCTGGACCGGCCGGTGGGGGCCTGGCTCCTGGTGGTCCCCGGATGGATCGCCCTGGGAGCGATAGCCGGGCCCCGGGAAGGGGCCCTGCTCGGGCTGCTGCTCCTGGCGTACGGGGTGCTGTCGAGAGGGGCCGCCTGCGGGCTCAACGATGTGCTGGACGCGCGGTTCGACGCACAGGTGCCGCGTACGGCGGGGCGGCCCGTCGCCTCCGGGCGGCTGCCGGTCGGCCGGGCACTGGTGCTGAGTGTCGGGGTGGGGGCCGTCGCTCCGCTGGTGATGGGGTTCTGGAGTGTGGAGGCCGTGGTGTGGGCGGCGGCCGGAGCGCCTCTCGCGGCGGTGTATCCGTATATGAAGCGGGTCACCCACTGGCCGCATGTGTGGCTGGGGATCAGCATCAACTGGACGGTGCCGCTGGTGTACGGCCTGCTCACCGGAGGGCTCGGGCTCGGCGGCGGGGTGCTGTACGGGGCGCTGATCTGCTGGGCCGTGGGGACGGACGTGATCTACGCCTGCCAGGACCGGGAGGCCGATGTGCGGGCCGGGGTGCGGTCGGCCGCCGTGCTGCTGGGGCGCCGTAGCCGGGTGCTGGTGGGCGGCGTGTACGCGGGGTGTGTGGTGCTGCTCGCCTGGTTCGGGGTGCTGGCCGGGCTCGGGCCGCTGTACTGGCCCGGACTGTGCGTGGTCGCGGGGCAGCTGGGATGGCAGGTATGGCGGGCCGACCCCGCGGACGTCGGAGCTTGCGGACGGGCGTTCGGCACCAACCCCCTGTGCGGGCTGCTCATCCTCGTGGCCGTGCTCGCCGGGCGGGTCGGTACCCTCGGCTGAGGGGACAAGGACCCTGGAGGTGCTGGTGGGACTGCGGGAACGGATCGCGGCGGAACTCACGGCGACCATGCACGGCGGGGATCTCAAACTGGAGCGGTACGCGGGGCCGCCCGGTGATCCCGGGCTGTTCGGGATCGCGCCGGGGGACCCGGTGTGGCGGGTGCACGGGCACGCCACCGGGATGCTCACCGGCGGGTTCGCCGCGCTCATGCTCCAGTCGCTGCATCCGCTGGCCATGGCGGGGGTCGACCAGCACTCCGACTTCCGCGCCGATCCGGTCGGGCGGCTGAACGGAACCGTACGGTTCATCACCACGACCACCTTCGGCTCATCGGCCGCCGCCCGCGAGGTGATCGACCTCGTCCGGCGGATCCACACCAGGGTGCACGGCACCGCACCCGACGGCCGGCCGTACCGCGCGGACGACCCCGACCTGCTCACCTGGGTGCACACCGCCGAGGTGCACAGCTTCCTCGCCGGCCACCAGACCTACGCACCCCGGCCGCTCCGGCTGACCCCCGCCGAGTGCGACGCCTACTACCGCCAAGTCGCCCCCGTGGCCGAGGCGTTGGGCGCACGGAACGTACCGTGCACGTCCCTCGAAGCCGAGCACTACCTGGCCCGCCTCCGCCCCCAACTCCACGCCACTCCGGCCGCGTTGGACTCGGTACTGTTCCTCCGCCGCTTCGGACGCACACAACGGGAGCGGCTGGTCGTCGGCATGCTCACGAACGCCTCGGTCGGACTCCTACCCGACTGGGCCCGCACCGAACTCGGCATCCACCGCCCGGCCCCCGTCCGCACCGCCTGGGACCGACCCCTGGCGACGGCCGTCGGCCGCGTCCTCCAGTGGGGGCTCGGACCCTCCCAGATCCAGGCCGCCGCGCGGGGGCGGCTGGCGGGAGTCTGACGACAGGACCTAGCCGGCCTGACCCGCGTCCTGCTCCGTGACTGTTGAACGAGCGGGACGACACCCTCGTCACGCGGCTTCGGTCGCGGGGTCGCGCAGGCTCCAGGAGTGCCCTTGGGCGTGTTCCCGGTAGAGGGTGCACGCGTCGGCGTCCGGTCCGCCGCTGGTTTCACACCAGCGCACTGACTCGAACCGCATGGCTCCGCCGGTGTCCCAGCGGGCCCAGAGGGCGCGGTCGGGTTCGTGATCCCAGTCCCATACGTGGTCGGCGTGTTCACCGGGGTGCCCGAGCGCGAGTTCGCAATGGGTGCGGGTGGGGGCGTATTCGAGGTCGTTGCCGAGTACGCGACCTTGTCCGTCGAGGATGGCGAAGAGGAGGGGGACGGGGGGTACGGGGGTTGTGGCTTGGCATGGGTGCATGGTTGGTCCTGGGGGGTGTCGTGGGTGGCGAGGATGTGGTGGGCGGTGTGTCCGGTGCCGTAGACGCGTCCTTCGGCATGTACCTCGCACCGGTAACTCGGCTGGTCGGACGGGCAGTTCATACGGGTCCCTCGTGCCACATCACCCAGGGGCGCTCGATGACTTCGGCATAGCTGGTGTGGTCGGGGTGAGCGCGGAGGTGGTTGAACGCCCACGTCTGAGGCTCGGTCGGGTCGGCGCTCGGGGGCGACTTCGCGTCGCATGCGGTGTCGTCGGCGCTGAGGGTGAGGCACCGGAAGGCGTAGGTGTGGGGTGGGGCGTCGTCGTCGTGGTCGGGCCGCAACGTCCATCGGACGAAACGGAAGACCCGGGGGGCCGTAGCGGTCACAGGTACTCACCCCGGCTTCGCGCGTTCAGCCGGGCGGTCTCAGCGCGTAATCGCTGTTCGGGACTCGCCTGCCGGGCGTCGGCGGGGTCAACAGTCCACGCGGTACCGCCAGTTACGGGGCGTAAGGACCACCGGTCCCCGGACGTACCGCAGAGGATCCCGACCATGTCCCTGTCGGCATCAAGGACCAGGGACCCCAGAGCGGGGAGGGTGGTGTGCGGGCGCCCGGTCATGACCGTGTTCCGACGGCGACGGTGTCGGACCCGGCCAGCGCGGCGATCGCCCGGAGGACGATGGCGAGGCGCCGGTCGTCCAGCAACTCGACGGGCCACAGCGGGACGGCGCGGGGGAAGCGGATCGCGAGAATCAGCGCGAGGAACGCCTTGTCTTCCGGGGTCAGACCCGGGGCCCGGGTGTACCGGTTCTCGAATCCCAACCAGTCGCACGAGACGGCACCGTCGTGTTCGGCGACCAGTAGGCGTCGGACGCAGTCGCGCGCCAGTAGTTCGTCCTCCTCGATGAGCGCGGCCACGGCCACCCGCTCACCAGGGTCGCGGCCACTGGCCCACTCGGTGAGGCAATCGCTCAGCAGCGGAGCGTCCGGTTCCGCTGGTTCCTCCGCCGAGGGCACGCTTGTATCTTGCTTCATCGTCGGCTCCTTCACAGTCGGCTTCGGGCCGGTGGCGCGGTCGCGACAGCCTCCATGTGAGCACCACCCCGACGTCACGGAGAGTCGTCTACTGTTGTCAAGGAGTGCCGGCGACAAGTGACAACAGACAAACAAGGCAATTTCGACCCGTTGCGTAGGTGATGGTTCGAAAGAAGGGGAGCCAACGCCCCATGTCCAGCAGCTTCCCCGTCGAGCTGCGTGCCCGCCGAAGCCAAGCAGGTCTGTCCCTGGGCGAGTTGGCCGCGCGCACGCACTACGACCGATCCCATCTGCACCACGTGGAGACCGGGCGCCGCCGGGCCACGAGACCGGTGGCCGAAGCCCTCGACCAAGCCCTTGCCGCCGACGGCCAGTTGCTCGCGGCGTGGGAACACGATGAGCGGCAACGTCATGAGGAGGCCGCCTCACGGCACACTCGTGCGGCGGCGCTCGCCGTATCGCAGGACATGTGCGCCCTGGGCGATCTGGGCATAGACGATCTCCATGACGGAGCCGGAGAGATCGCGGTCGACTACCTGTCCACACCGCCCGCGCCCATGATGGGCCGCGCGCACGCCCTGCGCGACGAGGTGCTGCACCGCATCCGTACGGGGCACCACCGGCCCACAGACCTGGCCGACCTCTATGTAGGGGCCGGCCGTCTCTCGGGTGTCCTCGCCTATGCCCTGCTCGACCTGGGGTCCCCGCAGGAAGCGATGTACCACGCCGAGGCTGCGGCACGCTGTGCGGATCGTGCCGGGGACGCGAATCTCGCGGCATGGGTGGCGGGAACACAGTCGCTCATCGCCAGGTTCCAGGGCGACTTCGGGAACGCACTCGCGCTCGCGCAGGGAGGATTGCGGTGGGTGGGCTCCGGGCACGGGACCGGGGAGGCGCGTCTCAGGTGCGGTGAGGCCCAGTGCCTGGCCAACCTTGGTGACTCCTCGGGAGCGAACCGGTCCCTGAACGCCGCCGAGGACGCACGAGATCGCATCCGCGATACGAACGACGCTCCGGGCCTCTTCGGCTTCAGCAGGGCCAAGCAGTCCTACTACGCCGGTTCGTCGCTCATCTGGCTCGACGGAGGCCAGGACGCGAAGCGCGCTCTCCGGGAAGCCTCGGCAGCCATCGACATATGGCGATCGGCACCGGCGCGGGAGCGTTCGCTCGATGATGAGCGCTTGGCCCACGTCTACATCGCGACGGCCCACGCACAGCTCGGAGATGTCGAAGGCGCGGCGGAGGCTGTCCGACCGGTGCTGTCGCTGCCCGCCGAGGATCAGATCTCGTGGATCGTGAAGCGCATGGACCGGCTCGCCGAAATGCTGTCCGCACCGAGATACCGGGGCAACCAGACCGCAGCGGAGACCACGGAGGCGATCCGCACCTTGGCCACCGCGTGAGCTGGATACGGCGCGGGTGAAGCGGATCGCGAGGATGAGGGTGAGATGGCTGTCGGGAGGCGTGGAGGGGGCTGCTGCCGTGACAGGATGCCCCGGTCGGCCGGGGCCTCGCTGGGATTCTGGAGCCCGTGACCGAGCGCCGACGGCCCCCGGCGACGGTGACCAGGGAGAACACGCGTGAGCGACAACCAGCAGGCCATCACCGAAGGCCAGTGGCGCCGGGCCAAGCTGATCTGGGACTACCACCAGATGCACCACCAGATCCGGCCCGTCGACGTGGCGATCGGCCTCGGCAGTCACGACCTCGGTGTCGCCGCCCACTCCGCCGAGCTGTATCGCGCCGGACTGTTTCCGACCCTCGTGTTCACCGGCGGCAACAGCCCCACCACCGCCAAGGTCTTCCCGCGCGGCGAGGCCGTCCACTTCCGCGAGCACGCCATCGCCCTCGGAGTCCCCGCCGACGCGATCCTGCTGGAACCCAATGCCGGCAACACCGGGCAGAACATCACCCTGTCCCGCCAGATCCTCGCCGCCGCCGACATCCACCCGACCACCGTCCTGCTGGTCTCCAAGCCCTACATGGAACGGCGATCGTTCGCGACCGCCCGCAAGCTGTGGCCCGAGGTCGAGATCCTCTGCGCATCGGAGCCAATGGAACTGGACGACTACGTGAAGTCCATCGGCGACGACAAACTCGTACTGGACATGCTCGTCGGCGACCTCCAGCGAGTCATCGAGTACCCGAAGCTCGGATTCGCCATCGAGCAAGAGGTCCCGGAGGACGTACGGGGAGCGTACGAATCCCTCGTCCGTAACGGCTTCACCAGCCGCCTCATCACCTCCTGACCTGCCCGAGCCGGATCCGAGGGGAGCTGAACGTGGCGGAGAATCCGGTGCCGCTGGCCGAAGACGAGATTGGCGCCGCCCTGCGGAAGGCTCCGGGCTGGCGGGGTGACGGGCACGAGATCACCCGTACGTTCGGGATCCGCTACCACTGAGGCGTGGCGCTGATAGTGCACGTCGCCGACGTAGAGAGGTTGATCGGCCACCACGCCGACATCGACCTGCGCTGGGACCGAGTCCGCTTCGGGATCACGACCCATGACGCCGGGCACCGGCTCACCGCAGCCGACTTCGACCTCGCCGCCCGCATCGACGGCATCGCCGAGGCACACGGCGCGCGCGTCCTGGACGCCTGACCAGCGGCGGGCACCTCCTGGGTTAGGGGTGGTTGATTGCGTGGTCGGATAGGTCGCCTAGCGAGGACTGTGTATCTGTTCGGGAGAGCGTGGCACGGTTGCGTTCTATGCGGGTGAAGGTGCTCTATGGGGACGAAGGCTTCGTACCGAATCAGCCGGGCGAACCGCGACCGTACCCATGGGACCTGGCATTCGACGCCATCGAGCAGACGACAGGCGGAACATGACGACGATCGCTGTCACGGGGCACATGGATCTGACCGAGGCCAGTGTGTCGCTTGTGCGGGCCGCCCTGGCGGAGATGCTGGCACCGCACGCCGACGGCCTGGTCGGGGTCTCCTGTATCGCCAAAGGGTCGGACTCCCTCTTCGCCGAGGCCGTCCTGGCAGCCGGTGGTCGACTGGTCGTGGTGATTCCCTCGCGGGACTACCGGGAGCGGAAGGTCCGGCCCGACCATGCCGAGACCTTCGACCGTCTCGTCGCGGCGGCCGACGAGGTCCTCGTCCTCCCGCACGAGACCGCCGACCGGCAGGTGTACGAGGCCGCCAACTCCGTACTCCTCGAACGTGCTGACCGGCTGATCGCGGTATGGAACGGCGAGCCGCCCTCCGGCAAGGGCGGCGGCACGGCGGACACGGTGCTGGAAGCGCGGGCGGCAGGAGTTCCGGTCGACCGGATCTGGCCGAACGGCGCAGCACGGGCCTCCTGACGATCAGCCGGACGGTGCCTCGGAGTTGGTCCACGGGTGTTCACAGGAGGGTGCTTTCAGAGCCCGTACCTGGCTGCCGAGGTCTTCATCAGGAGCTGCCACTCCTCACCGGTGCCCAACTCGTGCACCAATTGCGCAGTATCGAGCCAGCCGCCTCATCACCTTCTGACCCGCCCCGGCCGGGACCTGGACGTCATCGGCGACACGCTCACCCCTCCACACACGCATCAGAACGCACCTCCGCTGTCCACCCACGTCTCAGCGGCCTCCCTCTCCCACCGTGGGTCCTTGACGCTCCGCTTCAGTCGTTCGGCTTGCGTGGGGTCGAGTGCGGGTTCGGCCGGGTGCGGGGCCAGTCGCCGGCAGTGGTCCCGGAAGTAGTCGTGGCGGTCGGGCCACCACCGAAGTGCCGCCCAGCCGAGCGGCACGGCGAGCATGACCCACAACAGGAGGCACAGAAGGGCGGCGGCGATGACATCCCCGGCGCCGGACGGGGTGAAGTCGCTGAGGAACACCAGTTGGACGGCGAACCAGAGAGCGAGCAGCAGGGCGGCGAGGACGGCCAAGTCGCCGAGCGTGTTCTTGGTACGGGCGGACCAGCGCGGGACCTTCGCGTCCTCCGCGCGCAGGAACGCGTCGCGTGACCTCGTGTGCGCGGTGTCCCAGTGGAGGCGATGCAACGCGATCGGTTCCGCGCCGCGCCGCAGGGTGGCCAGCAGGGCGGCCGGGACGGGGTGCGGTGTCTCGCCGATCCGGTTCCGGCCTTCTCCTTCGGCGATCGACAACTCCCCTTCCGGGTCGACCTGTATCAGGCCCGCCAGCAACAGTTCGGCCGCGGCGGCCCGGTCGGCATCGCTCGGGGAGCCCGCTGTCGCCACCGCGTGGTACGGATCTGTCTCCACCGCGTCCAGGTGGGCAGCCGCAGCACGGTCGGCCCGATCACGGACCCGCCACAGCACGGCAAGCACGGCGTACACACCTGCCGCACCCCCCAACGCCACCCCTGATAAAGCCACTTGGTTCATGGGCAGGGTCCTCCCCCGGACGACCACCAACACACAGAACGGCATATCAGCATACTGCTCCGACTCTCCCGCCGAACGTGGATTCTCTCCCGACTTCTGCCGGTTCGGCCCAGGTAGCGGACGGTCAGCCCAAGAGTGCGGCGACCAAGACCAGTACCGGAACCGACAGCACCGTGGACACCAGAACGGCCTCGCGGGCGAAGCGTTCGGCCACGCCGTAGCGGGACGCGTAGGTGAAGAGGTTTTGCGCGGCCGGCAGTGCCGATGTCACCACCACGTCCAGCAGCGCTGCACCCCGTAGCCCGAACACCCACACCCCCAGTACCCAGGCCACACACGGCTGACCGACCGCCTTCAGCGCGACGGCCAACAGCACACCCCCACGCTCAGCCCCCCGCAGGGGCACCGCACTGCCGCGCAGCGACATTCCGAACGCCAACAGCACTGCTGGTACCGACATGTTCCCGATGAGTATCAGCGGATCGAGCACCGGTCCCGGTACCGTCCAGCCGACCGCCGCAACGCCCACCCCGCACAGCGAACTCACCGCGATCGGATTCCGCAGCGGCGCCGTCAACCGTCGCCACAACGGTCCCCGCCCGCCTTCCCCGGACAGATCGAGCACGGTCAGCGCGGTCGGCGTCACCACGATCAGCTGGAAGAGCAACACCGGCGCGACGAGCGACGCGTCACCCAGGACGTACACGGCGATGGGGATTCCCAGATTCGCCGCGTTGACGTAACTGGAGCACAGCGCCCCGATCGTCGTACGGCCAACTCCCCAGCGGCACCCGACGCCGACCGCTACGAACACCCCCGCCGCCACCGCCGTACTGATCGCCGTCACCAGCAGTCGGCCGGACAGGATGACGGACAGGTCGGCTCGCGCGAGAGTGGTGAACAGCAGGCAGGGCGAGGCCACTTGGAAGGCGAGTGTCGTCAGGACCTCGCGCCCACCGTCGCCCAGATATCCGCGGCGCCCGATGACATACCCGACGGCGATGACCACCGCGATCACCGCGAACCCGGTGAGGACCCCGCCCATCACCGAGCCCCGGGCACGGGTATGCCGAGCGGGGCGGGGGCGTGGATCGCGCGACTGTGTTCGTGGGGCATACACCGAACCCTCGGGGGAAGACCTCTCCCCGGTCAATCCGGTGACCCGGGGTCAGCGTGACCCCTGCTCAAGGTGACGCAGCGCACGCGGATTTGGCGCAGGCCGATTCGGCGGCCCGATGAATTACGTCCTGCCGCGCGGTCTACCGCACGTGGACGCCATGACACCTGCCGCCTTGGTCCTCCCCGGTGCCGCCTGCCGTGAGGAGGTCGCCCGGCTCTGCGACGACGTACGAGCCCTGCTGGAGTCCACCGGAGGCGGAGGTGGAGGCGGAGGCGGAGGCGGAGGCGGAGTCGTCGTCTGTGACGCCAGCGGTCTCACCACCCCCGGACTCGCCGCCGTCGACCTCCTCGCCCGGCTGGAACTGGCCGCCCGCCGCGCCGGGGGCCGGATCATGATCCGCGATCCGGACCCACGGCTGCGGGAGCTGCTCCAGCTCGTCGGACTAGGGCTCCAGGTGGAGCGGTTGCCCGAACAGGGGGAACCACTTGGCGGTGTCGAGGAAGCAGTGGAACCCGGTGATCCGCCCCTCTGACAGCTCGATGACCTGGATCGCCCAGGGCACATGGCCACCGGTCTCGGGGTCCGGCTTGAACTGGGCGAAGGCCGGCGAGCCGTTCGCCTCCACCGGCACCAGACGTGACCCCTCGCACGAGGCGCCCAGGGTCGTGATGAAGCCGGTGATGTCCGCCGGGCCGCGCAGCCACAGGTCGAACGGCGGCATGGTCATCACCGCGTCCTCGTGCAGCAGTGCCGTCAGCGCCGCGATGTCATAGCCCTCGAAGGCCGCCACATAGCGGTCGAGGAGCTTCTTCTGCTCCTCGTCCAGCGGGTCCGACGTCGCCGTGTCGGCCGACGCCCCGCCCGTCTCGGCGAGAGTCGCGCGGGCCCGCTGAAGGGCGCTGTTCACGGACGCGACCGTCGTCCCGAGGAGTTCCGCCGCCTCGCTCGCCTTCCACGCCAGGACCTCGCGCAGGATCAGCACCGCCCGCTGCTTGGGCGGCAGCTGCTGGAGCGCGGCGACGAACGCGAGCCGTACCGATTCCTTCGCCACCGCGGCCTCCGCCGGATCGCTGACCGTGGGCAGTACGCGGGCGTCCGGCATCGGTTCCAGCCAGGTGCTGTCCGGTCTCGGGTTCAGGGCCGCCTGTGCCAGCGGTGTGGACGCCGTGAGGTCCATGGGGCGGGCTCTGCGGTTGCCCGCGTTCAGCATGTCCAGGCAGACGTTCGTCGCGATGCGGTACAGCCATGACCGCAGGGACGAGCGTCCCTCGAACCGGTCATAGCTGCGCCAGGCCCGCACCAGCGTGTCCTGCACCGCGTCCTCGGCCTCGAAGGAGGAACCGAGCATGCGGTAGCAGTACCCGGTCAATTCCACCCGGTGCTTCTCCAGCCGGATGTCGAGGTCCGTCGTCGCGGTCGTGCTGTCACTCATAGCCAACCCACCCCTGTGGCGTGTCCGTCGCCCCTTTGCGGCGCAGCACTTCGGAAGCTACAGCAGCCCACTGACAACGGCCCCCGGACTGAACAAAACCCCAGGTCAGGGAGGGGTTACGCTGAAGCGCCCCGTACTGCCCCGGCGGATACCGTGCGCCTGGCCGCCCTCGTACCGAACACCGTGATCGTCACCACGCCCGCCACCGCCAGCAGACCGAGCGCCACCGTCCCCGCCCAGCCGCCCGAGTGGAACGCCACCGCGCCGAGCGTGCTGCCTGCGCTGGAGCCCACGTAGTACGCGGACTGGTAGAGCGCCGACGCCTGGGCGCGGCCCCGGGTGGCCGTGTGGCTCACGGACGAGGAGGCGACCGCGTGCCCGGCGAAGAAGCCCGCCGTGATCAGCAGCAGACCGAGCAGCACCAGCGGCAGCGAGGAGGACAGGGAGACCAGCAGACCGGCCGTGGTGGTGCCGCCCGCCAGGTACAGCGCGCCGCGCCGGCCGAGCCGGGCCACCAGCCTGCCCGCGGCGGCCGAGGAGACCGTACCGACGAGATAGGCGAGGAAGATCGAACCGATGACGCCCTGCGGCAGCGAGAACGGGGCGGCGGTGAGCCGGTAGCCGATCACGGTGTAGACGGCGCCGAACACCGTCATGAACAGCGCCCCGATCGCGTACAGGCGGCGCAGCAGCGGGTTGCCGAGGTGGCCGCGTACCGTGCGGGCCAGGGCCGCCGGGCTGAGGGTGCCCGGGGTGAAGTGCCGGGGCGCAGGGACCAACGCGCGGAAGGCGATCGCGCACGCCACCGCGATCAGTCCCACGACGGCGAGCGCGACCCGCCAGCCCCACTCCTGCGCGACCCAGCCGGTGACGACCCGGCCGCTCATCCCGCCGATGCTGTTGCCCGCCACGAACAGGCCGATCGCCGCGACCAGCGCCTTGGGCCGCACCTCTTCCGCGAGATACGCCATCGCCGCCGCGGGCAGCCCGGCCAGCGCGGCGCCCTGCACGGCCCGCAGCGCCACCAGCGCGCCGATCGACGGCGCGAACGGCACCAGCAGGCCGACCAGGACCGCGACGGTCAGCGACGCGGTCATCAGGGTGCGCCGCCCGTACCGCTCCGACAGGGCGCTCATCGGCAGGACGCACAGCGCCAGCGCGCCGGTCGCCGCGGACACCGTCCAACTCGCCTCGCTCGCGCTCACGCCGAAGTCGGCGGAGATCAGCGGGAGGAGGGCCTGCGTCGAGTAGAGCAGCGCGAAGGTCGCGACACCGGCGAGGAAGAGCGCGAGGCTCATCCGGCGGTAGCGGGAGTCGCCGGGCGCCAACCGGTCGTCGGCGGGAAGAGGGGGAGTCGGGGCAGGGACGGCGTCCACGCGGGTGGACGCCTTGGTACTGGCAGCAGGCATGCCTCGAACGTACGGCGGCCCTTTTCATGCGTCCAATGCATGGAACGGTCATAATCGTTCCCATGGTGCATGAGCAAAGGTCAGAGGCGCGACTGTCACCGTCCAGTGACACAGAAGACATCGTCACGCTGCTCGCTCCTCGCCTGGCGTACTTCGCGGGCGTGGCCCGTACCGAGCACGTCACGCGCGCGGCGCAGGAGATGCGGATGCCGCAGTCGACGCTCTCGCGCGCGATGGTGCGTCTCGAACAGGACCTGGGCGTCGACCTGTTCGCGCGCCGGGGCCGCACGGTGGCGCTGACCCCGGCCGGGCGGACCTTCCTCACCTCGGTGGAGCGGGCGCTCGCCGAGGTCGCGCGCGCCGCCGAGGAGGTACGGGCCGACGCGGACCCGGCGGGGGGCAAGGTCGCCTTCGGATTTCTGCACACCATGGGCTCCGAGACCGTCCCCGGCCTGATCCGCGCCTTCCGCGCCGACCATCCACGGGTGCGCTTCAGCCTGGTCCAGAACTACGGCGAGGCCATGCTGGAACGGCTCCGCGCGGGCGAGTTGGACCTGTGTCTGACCGCGCCCGTGCCGGACGCCCCCGACCTGGTCGCGCGCCGCCTGGACGAGCAGCGGCTGCGCCTGGTGGTGCCGGACGACCACCGGCTCGCGAGCCGCCGCCGGGTGCGTCTCGCGGAGGCCGCCGACGAGGTCTTCGTGACCCTCGAAGCGGGGTACGGGCTGCGGCGGATCACCGACGACCTGTGCCGGCAGGCGGGGTTCCGGCCGCGTATCGCCTTTGAGGGCGAGGAGATCGAGACGCTGCGCGGCCTGGTCGCGGCGGGCCTGGGCCTGGCCCTGCTGCCGCCGCCCGCCGTGCCGAGGCCCGGCGTCGTGGAACTGACGGTGACCGCCCCGCGCGCGGTACGCGAGATCGGCGTCGCCTGGCTCGTCGGCCACCCCGACACACCCCCGGTGGCGGCCTTCAAGAAGTTCCTGCTGTCCCGCCGGGGGCGCTTGCTGGGGGACTGAGCGGTACGGGGTTACGGGGCCTCATCCTTGGGCCGTGGGTCGGACGACGAGTTCGTTGACGTCCACGTCGGCGGGCTGAGTGATCGCGTAGAGGATCGCTTCGCCGATCGCGGCGGCGGGGATCGCGATGTCCATCTGCTGTTCCACCGCGTCCTTGACGTCACTGTCACCGATGGACCCGGTCAACTCGCTTCGGGTCAGGCCCGGACTGATCACGGTGACCCGCAGGTCCCGGCTCTCCTGCCGCAGGCCCTCCGACAGGGCGCGGACGGCGTGTTTGGTGGCGCTGTAGACGGCCGCGGTCGGGTCGACCCGCAGTCCGGAGACGGAGGAGAGGTTGACGATGTGCCCGGCGTGCTGGGCCCGCATGATCGGCAGGACGGCGGCGATGCCGTACAAGACCCCGCGCAGGTTCACGTCGATCATGCGGTCCCACTCGTCGACCCTCAGCGCGTCCAGACGCGACAAAGGCATGACGCCGGCGTTGTTCACCAGGACGTCGACGCGCCCGTACCGGTCGTGGGCGGCCCCGACGAAGGACCGCACGCTCGCCGGGTCGGTCACGTCCAGGACGTGCGCGAAGGCGCTGCCCGCCCGGTCCTCGATGTCCTTGGCGAGGGCGGCGAGGCGGTCGATGCGCCGTGCCCCGAGGACCACGTGGTGGCCCGCGGCGGCGAGTCGCCTGGCGGTGGCCTCGCCGATACCGCTGCCGGCCCCGGTGACCAGGACGACCTTCGGAGTGACCGTGGTGGACGGGTGGGTCATGTTCTGCCCTTCGAAGTTCCGCGGCGCCGACGACCCGCAAGGTGCGTCGGCCGGTGCTGCCAGGGTGTCTTCGATCGGGCGTGGGCGGCAGGACGGGTCTTCCTGGGTGCGGCACTCCTAGGAACGGGGCCGGGTACGGTCCGGGCCGCGCACGATCCGGGCCGCGCACGATCAGGGCTGTTGGTCGACGGCTGGTCGACGGCGGCACCAACCCGCTCCGGACCCACTCACGCCCCCGCCAGGGCTCAGTGGTGGCGCAGGGACTGGCCGAAACCCGAGGCCAGGGGCATCCGCAGGCCCAGTGGCGGCGGCGCGGCGAGGGCGTCGGCGACCGGGCGGGCGAAGCTGTGGCCGAAGAGGTTGCCGAGGACGAAGTCGGCGGCCAGGGCGAGGACTTCGGCACGGTACTGATGCAGCCCGTGCCCGTCCGAGTGGACCTCGAACCGGCAGATGTCCCGGTTGCTCTTCTTCGCGCGCGCGGCGAGCCGGAACGACAGCTCCGGATCCGTCCGCTCGTCATTGGTGCCGTGCACGATCATCACCCGCCGCCCGGCCAACTGCTTCACCGGTTCGGGCGACGCGGCCACGTCGTCCTCGGGCAGCCAAGGCGCCACCGCCAGAACCGAGTTGACGGCACTGTGCCCACCCGCGCGCAGCGCCGCACGACCACCCATGTCGACCCCGGCGAGACAGATGGGAACGTCCCCGTAACGGCGTACCGCCTCATCGGCCGCCCAGGTCGCGTCGTGCGCGAGATGCGCCTCGGAACCGTTCCAGCCACGGCACCGGTAGTGCACGACATGGGCGGCCAGACCCTCGGCACGCCCCTCGCGCGCGAGATGACGCCCCAGCACGCGTACGGGCCCCGCGGCGAGCGGCGACGGCTTGCGTCCCGACGTCTCCTCACCCCCCGGCAGCAGCAGCACGACCCCACTCACCGCCGCCGGTTCCGCTCCCAAAGCTCTGCCCAGCCGAACAGCCCGAACCGCCGCCGTAGCTCCCTGTCCCATGACAGAACAGTGTCAGAAGCGGCGGTGTACGCCACCTGTCCCCCCGGTCACTGTTACGTATCGGCGCGTCCTTCGGAGACGCGTTCTACGCGCGTAGGAGGTAGAGTGCGGAAATGATGAGCGAGACGAGCCGGCGGCAGGAGACTCCCAGCACGGAGCAGATCCGCCGAGCCCCCAAGGTACTGCTGCACGACCATCTCGACGGCGGTCTGCGCCCCGGCACTGTGGTCGACCTCGCGCGCGAGGTGGGGTACGGGAACCTTCCCGAGACGGATGCCGACAAGCTCGGGATCTGGTTCCGCGAGGCCGCCGACTCCGGGTCCCTGGAACGGTATCTGGAGACCTTCTCGCACACCGTCGGCGTGATGCAGACCCGCGACGCGCTCGTCCGGGTCGCCGCCGAGTGCGCCGAGGACCTCGCGGCGGACGGTGTCGTCTACGCCGAGGTGCGGTACGCGCCCGAGCAGCACCTGGAGGGCGGCCTCACCCTCGATGAGGTCGTCACCGCCGTGAACGACGGCTTCCGTGAGGGTGAGCGCCGGGCCCGGGAGAACGGCCACCGCATCCGGGTGGGCGCCCTGCTCACCGCCATGCGGCACGCGGCCCGCTCCCTGGAGATCGCCGAACTCGCCAACGCCCACCGTGACTTGGGCGTTGTCGGCTTCGACATCGCGGGCGCCGAGGCCGGCTTCCCGCCCACCCGGCACCTCGACGCCTTCGAGTACCTCAAGCGCGAGAACAACCACTTCACGATCCACGCGGGCGAGGCGTTCGGCCTGCCGTCGATCTGGCAGGCACTCCAGTGGTGCGGCGCCGACCGGCTCGGCCACGGGGTCCGCATCATCGATGACATCGAGGTCGCCGACGACGGCTCCGTGACGCTGGGCCGGCTCGCGTCGTACGTCCGCGACAAGCGCGTACCGCTGGAGCTGTGCCCCACGTCCAACCTTCAGACGGGCGCGGCGGCCTCGTACGCGGAGCACCCCATCGGGCTGCTGCGGCGGCTGCACTTCCGGGCCACCGTCAACACCGACAACCGGCTGATGTCCGGCACCAGCATGAGCCGTGAATTCGAGCACCTGGTCGGCACATTCGACTACACGCTCGACGACATGCAGTGGTTCACAGTCAATGCGATGAAATCAGCGTTCATTCCTTTCGATGAACGTCTGGCCATGATCAACGACGTGATCAAGCCTGGATACGCCGAATTGAAGTCCGAATGGCTGTTCAAGCAGACCGCTTCCACCAGCGGTTCTGCCACCACGCAGGGCTGACAGCACACTTCGGGAGCGGCCGGGAACGCGACACCCCGGCCGCTTTTCGATGTTTGCGGGTCGATACGGGCGCTGGATACGTTGCGTGACCGCTCATGCCGGTTACGCCGGTACACCATGTCCCCGTATCAAGGACGCATTCATGAAGCAGTCTGCCGCCAAGACCCTCGGTGTCGCCGTTCTCGGTGCCGCCTTCGCAGCCGCGGGCGCGGGTGCCGCCACCGCGGCGCCGGCCGCGCCCGAGGCGACCGCCGCTCTCGACGGCGTCACCCGGACCCTCCCGGTCGAGAACATCGCGAGCACGCTGCCCGCGACGCACTCCCTGGGCGCCGCCCAGACCGCGCTGGGCACCACCCTCACGGCCACCCAGCCGACCCTCGCCAAGATCGCCCCCGCGGTCCTGCCCGCCGACGGTCCCGGCGCCCCCGCCGCCGGCCTCCTCGGCGGACTGCCGACCAACGGCCTCTCCGCGAACGGGCTCCCGCTGGGCTAGTCCCCATGACGACGGAAGCGGGGGGGGGGGGCGGCCGCGGGGGGGGCCCCCCCCCCGCGAGGGGGAGAAGGGGGGGGGGGGGGGGCCCCCCACCC